>DKEG01000046.1 GCA_002452095.1 Bacteroidales bacterium UBA6828 | reverse complement strand
TTTGTTATTGGACAGTACAGCACTACCTGTTATCGCTTATATTGTTATTTTTGTCCATACAAATTTGCCGATCTCAATAAAAAAGTGTATCTTTGTGCCAACTTATAATTAACAAACAATAACACTTTATGGTATATGTATCCTGCTCTTTATTCATTGTTTCTCTTTCTGGTAAATAACGTCAGTTCAATATAAGCAAATTGTCTTACTTTTCCGCCGTAGGCGAATAAGATTTACGACAATTTATGGTTGCTAAAACAAAAATTTACTTGGATTTCTTGCCGCTTTGCGGCAAAGGAGTTTTTAGGTCGAACTTACGTTAAATAGTTTAATATGATTCACCGCGTAGTCATATTAGGAGGGCATATACAGGCTTTGGGATTGGCACGGCAAGTTGCAGCCGAGTCCATTGAGGTGGTGCTGTTGGTGGATACCCGCTATGCCGTAGCCAAATATTCCAAGGCAGTACACAAAACGCATATCTATCACGGCACCAAAGAGTTAGAGCAGTGGATCGATACATTGTGTTTGCCGCAAAAGGGCTGTCTGCTTTTCCCTACCAATGATGAGATGGTGGAGTTCCTGTCGCAACGCTATGCCGATTATCAGCAGCGATTTGCACTGGGTATTCCTGCTCCCGAGACGGTGGCTTTGTTTAACGACAAGCGCAAGGCGTACCAATTTGCGGAAACCTACCATATTCCGTGCCCTGAATGTTGGTACCCCGATACCATTGATGAGGTAAAAGCAATAGCCGCTACTTTGCCCTATCCTGTTGTGGTAAAGCCGGCTATAATGTACACTTTCCATACCACTTTCGGCAAAAAGGCATTCCGTTGTGATAATACAGAGCAACTTCTTGCCATATACAAGCGCATAGCAGATGCCAATTACCCGTTGGAAAAGGTGTTGATACAGGAATTTCTGTCGGGCGGACCCCAATACCTGTTCTCCTATGGTGTGATGGCAAAGGATGGCATACCCGTAGCATCACTTGTTGCCAACCGCATCCGCCAGAACCCGATGGACTTTGGCAACTCTACCACCTTTGCTGTTACGTGCAACGTTCCCGATATCGCACGCCAATCGGAGCAACTTTTGCGCCTTGTCAATTATTGGGGAATGGGAGAAATCGAGTGGATGTTCGACCCAAAGAGCGGGCAATACAAGTTCCTCGAAATCAACACCCGCGCATGGAAATGGCACACCATATCGAACCAATTAGGTTTTTCGTTTATCGGCACGATGATAGATATGCTTAATGGTAACGGGATAAATAGGGAAGAACCATCTTCTGCATTAGCCAACCAAGTCGGCTGGGTAGAACGCCTTACCGATTGGACGGTTATCATGAAAGAGGTTCTCCACCATCGTATGCGTCTCTCCTCTGCCATCCAAACCTACAAACTCCCCAAGGAGTATGCTGTCTGGTCATTCCGTGACCCCTTGCCCTGCATTATGTATATTCTGCTATCTCCTATATTGTATATATTGAGATACTAATTTCTTTGGTTTATGAATAATATCTATATCCTGATAGGTTGCATAATTGTGGTGTGTGAGAGCATCACTATGTATTGTTATTTACACAAGAAAACGCATATCTCGCTATCGTATTTATATAAAGACAATCTCATAGTTTGTATCTTGACAGCGGTTTTGACAGGTTGGTGTATTTCTCTTTTAGGTATATGGGCATTGCTGATCGGTGTTGTGTTGGTACCTGTTTGGGGATTGCTCCTTACAATGATACGTTTTTTTCGTTTCCCATTACGGAAACGCACGCAGAAAGAGAATGCTATTATATCCCCTGCTGACGGAAACATTATCTATATCAAGCGTATAGAGAAAGGCGATATTCCTATGTCAACAAAAGAGGGTGTTACGGCGACATTGCAAGAATTTACCAATGTGGATATAGATTATCCGTGTATCATCATAGGTATCAATATGACACCATTTGATGTACACCGCAATGCAACACCCATAGCAGGATGTGTAGTAATGAATCAGCACTTTGATGGGGAAACATTGTCCTTAAAGAATCCTGCTTCCATAGCACGTAATGAACGCAATACAATAGTCTTGGATAATGGGCGTTTTCGTATCGGAGTAGTGCAGACGGCTTCACGATTGGTTCGACGGGTTGTAACCAACTGCAAGGTGGGTGATATGATGGAGCAGGGACAGTGGTTTGGAATGATTAAGTTTGGTTCACAAGTGGATGTGATTATTCCTGCAAATGCACATATATGGGTCAATATCAAGGAGCAAGTTTATGTTCGTAAGACTATTTTAGCCACATTTGATTGATTGCTATGAACATACTGATAGATATAGGGCATACGCCTCAATTGAATTTCTACAAGAATCTGATTCTTACATTATCCGCACGCGGAAATCACGTCTATGTGGTGGTACTTAAACGGGGGCGTTTGCCACAAATTGCCCGATACGAATTAGGTAATGTACCCAATGTAGAGGTAGTCGCTATTGGCAGACATCGTATGAATAAGTGGTCTGCCATTTTAGAGTCAAACTTGCTACGCATATTTCAACTGCTATGGTGGTCATTGGGAAAGAATATAGATGTGGTGTTAGCCAATGGGGTAATTGCACATGTGGTGGGTTGGATTCATCGTGTGCCTTGTTTTGCTTTTGATGATGACCCGCAAGTATGGGACTATCGCCCTAAACTCTTTTTCTGTACCCAATCCGCATACTGCATATACGAATCGCAGAAGCCTTTGAACCCCAAAGCCAAGATATTACCTTGCCTCAAAGAGTGGGCATATCTTGCGCCAAATGTGTTCCGGCACAACGTAGAAGCATTATCGGAATATGGTGTACAGCCAAAGCAATACTTGTTTCTGCGTGAAGTGTCTGTCGGGACGGTGAACTATGCAGGGCAGGCAAGTGGTGCCGTCTTGGGCATTGTACCCGAAATACAAAAAATGCAGGCATTACATCCAGAGTTAAAAGTGTTGCTTTCGCTCGAAGAAAAACACCGCCGTGCGGAATACCCTGCCGACTGGATACTCTTGCAAGAACCCATCAAAGACATCCACTCCCTCATCTATTATAGTGCAGGCTTGGTTTCGTCGGGTGATAGTATGGCACGCGAGGCGGCTTTGTTGGGTGTCCCCGCTTACTATTTGGGTATCCGCTATGATATGCCTGCCAATGCTGCCGCCGCCAAGGTAGCCCAACTACAAAACCTAAAGACGCAACCCATTGCCGACTGGCTCACTAACACCTTATCCATAGACCCAGAAGCCGCCGAATGGCACCAACAACAACTCCGCACCCACATCAACGACACCTTCATCGACATCAATGCCTATATGCTATCCTTGGTGGAGAATGTAAAGAAACAAACAAATGGAAAATAAAGAAATAAAGCAAGGAGAGTCTGCTGTCATTTTATATAAAGCAGAGGATAATAGTATCCAACTTGAAGTTAAGTTGGAGCATGAGACCGTATGGTTGACGCAACAGCAGATGGCGGAATTATTTGAAAGAGATCAGTCTGTTATTGCCCGTCATATAAGGAACATATATAAAGAGGGTGAATTGCAGCGCAAGGGCACGTATGCAAAATTTGCATATATGCCCCAAGGACTGGAACGTTCTTATGAAACAGCCTTATATAGTTTAGATGTGATTATTTCTGTCGGCTATCGAGTACATAGTATACGTGGCACTCAATTTCGTATATGGGCAAATAAGATACTAAGAGACTATCTCCTAAAAGGCTACGCCATCAATCAGAATATCCAACTCCAACACTACCAGGAACTCAAAGATGTTGTAGCCTTGATGTCGCGAACTTTATCGCTACAAGAGAAGCCTACACGAGACGAGTATTCCGGATTGTTCAATGTAATTAGTGATTATGTCTATGCGCTTGATACGTTGGATAGTTATGATTATCAGCAATTAATCATAGATAAGACGACCAAGAAAGAATCTTTCCATGCCACGTATGAGAATGCGATGGAGGCAATCACGGCACTCAAAGAGAAATTCGGAGGCAGTGCTCTGTTTGCCAATGAGAAAGACGAATCATTCAAGTCCAGTATCGGGCAGATATACCAAACGTTTGGCGGTGAAGAACTCTATCCTTCTGTAGAGGAAAAGGCGGCAATGTTGCTTTATTTGGTAACTAAAAATCACTCTTTCAGCGATGGCAATAAGCGAATAGCCGCTATGCTATTTCTTTGGTTCTTAAGCAATAACGGAGTGTTGTACGCCGCTGACGGGCATAAGCGAATAGGTGATAACACCCTTGTGGCTCTCACGCTGATGATTGCTGAAAGCCGTACAGAAGAAAAAGATATTATGGTCAAGGTAGTAGTAAACCTTATCAATCAAGATAATCAATAGATAAGTAATAAGTTATGGAGATTTCGATTTTCGGTTTGGGGTATGTGGGCTGCGTAGGCGCAGCCTGTTTGGCTAAGTTGGGGCATCATGTCATCGGCGTGGATGTCAATGAGAACAAGGTGCGTCTTATGCAAGAGGGCAAACCTACTATTATCGAGGAAGGCATTGCGGCACTCTGTCAGGAGACGCATGATGCAGGGCGTATGACGGCTACTACCGATGTCAATGAGGCTGTGCAAAATACCGACGTATCGTTTATCGTTGTAGGCACTCCCTCTTCCAAAGAGGGGCACCTCAATCTGAACTACATCTACACGGTGGCAAAGCAGATAGGCGAAGCCCTACGCCACAAGACGACCTTCCATATCGTGGCTATCCGCTCCACGGTGCTGCCCGGTACCAATGAGAAAGTGGGTGAAATCATTGCAGATGCCTCGGGCAAAGAGCGCAACAAAGACTTTACCATTGTCAGCAACCCCGAGTTCCTGCGCGAAGGCACATCGGTGAAAGACTATTTCAACCCGCCTTTGACGCTTGTTGGCACGGACAACCCGTATGCCGAACAGGTGTTCCGTGAGATTTACAAGGATATTGATGCCGAGTTTGTCTCTACGGATATCCGTGTGGCGGAGATGATGAAATATGTCAACAATACCTACCATGCGCTGAAAATTGTCTTTGGCAACGAGGTAGGCAATATCTGCAAAGGGCTGAACATCGACAGCCACAAGGTGATGGAGATATTTTGCAAGGACAAGCAACTGAATATCAGTCCGTATTATTTCAAACCCGGCTTTGCTTACGGCGGTTCGTGCCTGCCCAAGGACATGAAAGCCCTCTGCACTCTGGCACACGACCTCTATATTGATGTACCGGTTATAGAGAGTATTCACGCTTCCAACGAGGCGCAGAAACGCAATGCCGTGCAACTGATTATGGCGCAAGGGCATCGCAAGATAGGCATCCTCGGTTTGTCTTTCAAGGCTGGAACCGACGACCTGCGTTGCTCGCCTATCGTGGACGTGGTGGAGAGCCTGCTCGGCAAAGGCTTTGAGATACGCATCTATGACAAGAATGTGAAAGTCAGCGAATTGACAGGTACTAACAAGGACTTCATTATGGCGAAGATACCGCACTTGCAGCACTTTGTCAGTGACGACTTGGATGCCGTCTGCTCCAACAGCGATGTTCTCGTCGTAACCAACAAAGAGAAAGACTTTGCCGATGTGCTCCAACGCTATCCCAACAAGGTCATTGTGGACTTGGTGCGCCAATGGAAAGAGGTCAATTATGCGGGGCATTACGAGGGTCTCTCATGGGGCGACATCAACACCAACCATACCGCCCAAGAAACCAAGGACGGCACTATGGACTTCAAGCAAACGGAGTTCTAATTTAGCGTCAGACCGATATAAGTGGTATATTTGTTAATTTGTAAAACAGCAATGTATATTTTCTGAATATATTTGGTTTAGTATTTCATGTATTTGTATAAAAAGCGCGGCACGTGTTGTGCCGCAAGACAGGTTTTGTAAGTTTTGTTTTATAACTTTTTGCTATATTAAACTTATGTTAATCCCGTTTCAGCAGCCATCTGACAGCCAACTTGCCAAAACGGTACAGCCATGGCTTGCTGATATATAGGAAACGCCCGTTTTCTACCTCTACCCCGCCAAAGCGGGACTTGAAAGTGCGTACACCATAGGGAGTACTCGGAGTGCCTGCACCCATAAAATCGAATGAGGAAATACCATGCGTAGCCGCACACTCAATAGCGGCATAAGTCGCTAATACAGAGGGATATTGTCGTCGGTACTGCTTGTCCAAACCGCAGATATACCACTCGTATAGGGTTTGTTTCTCCAGAATGGGACATACAATGCCGCCGATAATGCAGTCTTGGTATTTGATTAGTAGGAACTTTGCATAACCCAACCGGTAGAGAGTCAGGAAGAAATCAGCACTTGGCAATGGTGTCTTTATTTTGTGCCTATATAGGTTCCGCAAGATAGAATAGAACGCTGTAACATCGCTGTCCGATTGCGCTTCTGTAATGTATGCGCCGTGGGCAAGTCCTTTTCGGATTTGCCTGCGGCGATTGCTTTTCATACGCCCCAATATGGCGGCAGGATTTGTGCAATCCACTTGAAAATTCAAGTGCGGCGTATACTTAAACCCTTGTTTGGCAAACACGGCTTTCCATCTAGAGTAGTCGTGTAGATTACGTAGTTCGATGTATATGCTTTTGCGTCCTAATTTCCAGCAAGTTGCCGCAAGCAAAGTCGATAATGCTTCGTCGCTGATGTGTTCGTCCAATAATGCCCCACCGGGAATAATCGCCCGCCGTGTGAATAATTGTTTGACCGCATTCCGTTCGCGGGTGATGTAGCCTGCTACAATGCCGACCAGTATCCCGTTTTCTTCCGCCCCGAACACAAACGGTTGCATCTCCTCCGGCATACGGCTATAGAAATCGTATGCCGCACGTGTCTGGAACCACGTAGTCCACGCAGACCGCTCCGCCAAAGTGTCCCACGCCTGCGGAGGAATGTCGGAGTATTGGGTGTAAATGTGTAGCATTATCTGTTTTTGCACCCTTTGAAAGCATTTTTCCCTACAATCGCTGTCGTTGGATAGTAAGGTACCATAAGGATCTCGCAGTCTTTGAAAGCGGATGCACCGATCTTTTTCAATCCCTCTGGCAATACAACCTTGCGCAGGTTCTTACAATTCATAAATGCCTCTTCTCCTATCGTTTGCACACTGTCTGGCAATGTAATCTCTCTCAATTGACGGCATTCATAAAATGCCTCGTCCTCTATCACACGTAGTCTCTCGTTGAATTTGATTGTGCGCAAACTGACGCACTGCGCCAGTACCCCTTTGCTCAATACTGTCAGTGATTTGGGTAGCACAATCTCTTCCAGCATCTTGCATTCTTGGAAAGCCCTGTCTTCTATTACGTGAATATGATCCGCAAGGTAAATCCCGCGCAACTGCTGGCAATTCTGAAAAGCTGATTTCCCTATACGGAATGTGGATTTCGGAATGTTAATGCGCTCCAAAGTAACACACCCCTTAAATGCCTCATCGCCAATGGCGTATGTCCCTTCTGAAAGCACTACTTTTCGCAGGTGGGTGCAACTGGTAAATACACCTTTATTCAAGTTGATAACCTGTTCAGGAATTGTAACTTCCACAAATTTGGCACAGCCTGCAAAAGCCATTTCGCCTATTTCTTGGATGGTGGCTGGAAATTTCAGATCCTCCAGAGAAGAGCACCCCGTAAATGCCCCGTTGTCTATTTTGCGCAAGCCCTCTGGTAAAGTCAGCCGTTGTATCGAGCGGCAGAGATAGAAACAGCCTTGCGGGATGATGGTCAATTTATCAGATAATACCTGTTTGCGTAGGTTTTCACACCCGTAGAAAGCCCCCATTCCTAATGTTTCAACGGCTGTCGGCAGGGTGGCTTCGCGAAGCAGTTTGCACCCGTAGAAAGCAAAGTTGCCCACGTGTTTTACGCTCGCGGGAATCGTAACATCTGTCAGATTCTCGCATTTGTAAAAGGCAGCATTGGGTATTGCCGACACAGTCGCAGGTATCACTACCGACTTGATTTTCTTGCTGTTGGCGAATGCCCCCGCGGCAATTAGCCGGGTGGGAATTTTGTTCTTGAATACAAACTTGGCAGGAACATTGTTGTTCACGGCAATCAAGCAGCCGTCAATATACAATCCACCTTTTTTCCATTTCTTCTCGTTGTTCCAAATGCCCGAATTGGTAAAGGCGTCTTCTCCTATTTCGGTGATAGTCTGCGGAATGATTGCCCGTGTCAGGTTCTTGCAATCGCGGAATGTCTCGTGGTCAATGCGTCGCACCGTAGTGGGAAATTCCACTCTGGTGAGTGTCTTGTTTCCCTGAAAAGCCCCGGCTGCAATCAATCGTGTACCCTCGGGGATGATAAATTTTGCCTTTATGGTCTTGTCTGTCGCAATCAGACAACTGTCAATATATAATGCCCCGTCCGTCCAATTTGTTTTGTCGAGCATAATGCCCGTGCCGTCAAATGCCGAACGGTAAACACGTTCCAGGGTCTTTGGCAACACGATAGCCGTTAGGTTCTTACAACCCTTGAAAGCCTTGTCGCCAATAGAGGTAACGCGATAGGTCTCCTGTCCTACCGTAATCTCTTCCGGTATGTACAATTCTCCGCTTGCTTGTGGGGTAACTACTACTTCCGCAGTCAGTAAATCAGGGTCAACGGTGTAGTTAACTTCTTGATAAACTACATTCTCTGCTTGTGCAAACACCGCCAAACAGAGCACTAAAATCAAACTTAAATAACGTCGCATCAGATTATACTATGTATGTTAATTGTTAATTGTTAATTATTACTTGTTAATTGCCCTTGTGGAGCATAATATCCAATATCAGGTCATCGGTTTGTGTCATCCCCTCTCTACCGATACGGGTCAGATTGCGGATAGTACGGTCAATGTCGTCCTCTACAATCCCTTCGGTGGCATCGGCGTATGAATGTTGCATTGCCAGCGAAGCCGATAGTATTGCCGTACTTACGCCGCTGGTAACTTTCAGTGCGCACCCCGGTTTGGCACCATCACAAATCATACCCGATATATTCGCAATCATATTTTTGATGGCATAGGTTATCTCGGTGTAGGTGCCGCCCATCAGGTAGGTGATGCCTGCGGCTGAACCCGTGGCAGCCACTACACACCCGCACAAGGCCGACAACCGTCCGAGCGACTGTTTGATGTAGATAACCGTCAGATTGCTAAGCGTCAAGGCGCGTATCATCTGTTCCTCGGTGCAATCGTTTTCTTTGGCATAAATGTAAACCGGCACAGAGCAGGATATGCCTTGGTTCCCCGAACCCGAGTTGGACATCACGGGCACCATTGCCCCCGACATACGTGCATCGCAAGCACCGCTGGTGTAACTCAATATCTTGGTAAACAGCGTATTGCCGAATATCGCAGGCAGCAGGTTGCGGCACGCAGGCATACATTTGCGCTTGCGTTGGGTCTGTAGCAGTTTGCCTAATCCGTGTCCGTAGTCTCCGTTGAACGAGGTCTTGGCGGCGTTGATATTCATCTCCGCTCCGTCCAACAGCCACCGCACATGCACTAAATCAACCGCCATCGCAAAGTCGTACACCTGACGCAAGGTCAGTGCAGGGGCAGTCTCCTGCTTTTTCGCGGAAATGGCAGATGTTTTTTCGTCTTCGCAGAAATGGGTATGACTGCCTTGTATGGTGGCGTGTGCCGTGTGGGTGCTGTCCGACACTTCCGCACGGATATACAGTATATCCGGTGCCTGCGGGTCTGTCTCTATGTCTATAGGGGTGCGCTCCATATAGGCTTTGGCATATTTCACTGCCTTGGGACACACATCGCACAGCACTTCCAACTGCTTGTCGCTATGCCCTATAGTCGCCCCGAGAGCAATGGCAATCGGCAGCCCCGTCATACCTGTGTTGGGAATACCCACCGACAATGCGTTCTTGTAGATGTTCTTGCTCAAGCGCACACGGATAGCGGTCGGTTCGTGCTGCAGTTGCTCCGTGGCTTTCGCCACACAGAGTGCCACCGCAATCGGTTCCGTACAACCTATCGCAGGCACTACCTCCTGATGTAAGAGTTCTACTAAGTCCATATTTGTATAATTATTATACAGCATTATGCATTATATGCATTTTGTATTGCACTATGCTACCAATTACGTAGAAAAGACGTAGAAAGGACGTAGAAAGAATAGGCTTTTATGAGGGGTATAAGCCTCCATTTTATGCATCATATACAGTTTTTTATTGCATATATTGTATATTCCTACATACAATTTCCCAAAATCGTATAGCGTTTTCCGTCGCGCACGATAACCACGCCCTGCGGAGTCAGTATCTTTCTCGCCTGTGGCGTAATGTCGGGATGCACAAGATCGGTAGTCTCCCCCGAGTGCGGAAGACCAAGCAGGTAAATGACAGCATTCTCTATCACTTGCAGCCCTGTTCCGGTGAGGGCTGCGGTGCTGTATTCCGATACACCGATCATCACCATTCGCTGCGTGAGTGGCGTGCCGTTAAGAACCGTACCGGCAGGCATATCGGCAATAGTGGTGTAGTCGGGGTGCGAAACGGGCGCACCTAACGATACAATCCCCGTTGTATTCCCCGTCCAACCGCTGATAGCCGTTACGGCATTGGTTGTGCAACTCGCAAAGAGTTGCATAGTCTGTGTATTGTCAAAACTGATGTTGTGGAATAAGGCGTGTGTCGTGTCGCTTACAACAACCGACAAATCCTGTGTATTTACCGCCGTACCCCAATTCCAAACATTGCTCTTGAATAGGAACGGCTTCAGTACCAGCATCGGTTTGTCATATCCTTTTAGTGCCGTAAATGCACCGGCACTGCTGTTCGGCTTCGAACTGATAATCAGCAGTTCGTATTTGGAAAAATCGGTAGAAGCCGAACCCGCATTCACTACCTTGATTGAGAGTGAATCATTCCTGCGCAGACGACCGAGAATGGCATCGTCTTCTGCGCTGCCGGGAGTGGTAATGTATGCCACCATATGTCCCTTATCCGGCTGCGGTTCTGCACCTGCGGTCTCATAGCAACCTATGTCCGGCGCATCACCCATATAGTCTAATCCTACATCGTTGCCCGCATCAATGAGTGCGGAACCTTCTGCCAAGCGCAGCAATGTCCCCTCTGCCAAACTGCCGTCTGCAAGTCTTGGAGTGGTAATTTCCGCCGTATCCAACGACAGAAAATCCGCTGCCGACACACTGAATCCGCTCGACCATGAGTTATTATTGCTCACTTGTACAATCCCGCTGTCAAAGGTGTTTTTGCTTTTCGACTGGAAACTGATACAGTTCTGTATATCCAATCTGCAGCCGTTGGCATTGTAAAAACTATAATCCGAGTTGTTCATATAGGCCGTGTTGTTGTACAGCCGTACCGCCCCTGCATCGCTGTTCTGGTCAAACCCTTTTACTGTATTTGCCACCGACAGGCAGTGGTGTACAAGCACATTATGCTTTGTGCTGCCTCCGCCCAACTTGAACCCGTTCCCGTTACCCATATTCGGATACTTGTCCAGTGTAACCGTCACTTTGTTGCCGTCCGCATCGGTAACGGTTTTGCCGCTCTTGAATTGGTCAAACCACGCTTTGTCTGTCTCATAACGCGGGTGATTGCGCATATCATACCAGGCAGGACCATTCTTGTAACAGATGCACCCTTCTATGATAGTCTCCGAATTGGAAACACGTTGAAAGAAATCCCACCCGTCGTCCGAGTTGTTCCAACTGCGGCAACCTATATAATGGTTACCATTGCCCGTAAATTGTTTGTCGGCAAATCCGTCCGCATTGCCGCCGAAATCGCATTGGGTCAGGTTCCCCGATTTGTCCAACTCGTAGTCGAAGTTATCATGCGAATCCACATTCTTGATGATGTTGTTTCCGCCTTTTTTCATCTGGCAGCCCGTATCTGCAGAACCATAGATGTCTAAGTTCTCAAATAGACAATGGCTTCCCTCGTTATACAAGTTGTTTTTTCCCGAATAGCGTAGTGTTAAATCTTTGATATGCAGATAAGTACATGTCTCTGCTATCTGCAGTCCGCGTGTGCCGTAGGCAGTAGTCCTAAAGTCCAATATGGCTTGCTCTCCGGGGTATCCCGCTATAACAATATATTGTCCTGCACTACCGTTCTTATTGCTGATAGTGGTTTTGTCTAAGTCATATTGTCCCCCAAGCAGATACAGCGTATCTCCCGTCTGCTTTAGGTTGCTGATTCCCTTGCTCAGCGAACAGGGCGTATTATATGTATTCCCGTTCCCGCTTCCATCGGGAGCGGCATAATAAGTTGCAGCAAACGTATGTGAAAGACCTGCAAAAAGTAAGAACAATATAGAGTGTAACTTATTCATATTGTGTTGGTTGATTAGTTATGTTCGGAGATAATGAAATCGGTCAGTTGTCCGCCACCGGAGATGACGCTGATGGTATCTTGTGATTGTAGATAAGGAGAACAGATACTATACGTACTGTCCGCAATAGTACGGATATCTGCCATATCCAATAGGGAATGGAATACGACTTGTGATGTGATTGGTTTGTGCCGGTTGGCAATGATTTGCTGTACCTTGTCTGGGTGCCGTTGTGCGTATGTCTCGGAGTACCACACAAAGAAAGGTACGTGGTATTCTGCTTCCACAGGAATGTATGAGCCGTGCATGGAGAACTTGTGTTCGTCGTCCCAGAAACTCTCGCCGTGGTCGGATATATAGACTACCACAGCCGGTATCTGTAGAGAATCAACGTATGTAATCAAGTCCCCGAGTACTTTGTCGGTATAGTGAATGGTATTGTCATAAGCATTGATAATAAGCGGTTTGTGCGCTTCGTTCATCAAGCGGTAACTGTCTGTACGCCCGAAAGAAGGAGTAAATACATTTTCGCTGATGGGGTAGCGGAGACTGTATTTATAGTGGCTGCCCAAAGAGTGGAGAATCATCATCTGTCCCGTATCTGTGCGTGCTTCGCGTACTTTGGTCAGTATATCCATATCGTAACTGTCGCAATCGTCGGCAAAATCAATATCCATAAGTTGTGAGAAAGCGTAATGATAGTCGCAATCTTCTATGGTGCGGTTGATAAAATTGGTGGTCTCGTTCCGTGTGATAAAGGCAGTAGTATAGCCCGCTTCGGCAAATGCATCGGTCAGCCCTTTCTCTTTGTTCTGAATATCAGCAGTAGTAGCCGTGGCACGGGTAAGCAGCAGCGGTACCGAGTGCATGGTCAGGTTGGCTTGTGAATAAACTGAGGAATAGGACACTATATTGGGTATTGAAGAAAGCCGTGGCGATGTGTTGCGTTCATACCCGTTGATACCCCAATGGTCATACCGTGAGGATTCGCCTATAAACAGGATATACAACTCATTCCCTATAGAGTCTTTGGGCTGAATACCAAATGAGAAATGCGCTATTTCCTTCTGCATTTGCTTTGCTTTGTGTTTTTCTTGCAGGAGGTACCCGCACGCGCGGTAGATATTGTACGGATAGATCTTGTCCCATTTGACCATAGTGGCTTGCCATGCACGGGCGGATACTTCTCTTGCCGGTAATTCTTTAGCAACGTGTTTTACGTGCAGCCACATCGTTCCATATAAGGCTACTAATAGCAGTAGCACTCCTCCTATACCGCAATAATTTGCTTTGGGGCTAAATATATATATGTTGTCTAAACGGCTTGCCAAGATAAAATAGGCTACCCATATTGCAAGAACGATAATACATAGCCACCATACGGACGTAACAACCTCGGCGGCTTCCTGTGGGTTGGTGGCGAATACCGATTGCAGAAACAGATCAGATGTCGGGCGGTGATTGAGATGAAGACTTGCAAGTTCTATCGGGGCAAAGAACAGGCATACTACTCCCTCTAAAAGAAAATATGTTCGGGCTTTGAATATAAAGGCGGGCAGTAGCAGGCAAGCCAATGTGATGAGCAGATAGCCTGCTGTTCTGATAAAAGATACGTGCAAGTCCTCGGCTGTAAACAGGGCGAATATATTGGGTATCAGCAGTATCAACCACAGCAAAATGCAGATACCCGATTGCTTGTATTTGGATAGTCCTTTCATCCTTTCAAGTAATTCTTAGGTGTGTAGAAAAGGGTAAGTATATAGAGTAGAAGGCGATATATGCCCAGTATGTATATAGGTATCAACGGAAAAAGCGATGAGTGGGAAACGAGCAGTACCGATGTGGCTATTAGGCACACCAATACATAATAAACTGCACGGAACAGAGATTTGGTTTCCTCATTCGGAATCAGACAGCGTATCAGCGGGTATCGGTAGCGTGGCATAGAGAAACGCTCTATAGCATTGAGCAACGGGAAAGAGAGAAACAGCCAGCCTATATATTGTATGTTGTTGCTATTCAAATATGGGATTACAAAAGGTATATAGCGTGAGAAAACCAACAGCGGATAGAGAAACACGTTGTAACGGTTGCGTATCCGGTTGTAGGTATAGAATATGGGCGCAATGAGCAATACGCTAAAACAGGTAAGCCACCATAGAGGAGTAGGGTGGAGACACAACAGAATAACCAATGCGCAGATAACCAACATTATGCGCACTGCAATGATAGTTCGATAGTGGGCATAAAAGTATTGCAGATTATACGGATACAGACGTATGGAAGGATCTGCTTCTTTGCGTGTGGCAAATGTATCGTTGTAGATATAGCCGGTCTCATACAGAGTAAAAACCGCAAACAGCAATAAGATATAATTGTATAGGAAAGAAAGAGACACCCCGCCTGCTGCCAAACAAGCATAAAATACGGTCGGGAACAAGTAAATCAGTCCCCACGACAGCAGTTTGGCAGGTGTACCCAGACGCACACGATAGTAGTAGGCAAAGGGTAGATAAAACACCCGTTGCGGTATATGCGTGCTTGCAAATCGTGGTCTAATATTTGGTTCCGTCTGCATAGATAAATTCGGTGTTTTGCAGGTCTTTTGTCAGTTTTTGCCAACGGGGCAGGTCGTCATACACTACAATATAGGCATAATGCGCTTTGCGGATAAGCGGCAGATCGGCAGTATTGTCCGTGACAATATCAAAATCGCGGTACGTGTCAAGCAGATGATGTTTCAGTATATGCGATGAATGAACTGCGGTGGGGTGGAGTTGCTCGGCTACGGCTTGGGCAATTACATCCATAGTTCCCGAAGCCAATATAATCCGCCGTCCTTGCAGAATACGGAATACTTCCTCGTTCTTTCGCGGCTCCAAATAGGTCTTGCAGAACGTATGTGCTTTGTCCAACAGGGTATCTTTATCCCAATGACGGATATAACGCAGAGCCAACGAACGTTGCATATCAATACGGAATACTTTGAGAAACAACAGATTGCTGTATTTCCCGAAGCGGGTGGTAAAGAAACGTCGCATACGTCTGTAGCGTGGTGCTGCAATGATACTGTCCAGGAAATCCAAGGTGGTATTGGAGCGGTATAGTGTCCAACAGATGTCCGTCAGCAATGGGCGGGGATGTTCTTCTGTCAGGGATAAAAACAACTGCTCAAACTGCTCTGCCTGATGTCGGCGGGAGAATTGTTCCTTGTTGATAACGGGTTGATGCGTATAGCCGTTCTGTTGCCATTCGTGGTATTTGTCCAAGATAAACGCTTTGATTTCCCCTATGTCCGATGTGGCAATACCCGCATTCGTTTCATGGATAGTCTGTGCCAAACAGCCTTCGTCGGACGGCACACACAGAACCGGTTTTCCGCACCCGAGTGCCTCAAAAAACTTGGTGGTCATTACTCCTTGCGGGGCATTGTGGGACGGGGCTGCGACAAACAGCAGACTTATGGCTGAGTGCTGTAATAAGGACAATGCGTCTTTACGCCGGATATAATCGCTAATATGGAAATAGTCTTGCAAGCCGAGTTGATCAACCCGTTCTTGTAAAGCGATGACCATATCGGGTTCTATATGAAATTCTATATGCAGAAATGAAGAATTGATTTGTCTCTCTGTGTGCAATTCTTTGACGGCTTCCAAGAACAATTGCGGATTGCGGGAGTGGAAATCGTACAAGCGCCCAATATAACTAATGATACATTGTGATGTTCTGACAGATGTTGTGGTATATATTTCCGGGTCAAATCCATTATATATAAGGTGTGTATTGGGGTTGATAGATTGCAGAAGCCGTTGATGCCAAGGAGATATAGTGGTAATTGCATCAGCAGTGCGCAAAATAGTATTGCGTTGGCGGATGCATTTGTGTTCGTAGGTGTTGACCAACCAACGTTTTAGTTTATGAGGTAAATGTATGTTTGAAGCCAAATAACTGTCAGCATTCCATTGTTCCGTGATGTCTCGCAGGTCAGCAATGAGAGGAATATGGGCTTCGTGGGCTAATCTGTATGCGGTAGGGAGCGGAAATAGGTTGAACGTGCTGCATAAAATCAGCGAGAAGTCTTCCAATCGGATATTTTGCTTGACAAACCGATACAAACAACGCTCTTTTTTGCTGAATAGTTTATCGGACAGCCATTGTATTTTATGCAAAACAGGCGATTTTGAATAATAAGGCATTGCCAAGAAACGGCAATGTGGTACGATGTAGTTATCTCCTGCAATCTGCTCTGTAACAAGTGTGATGTCCCAACCTCCAAGGTGAAGATACTTGCAAAGTTGGGTCATACGTACTCCGTACAGGGGCGGTGTAAAACCATCGGATATAATCAGTATTCGCTTCAGCATAATATATCAATGATGGTTTCGGCGGAATGTCCGTTACCGTATTCGGTAATAGGAGTCCGGGTAAGCGTAAGAGAGGTTTTGTATGCATCCAAAATACCTTGTGTGGTAGTACCGGCAAGGATATTCCAATGCGCTTGCAGGGTTTCAACCCATTCAGTTTCGTTGCGGAGTGTGATACACGGCACATGATGGAAACAGGCTTCTTTCTGTACCCCGCCAGAGTCTGTCAGAATACGGAAAGCATGCTTCTCCAACATCACCATATTGATGTAACTAACAGGTTCTATGATATGTATATTCTTTGCACCATCTACAAAAGCGGATAGGGCTGCATCTGATTCTAACACGTGTTTTGTGCGCGGGTGTAATGGCAAAACAACGGGCATAGGAAGTTGTTCCAAGGCGCGGAATATAGCCAACATGGTGGATGCCGAGTCAGTATTTTCTGCCCGATGCACCGTGGCTAACAGATATTGTTTGTCCGCCAATGCCAAATCTGACAATATATGCGATTGGTAATCGGCTATGTCTCCGAAAGTAAGTGCCGCATCATACATCACATCGCCCACCTGATAGATGTTTTGCGTAATACCCTCCGTGTGCAGGTTTGCTACCGCCGTATGGGTCGGGCAAAAGAGTATTTGTGAGCGTTTGTCGGTTTCAATGCGGTTGTATTCTTCCACCATTAGCCTATTGTGGCTGCGCAATCCTGCTTCTATATGGATAAGAGGAATACGACATACTTCCGCTGCCAACGCTCCTGCCAAAGTGGAATTGGTATCGCCATATACAAGAATATAGTCGGCATTTCCCCGAATAATCGGCACAATCGCCTGTTTCATTTCCTCTACATTATTGCCACACCCCAAGTGCCATACGGGGGCGGGAATATGCAATTCGTCGAAGAATATACGACTCATATTGTAATCATAGTGCTGACCCGTATGCAAAATGCGCTCTTCTATTTGTAAAGAAGAGTGTGCATTGTGAACTTGTATCGCATGGCTGACCATTGCGGCTTTCACAAATTGCGGGCGGGCACCTATGATGGTAATGAGTCTCATTGCGGGTGGTTGGTATAATGGCGCAGACCTTTCAGAAGTTTTTGATATAGTGAAATATGATAAGTTGCGGAATTGAAAATGCTGTTGTGCCAGAGGAGCGTTACTTCGCCGGAGTGCTGGCGGACACGGTCGAGGAGTTGTTCGGAGAAGAAGTAGGCTTCGTCTTCAGAGAGGTTCATATAGTTGCCGTTGCTCAACGTACAGTCCATCAGTGTGAGCGGGTGGAGTGTGAGCGGGGTGAGTGTTAGCGTCTTGGGGTTAATCCACCGCACGGGACGGGTGGTCTGGAGACGGAAACCCGCCCGGTCGGGGAACGCCATAGTGAAGTCGTCGGTGTAACCGAGGTCGGCGAGGCGTTGCATATTGTCGATAGAGCAACGCAGATAATGGCTGCGGTGGAGCGGGCAGGCAGGGGCGAGAATGGTACGGAAAAAGTCCGCCTGTTTGCCCCCTGCGGGCAAACCGTAGTAACTCGAATGAAGTCCCAAACGTGCACCGGAGCGGCTGAGACGGTTGGCTAACCGGTTGAAATCGTGTCCGTTAGTGTCATACTGCGGATAGTCGAAGCCTTTGCCTCCTGTGTGCTTTACAAAATAAATTACATCGGCAGTCGGCACTTTAGCGTCCTGCTCTATGAGCCACGGAAATGTATAGGCTGGGTCGTGGTGAATGTCCTGCCACGAGGACAACACATCGCGCCAGTGTCCGCGACGGATACCGCCCAATGCTCCGCGCAGATGGCGATAGTAGTCGAGAATATCGATGTCGTGGGTCAGGTAGATATGCGAGTAGCACGGGTGCGGCATATCCATATCAAGCAGTTTCATCAGGATACGCGCATACTCGTCCACTATAGGAATCTCAAGGTTGTTGCCCTGCCCGAGAACCGAGAAACGGGCGGCAAAACGTCCGTGCTCGTCGCGCTGCGGATTGAGCAGTTCCTCCGCACGGGAGATAAAGAAAAACGTGTTGTAGATGAGGTCGGTGCGGACAACAAACGTCTTGCCCGTTTGCTCTACTACGGGGTGTTCCATATCGGGCAGGACAAGGTCGGAGCCGAGGTGTCCGCCAGGCACGATAACCACTTTGTAGCGCGACCAAAGCGACTCGTCGGCGGTATAGCCGATGTGCTGCGTCATCGTGGTGTCTCCGTAGAGGAGAAACGACTTGATGTATTCGATTATCTCGTCCATGGTTATGAAACGGTATTTATCGTATAATTAATCGTTAATTGAACATATAATTATCCATCAATTAACCATTAATTCTTTTGCTCGTTTTGTTATAGGATAGGCTTAGGATAGAAAGGAAAAAAGTAGTCTATCCACCCGTCATCCACCTGACATCCCCCCGTGTTTCTAATTATGAATTACGAATTATTGAATTATGCATATAATTCCTAATTCTTCATTCATAATTTATAATTACCCAATTACTCGCTCAGTATTTCCCACTCGTACATCTTCTGTTCGATCTCGCGCTTAATGTGCTCGTAGCGTTGGAAATTCTCCTGCGTCTGCTGCGCGGGGTCGGACATCAGTGTTTCCAACTGCTGCTGCTCTATTTCCAACTTGGCAATATACGCCTCGGTTTCCGCAATCTGTTTCTCTTTTTTCCTGCGGGCTGCGGCTTCGGCTTTCTGTGCCGCATAATCGGCTTGTCCTCCTTTGGGACTGCTGGAGGCTGTGCTGTCGCTGTCAGGCTGCTTCGCTGCCGGATTTTTCTTCTCTAATTCCTGCAAACTGTCAATCTTTTTTGATTGCAGAAAATCGTAGATGCCCCCGAGGTGTTCACGTACTTTCCCGCCGCCGAACTCATAGACTTTGCTGACTAACCCGTCAAGAAAATCACGGTCGTGGCTGACGCAGATAACGGTGCCGTTGAAATCCTGCAAGGCGGCTTTCAGGACATCTTTTGACTGCATATCGAGATGGTTGGTCGGCTCGTCAAGAATGAGCAGGTTGCACGGCTCCAACAACAAACGGATCATCGCCAAACGGCTTCGTTCGCCGCCGGAAAGCACTTTCACTTTCTTTTCCGATGCCTCGCCGCCGAACATAAATGCGCCGAGAATATCGCGTATCTTGGTGCGGATATCGCCCACCGCCACACGGTCTATGGTATCAAAAACCGTCAGTTCGCCATCTAATAAAGCCGCTTGGTTCTGTGCAAAATAGCCGATCTTGACATTATGCCCGATCTTGAGCGTACCCATATAGTCGAGTTGCCCCATAATACATTTGACCAGGGTCGATTTACCCTCGCCGTTCTTGCCGACAAACGCCACTTTCTCGCCGCGGCGGATGGTAAACGTAACATCGGAGAAGACGGTATGGTCACCGAAATCTTTGCGCAAGTCCTCCACAATCAGCGGGAAATCACCGCTTCGGGGAGCAGGCGGGAAACGGAGACTGAGACGCGATGTATCTTCCAAATCCACCTCCAGACGCTCCAGTTTCTCCAATTGCTTGATACGCGACTGCACCTGCACCGCCTTGGTCGCTTTGTAGCGGAAACGCTCGATAAAGTCCTCGGTCTCCTGAATCATCTTTTGCTGGTTGAGGTAGGCGCGCACCTGCTGCTCGTGGCGCTCCTTGCGCAGTTCGAGGAAACGGGAGTAATTGACATTGTAGTCGTAGATCCGCCCGAGGGTAATCTCAATAGTGCGGTTCGTTACATTGTCAATAAACTTTTTATCGTGGCTGACCAGCAGAATGGCACTTTGCGAAGATTTGAGAAAGTCTTCGAGCCATTGTATAGACTCTATATCCAAGTGGTTGGTCGGCTCGTCAAGAAGAAGCAGGTCGGGATGACGGAGCAGAATCTTTGCCAACTCGATACGCATACGCCACCCGCCGGAGAATTCGGAGCAAGGACGGTCGAAGTCCTTCCGCTCAAACCCGAGACCGATGATGGTTCTGTCCATCTCGGCGATACGGCGGGCTTTCTCCTCGTCGGGCTCACCATCAAACACGCTCATCACGTCCTCGCGGAGCGTTTTGCCATCGATGTGCATCATCACCTGTGGGAGATAACCGATAGTCATATCCGAATCGCGCGAGATACGCCCCGAGGTAGGCTGATACTCGCCTGCCACAAGGCGCAAGAGCGTACTCTTACCCGCACCGTTCTTGCCCACAAGGGCAATCCTATCTTTCTTGTTAATCATGAAAGATATGTCCTCCAAAACGGGGTGGGAAGAAAATTCTATGGATAAGTGTTCTACACTAAGCATATTGGTATCGTGCGTGTGCGTATTCAGCCATACCACGCAGCATTGTGTGTGGGTTATTTGTCCAATTTTTCGAAAACCGAGTTATTGCTGATAAATTCAGGAACAATCTCTTTCATCAGTTCCACGGTGCGGAAGGGTTTGTTCTGCGTGGTCAGATCAATGAGAGCATTGATGTTCTTCTCTACCTCATTGAACTCGAATTCACGCACACGCGCCACCATAATCTTCTCATTGGAAGTGGGCAGTGTGGTCTCTTTCTGGTTGAGCAGTTCCTCGTAGAGTTTTTCGCCGGGGCGCAGACCTGTGAATACAATGGGTATTTCCTCGCTGGGGACAAAGCCCGCAAGACGGATCATATTCTTTGCCAGGTCAAGTATCTTCACGGGGTGTCCCATATCGAAGACGAATATCTCCCCGCCGTTTCCAAGCGTAGAGGCTTCCATCACGAGACAGCACGCCTCGGGAATAGTCATAAAATAGCGGATGATGTCGGGGTGGGTAACCGTAACCGGTCCGCCTGCGGCAATCTGTTTCTTGAAATACGGAATAACGGAACCGTTGCTGCCAAGGACATTGCCGAAACGGGTGGTGATGAACTTGGTGCAATTCGGGTTCTCCTTTACGAGTTTCTTGAAGAGCGATTGAACGTAAATTTCTGCAATACGCTTGCTGGCACCCATAATATTGGTCGGATTGACCGCCTTGTCGGTACTGATCATCACAAAACGTTCCACACCATATTTGACTGCCATATCCGCCATGTTTTTTGTTCCCATTACGTTGGCGCGGATGGCTTCGTTTGGGTGCGACTCCATCAGTGGCACGTGTTTGTATGCCGCAGCATGATAGACCACTGCCGGACGGAATTGACTGAACACCTCTTCCAGTCGCTCGCGGTTGCGAATATCGGCAATGACAGGCACGAACTGCGCATCGGGGAACTGCTTCTTGAGATCGAGTGTAAGGTCGTGAAGTGGGGACTCGGCTTGCTCCAAGAGAATGGTTACCTGCGGTCGGTATTTCTGCACTTGGCGTACCAACTCTGAACCGATACTGCCTGCCGCACCGGTAACCAACACCACCCGGTCTTGCATGATTTGTAGCACATTGTCCGTATTGATATGGATGGCAGGACGCTCCAGCAGATCTTCTATCTGGATGTTCTCAATACGCCCGATACGTTGGTTATCAATTTCTTCTACATTGTCAAACTGTGTGAAATTGGGAGTGGTCAGCACATGGAAACCATTGTCAAAAAAGACTTGCAGGTCTTTTGACGGATTGATGGCACGCATTTTCAGCGGAGAGATAATCACATCATTTACATTGTGCGCTTTCATCCATTCAAAAGTTCTAGCACTAAACGGGAAAACTTTCAGCCCGACCAAACTATGCTGGCGATCTTCTGCGTTCTTGTCGCTATCTCCTAAAAATCCGACAGGGCGATACTGCGCCTCATCGCCTGCGCTGCGGAGCATTTTTGCAATAGCGATACCGGCGGACTTGGTACCCCAGATTATTGCTTTCTTGGTACCCGATGCGTGCTGTTTGATAAACTCATACAGTGTCTTCACCCCCACGCGCAAGCAGAACAGAAAAATAAAGGCAAGAGGAATATAGATGACGAGTGCCGTATTGAGGAACAATTTAACATCCGCAATTCCTTTGCATATAAAATTGACAAGCAACAAAAAACCGCCGCACGACAATATGGCAAGCAGGCATTTGATAGTATCGATAAATGTGGAATAACGCAGGATACCCGAATAGGAATGGAATATCCAGAAGCAGATCATCTGCACCACAATCAATACGATATATTGCGCCCAGAATGGCAGGACATCATAACAAACCAAGCCGTAGGAAAAAATACCATTGCCAATCAAGATACTGCACCAATAGGCAATGGAACATAGCAAAACATCTATGAGCAATACACACCAGCGTGGCAAATATTTGGCTGAAACAAGGTGTGAAAAGATGTCGGAGTTGTGCAACTCGTTTAATTTTTCTTTCATAATGCTGAATTTAACTGTTAATGGAATAGTTTTCGGATAAATTGCCCTGTGTAACTTTCTGGACATTGTGCCAAGCCTTCCGGTGTACCCTCGAATACGATATGACCACCTTCATCCCCCCCCTCCGGTCCGAGGTCAATTACGTGGTCTGCCGCCAGTATCATACTCGGGTTATGCTCAATGACGATAACGGTGTGCCCGCGGCTAATCAGTTGGTTGAGTGCTTTTAGCAATACTTGTACATCCTTGTGGTGCAAACCGGTAGTCGGTTCGTCGAAGACGAATATTGTAGGCTGTGCGTCTTCTTGGGCGAGGAACGATGCCAATTTGACACGCTGGCTTTCGCCGCCCGAAAGCGTACTGCTCGACTGTCCTAAACGGACATAGCCGATACCTACGTCTTGCAGCGGTTTGAGTCGTTTTACAATTTTCTCACAATCAGGGTCTTCAGAGAAAAAGTCAATAGCCTGATTGATCGTCATAGTCAGTATGTCGTAGATAGATTTGTCGCGATAGCGGACATCCAGCACGTCCTGTTTGAAACGCTTGCCGTGGCATTGCTCACATTCGAGAGTGATGTCTGCCATAAACTGCATTTCAATGGTAATCGTACCTTCGCCCTGACACATCTCGCAACGTCCTCCGGGGGTGTTGAAAGAGAAATGGGAGGCAGTGAAACCGAGTTGTTTGCTCAGTGGCTGGTCGGCAAACAAGCGGCGTATCTCGTCGTATGCTTTGAGATAGGTTACAGGGTTGGAGCGGGAAGAACGGCTGAGCGGGTTCTGGTCCACAAACTCGATGTCTGTAGCAAGATGCATACTGCCTTTTAGGGCAGAGAAACTGCCGGTATGCTCCGCCATACCGCCATAGTACTTTTTTAGGGCAGGGTAGAAAACCTTGCTCACAAGGGTTGATTTGCCACTGCCGCTCACGCCGGTAACCACGGTCATTACATTGAGCGGGAACCGTACATCCAGATTCTTAAGATTGTTCTCGCAAGCCCCTTGTATCTCGATATAATTGTTCCACTTACGCCGCTGCACAGGGATATTATAGACAAATTCGCCTACTTTAGGTTTACCCACATAGGTGATTTCGCCGCCGTGGATACCCGCTGCCGGACCAATCTCAATGATGTAGTCGGCGGCTTGAATGATTTCCTCGTCGTGCTCTACCACCACAATCGTGTTGCCGAGGTCGCGCAGTTCTTTGAGTACGTGAATGAGCCGTTCCGTATCACGGGCGTGCAGACCGATAGAGGGTTCGTCCAATACATAGAGTGAGCCGACCAGACTGCTTCCCAACGATTTTGCCAAACAGATACGCTGACTCTCCCCCCCCGAAAGGGTATTGCTCATACGGTTGAGTGTGAGATAACCGAGTCCCACGTCTTCCATAAATTGAAGACGGGAGGTTATCTCATGAAGAAGCATCTCTGCTGTCTTCTGCTCGGTATCATTGAGCGACAAATCCGCAAACCACTTTGACAGATCGGAGACTGACATAGAGCATAGGTCGGATATATTCTTGCCGTTGATACGCACGTATCCTGCCTCTTTGCGCAGGCGCATTCCGTTGCAGTCAGGGCAGATGGTCTTGCCCTTGTAGCGCGCGAGCATCACACGATATTGTATTTTGCCGTACTGCTTGGATTCCAACTCTTGAAAAAAATCGTTCAGTCCGCGGAAGTACTCGTTGCCTGTCCAGATAAGACGTTTCTGCTCCGGCGTAAGTTCGAAGAATGGTGTATGTATCGGGAAACCGAACTTTGCGGCATTATAGATGAGTCGGTCGCGCCATACACTCATCTTTTCCCCGTGCCAACAGGCGATGGCATCATCATAGATCGATTTGGTTTTGTCGGGGACAACCAAATCGGGGTCGATACCGATGATATTGCCGAAACCTTTGCATGTAGGGCAGGCACCGATAGGATTATTGAAATCAAAGAGGTGTTCACTCGGTTCGATAAAACGGATACCATCCATTTCGAAACGCTCGGAGAACATCTCATAATTGCCGTTGATGTACAGCCCGCACTCGCCGTGTCCCTCGAACAGGGCGGTTTGCACGGAGTCGGCAAAACGGTTCGCCGTAGCGGGTTCGCCATCGACAACCACACGGTCAACCAACAGGTAAACGTGTTCTTTGAGTTGTCCGTTTGCAGTTACCTGTTGGCTTGTCGTGGCACCCAAACGCACCACATCTCCATTATCCAGCAGGCGAGAGAAACCCTCGCTCTGCCATATATCCAACTGCTCCTGCAACGTGCGGTTTTCCAAGACGATGGGCGCAATCAAATAGACGCGTGTACCGGTGGGTTGCGAGGTCATTGCATCCACTACATCGCGTATGCTCTTGCGGCGCACTTCCTTGCCGCTAATGGGCGAGTAGGTATGTCCGATACGGGCAAAAAGGAGTTTGAGATAATCGTATATCTCTGTGCTTGTCCCCACGGTGGAACGCGGGTTGTGGCTGCTCACTTTCTGCTGAATGGCAATAGCGGGCGGAATACCCTCTATCTTGTCCACATCGGGTTTCTGCATACGTCCGAGGAACTGACGTGCATAGGCACTCAGGCTCTCCACATAGCGGCGTTGTCCCTCGGCATAGAGTGTGTCGAACGCCAGCGACGATTTGCCGCTACCGCTCACGCCCGTAATCACAACCAGTTGATTACGAGGTATATCCACACTTACATGCTTTAGGTTGTTTGTGCAAGCGTTCTCTATATGTATCACTTGTCCGTTCACTTGCCGGGTATTTCTATTTGTGCTTTGAGTTGCTCTATCTGTGCCTGTGTATCGGGATTGGTCAAATCCATTTGTTGCTCCGTCAAGCGGGGAACACGCAATTCGGTACCCACCTTGATGGTATTGGGATTATCAATAATATCCTTGTTGGCATCGTAGATATATACCCACAGATCCATCTTGTCCTCACCATAGTGGCGGCGGGCAATTTGGGCGAGACGGCTACCATTGCGCACACGCTCGGTAGCAATAAACTCGGTGTATGCCAAAGGTATAGTTCCTGTGGTAGTTTCCATAGCCTCCGTAGATACTGTATTTGCTGTAGTATCTATTGCCACGGGTATTGGTGTCTTTACTGCTACAACCTCTGCAGCGGGCGGCTCACGGAGCGAATCCACCCACCGGCTGAGGGTTTCACGCAGGAAAATGTAGCTGCCTGCCAATACCAGCAGCAAACAACTGACACAAATCAACGTGTCGCGCAAGAAATGGTATTTCTTCTTTGCTTTTGCAGGCGTTTGCGCTTTCTCATCTTCCTTTGAAATAACAGGTTCAATCTCTATCGGTTCCATAGGTGTTTTCTTGGGAGCAACAGGCTCTTTCGATGAAACCGTTTGGGCTACATTCTCCTCTTTTTGGGGGATTGGGGGAGTCGGGGCGGAGTGTGGTTCTTCGCTTTTTGCTTTCGGTCCTTGCCCGAGAGTGGCCAGGATATCTACTATTTCGTCTGCCTGCTCGCCAAGTTTCTTCAAGGGATTGAACTCGCTATCTTGCTGTTTCTTGGCGGGCTGTGGCTGCTGTGTAGTCTTTACCGCGGACGAGGCGTCCGCGTCCCCGGTCGGCAAGGGGTTGTTATACACCAACTCTTTGACACTGATTTCGGGGACGAATGTCAGTTTGTTGTAGCCTTCGATAGTGATGCTCTCGCCTGTGGCAATGTTGACACTCTTGCGTGGGGCTATACCTTGCAGACGGAATGTACCCAATCCGTTGATTTTAACTTGTTTATCATCTGTGCGCATTGCCCCTACAATCTGTTCTTTGAGGGCATTATGAAACAGGGTAACCTCTTCTTCGGAGGCACCTGTGCGTACCATGACGGCACGACGTAGGTCTGTACTACTCAGTTTGTCTGCCATGGTTTAGATGTTTTTCAGTTCGTCTTTGATGTTGGCAGCAGGCTTGAAGCAGAGTTGGTTTCTTGCGGGGCTGGTACTTTTCACCCCTGTGCGAGGATGAACAAAAGTGCGTTCTTCTTTCCGTTTGATTTCCAATGTACCCAATCCTTGCAGGGATACAGCCTTTCCCTCTATCAATGCATCGCGTATTACGGCATTGGTAGCATTGAGCAGTTCCTCCACGCGTTTCTTGGTCATACCGGTGGTCTCTGCAATGTTATTTATCAAGTCTTTTGTCAGCATAAATATTCTTCTCCTTCTTCTTCTTTTCCGAGTGTGCCGTACAGGTCGAATTCCTCGGCACGTGTAATCCTAACCGGATAAAAATCACCTGTCTGCAATGTATGTTCTTTGTCTATCAGCACCTCACAGTCCACTTCGGGCGAATCGAACCGGGTACGACCGATGTAATAATCGGGTTCCTCGCGGTCGATGACCACATCCATCGTTTTACCCACTTTCTGTTGCATTAGTGTGCCCGAAATCTCCTGTTGTATAGCCATTATCTCTGCTACGCGGCGGTCTTTCACCTCTTGCGGGATGTCGTCCCGATAGTGCAGGTTGGCATACGTACCCTCTTCGTCGGAGTAGGCAAAGGCACCCATTCGGTCGAAACGCATTTCGCGCACCCATTGTTTCAGTTCCTCGAAATCCTCCTCGGTCTCACCGGGGTGTCCGACCAACAAGGTGGTGCGGATACATATATTCGGTACGCTTGTGCGTATGCGCGCGATGAGTGCATCCTGTTCCGCACGGGTGATATGGCGTCGCATCATGGTGAGCATGTGGTCGCTGCAATGTTGCAAGGCGATATCAAGGTACTTGCACACATTCGGGTGCTTTGCCATAACCTCCAGGATACCATCCGGAAAATCGGTGGGGTAGGCATAGTGGAGACGAATCCAATGCACACCGTCGATCTGTGCCATCTGGTCTATCAGTTCGGGCAGGCGTTGCTCTTTGTAGAGGTCAAGCCCATAACTCGACAGGTCTTGTGCTATGATATTAAACTCCTTTACTCCTTGAGCAACAAGCCATTGTACCTCCTCGAGTATCTCCTCTATCGGACGCGAGGTGTGTCTGCCCGTGATGAGCGGAATGGCGCAATAGGAGCAAAAACGGTTGCAGCCCTCTGAAATCTTGATGTAGGCATAGTGTTTCGGGGTGGTAAGCGTACGTTTGTAGCCGCACCCGTCGTCGCTCTTGGGTTGCGCTTTGAGGTCGTCGATCAGGCGCATAAAGTCGAATTTGCCGTACCATTTGTCCACCTCGGGGATTTCGGTCTCCAATTCGTGCAGGTAACGCTCGCTGAGACAGCCCATTACATACAGTTGGCGCAGTTTGCGGTGTGTCTTGCGGTCGGCAAACTGAAGAATGGTATTGATACTCTCCTCTTTGGCATCGCCGATAAAACCGCAGGTGTTGATAACGGCAATCTCACCTTTCGGGTCTTCCGCATCGTGTACACAGCGATAGCCGGCTAATTCCAGTTGGTGCATCAGTCGCTCGGCATCCACAAGGTTTTTGGAGCAACCCAACGTGATAATATCTATTTCGTTTTTATGCAAGTTGTTCAATTAACAATTAACAATTAATATGCGTGGAATGTTCTGTTTTTCGGTGTGATAAGGTAGGCTTATCCACCCGACATCCACCTGACATCCTCCTCACTTTGCTATTAGATAGAAAGCACCAAGGATGTTTGATTTTTCCTACTCTTAATTACGCATTATGCATTAGTTTCCAAGGTCGCAGTGGAATTTGATACGCACGAGACGGACATGAATCACATCGTAGTAGTCCTCTCCGAGTTCGTCCATCGCCGTTTTGAGGTCATCGCTCTCGGCATTCTTGAAATAGTCGTATATCTCCTCTTCCTCGTCGGGGTCAAGTACCTCCTCAATGAAATAGTTGATATTCACTTTCGTTCCTGAGAAAACAATCGCCTCCAACTCGTCGAGCATTTCCTCCATCGACATTCCGTTGGATTCGGCGAGGTCGTCAAGATCCACGCGGCGGTCGATAGCCGCAATGATCTGTTTTTTGCGGGTGGATTTTTTCGCCACTGTGCGTATGCGCAGGTCTTCGGGTCGGATGATCTCGTTTTCCTCGACATACTCTTTGATGACACGCAGGAACTCGTCGCCGTAGCGTTTCGCTTTGCTCACACCCACACCGGGTATGGTCATCAGTTCCTCCATTGTGATGGGGTAGGTGGTAGCCATCGCTTCGAGAGACGGGTCTTGGAAGATAACAAACGGCGGGACATCGCATTTCTTCGACAGTTTTTTGCGCACATCTTTCAGTATGGAGAACAGCACATCGTCGGCTGCTGCGCAGGCTACCGCTCCGTTGTCTATATCCTCGTTTTCCTCGTCGCGCACCTCAATGGGTACCTCGAATTTGGTCGGACGGCGGATATATTTCTTGCCGTCCGAGGTGATTTTCAAATCACCATACGAATCTATGTCTTTGCTCAAATAGCCGCTGAGCATAGCCTGACGGATAATGGCATAGAGCGTTGATTCTTCTATATCGGATGCCGCACCGTAGTTCTCCAGTTCGGTATGCTTATAACTCTGAATATCAGCGGTATTATTGCCGTGGAGAATGTCCACGATATGGTCGGCTTTGAATTTCTCGTTGAGTTGCTGTATGGTTTCGAGTGTGAGACTGAGCAACTCATGCGCATCCATCATCCGATAGGTCTTCTTGCAGTTGTCGCAGTTGCCGCAGTTGTCCTGGTTGTATTCCTCGCCGAAATAGTGTAGCAGCAGTTTGCGCCGGCAGATGGTTGATTCGGCATACGACTGCGTCTCAAACAGCAGTTGGTTGCCTATTTCCACTTCCTTGACGGGTTTTCCCTGCTGGAAACGGCGCAGCCGCTCAATGTCATCGGGCGAATAGAAACAGATACACTGTCCCTCGCCGCCGTCGCGCCCCGCACGACCGGTCTCCTGATAGTAGCCCTCTAGCGATTTGGGTATATCGTAGTGGATGACAAAACGTACATCGGGTTTGTCGATACCCATACCGAAAGCGATAGTTGCCACAATCACCTGACATTCCTCCATCAGGAACGCATCCTGTGTGGCACTGCGCGTGGCTGCATCCATTCCTGCATGGTACGGGCGGGCGGAGATACCGTTTACAATCAGTATCTGTGCCAGATCCTCCACCTCTTTTCGCGCCAGACAATATACGATACCCGATTTGCCTTCCATAGAGCGGATGTATTTGATTACCTCGCGGTCAATGTCTTTTGTCTTCGGACGTACTTCGTAGTACAGGTTCGGTCGGTTGAACGAACTTTTGAATACCGTGGCATCGGGCATACCGAGGTTTTTCTGGATATCTTTCTGTACTTTGGGTGTTGCCGTAGCGGTCAGTGCAATGATCGGAGCCTTGCCGATACGCTGCACCATAGAGCGGATGTGGCTGTATTCGGGGCGGAAATCGTGTCCCCATTCTGATATACAATGCGCTTCGTCCACTGCATAAAAAGAGATCTTAACGCTTTTCAGAAAGTCCACGTTCTCTGCTTTTTGCAGACTCTCAGGAGCCAAATAGAGCAGTTTGGTTTTGCCGGCCAGCACATCTTCTTTGACAGCATTGATTTCGGGGCGCGAGAGCGACGAATTGATGAAATGGGCTATGCCCTGCTCGTCCGAGTAGTTGCGCATAGCGTCCACTTGGTTTTTCATCAACGCAATCAGCGGCGATATGACTATTGCCATACCGTCCATAATCAGCGATGGCAACTGATAGCACAGACTCTTGCCGCCGCCGGTAGGCATCAGTACAAACGTGTCGTGCCCCTCCATCACATTGCGTATGATGGCTTCCTGGTTACCTTTGAAACTGTCAAAACCAAAGTAGCGTTGCAGTGCTTCAGTCAACTGTTCATGCGTTACGTTCATCTATATATAGTATATAAGGTGTATTGTATTCGGAGGTCGGATATTTTGTCCGTTTTTTTACCATAAAAGAACGGATATTTGTAGTGCAAAGGTAGTCATTTTTTTTTGTTCTGCAAACTTTTTATTTGAAAAAAGAGAAAAAACTTGTACGGCTCGGAAAAAAGCAGTACTTTTGTCCAAAATCAATACTTTGGATAACAAAATGGAAAAACGTAATTTGTCTTTCGGGCAACTTTTCAATCTCAGTTTCGGTTTTTTCGGCGTACAGATTGCTTATGCCTTGCAGAGTGCCAACATTTCCCGTATTTTTGCTACACTCGGAGCAGACCCGCACACATTGAGTTTTTTTTGGATTCTGCCTCCACTGATGGGTATGATCGTGCAACCGTTGATAGGTTTGCTGTCGGATAAGACATGGCTCGGACCTGTGTTCGGTCGTCGCAAGTTTTACCTGCTTATCGGTGCCATTATTGCTGTGGCGGTGATGGTGCTGCTGCCCAATGCGGGTGATTTTACGTTCCAACAGGGGCTGTTTCTTGGGCTTAATGCCGCTATGTGGTTTGGGCTTTTTTCGCTGATGTTTCTTGATACATCCATCAATATAGCCATGCAGCCCTTTAAGATGATGGTGGGCGATATGGTTAACGAAGAGCAGAAAGGTACGGCGTATGCCATCCAGTCGGCGTTGTGCAATGCCGGTTCGCTGGTGGGCTATCTGTTCCCGATTTTCTTTACGTGGATAGGTCTTGCCAATACGGCTCCCGAGGGGGTTATTCCCGATTCTGTCAAATGGTCGTTCTATATCGGTGCGGCTATATTGATTTTGTGTGTGTTGTACACATTCTTTGCCGTAAAGGAGATGAACCCGCAGGAATATGCCGAGTTCCACGGGCTGAATAAAAAGCAAGACGAGTCCGCTGCGACGGATGATGCCTCGGATAAGAAACGCATTGTCAGTGCGTTTCTTACTATCGGGCTTGTGCAGTTCTTCTGCTGGGCGGCGTTTATGTATATGTGGACATACTCCAATGGAGCCATTGCCTCGCAGTGTTTCGGTTGGGACGGACAGAACACCGCCCATGAGGCTTTCCAGAACGCAGGCAACTGGGTAGGTGTATGTTTTGCCATCCAGGCGGTAGGTTCGCTGCTGTGGGCGGCTCTCCTGCCCGCAATAGAGCATAAAATGGGCAACAAGGGAGCATATATATTATCGCTTGTGATTGGCGGGATCGGTTTTGTATCAATTTTCTTTGTCCATAACCAATATGTACTTTGGCTGAGTTATGCCTTGATTGGTGCGGCTTGGGCGGCAATGTTGGCTTTGCCATTTACGCTTTTCACCAACGCCATAGAGGGCAGCAAGCGTATGGGAACGCTGCTTGGACTATTCAACTGCACGATCTGTCTCCCGCAGATTGTGGCGGCATTGTTGGGCGGTGTGTTGCTGAATGGTTTGTGCCGTGATATGCAAGTAGGTATGCTGGTCGTTGCCGGTGTGCTGCTGTTCTTAGGTGCCGTTTCCGTCCTGCTTATCAAGGAGAAGAAATAAGACACAGAATAAGAACAAAGAACAAAGAACCCCAATGCTCTGTCTGTCTCGCAGGCAGAGCATTGGGGTTGAAAATAAGGTATATATTATGTATGTTAATTGTTAATTCTTAATTGAATCGTCGCATTCTTCATCTGGCATTGCCGAGTATCTTGGCGAATATCACCATTCCTTTGGTCGGGCTGGTGGATACGGCTATTGTGGGGCATATATCCGATGCTTCTGCTATCGGTGGTATTGCTATCGGCACAATGCTGTTTGATTTGCTCTACTGGAATTTCGGCTTTCTGCGGGTGGGGACATCGGGGCTGACGGCGCAGGCTTTCGGACGCAGAGATACAGCGGAGTGCTGCCGGCTTTTTACGCAGAGTATCGGCATCGCCCTTCCGGGGGCATTGTTTGTCTGGGCGATACAATGGATGTTTGTTACTGCCGTCTTGGCGTGTGTGCCTTGCTCGCCCGAGGTGGCAGCCTTTGCCCGCAAGTATTTCTTCGTGCGTATCTGGGCGGCACCTGCCACGCTCAGTCTGATGGCGTTCAAGGGGTGGTTCATCGGCATGCAGGATACGGTCAGTCCGATGGCAACCGACATCCTTGTCAATGTGGTGAATATAGTTGCCAGTTACCTGCTGGCGGTATATACCCCTCTCGGGGCGATAGGTGTGGCGTACGGCACGCTGATTGCCCAGTATTCGGGACTGCTGCTGTCGGTCAGCATTGTAGCGACCAAATACCGCACCACGTTGCATAGTACCGCCGTTTGGCAGATGCTTACTGACTTCCGCTCTATGCGCCGGTTGCTGGTGCTGAATGGTAACCTGTTTATCCGGTCGCTCTGCTTTATGGTGGTCTATGTCGGTTTTACCGCTTTGGCATCCCGATACGGCGATCCCGAACTGGCGGTATCAGCCATAATGATGAAACTCTTTATGCTTTTCTCCTATTTCATTGATGGCTTTGCCTATGCGGGAGAGGCGTTGGTGGGGCGGTTCGTCGGCGAAAAGCAATTCACATTGCTGAAAAATGCCATTCGTATCCTGTTTGTATGGGCGCTTGGTATCGGTGTGGTGTTTTCTTTGCTCTATCTCGTAACGGGCGATGGCTGCATCCGATTACTGACCAGCGATTCGTCTGTGTTGTCCGCTGCTGTGCCGTATATGGGGTGGCTGATAGCAATGCCGGTCGTTTCCGCATTGGCATTTTTGTGGGATGGTATTTTTGTGGGTGCCACGGCAGGCAAAGAGATTCGCAATGGTATGATTTTTGCTGCGATAGCGTTTGTGTCCGGCTACGGGCTTGCTTACCGTTGGTGCGGCGCACAAGCCTTATATATAGGTTATTTTGCCCACCTCGTGGCACGAATGATATATATGACACTCAAATGGAAAAGCGTGTATGATAGAGAAATTGGAAAACCGCAAATGGAAAGTGCTGCGGAGTGAGAAACTACTCAGCAAAGGCATTTGGCTCAATGTCCGTCAAGACACGGTCGAACTGCCGAGCGGGGTGGTTATACCTGCCTATTTTGTGTTGGAATTCCCTTGTTGGATCAATGTCATTGCCATTACCAAAGACGGACAAATGGTGATGGAGGATCAGTATCGTCACGGATTGGGTGAGACCCACTATGAGTTGGTGGCGGGGGTAATTGACCCGGGTGAGACACCGCTTGAGGCGGCGAAGCGCGAACTGAGTGAAGAAACGGGCTATGAGGGCGGCGAGTGGCAGCAGTTTATGGTCTTGTCGCCCAATCCGGGAAACCATAACAATCTCTCTTATACGTTTTTGGCTACGGGGGTGGAGAAAAGGCGGGAGCAGCACCAGGAGCGCACAGAGGACATCCACGTGCATATTATGGACAAAGCCGATGTGCGTCAACTATTGGAACAGGGCGAAATCATTCAGGCTCTCCACGCCGCTCCCCTTTGGAAGTACTTTGCCACGCAGAAATAATTACGAATTAGGAATTAAGAATTAATGGCTTAATTATATATGGTTAATTATATATTTTTCCGGAATAATTAACGCCAAATTAACGATAATTAACGTTATTACAAGTAAATACGATAATTAGCGTTCCAAACGTGAAACATCGGTTCTACATATTTTTATTGCTTGCTGTTAGTGCGGTCTTGCGCTTTAACGGCAATCCCCTATGTGTACAAGCGAGTAGGGGACGGCAGCAGGTAACATTCACTACAGAGCAGGAACAAACCTTCTCCGAGGTGGATTATGTATCCGATTTTGCATTGTCTGGGTATTCTCCCGCATTAGCGAACAATGCGTTGGGGCGTCGCTATGAAACACATTCACGCACGGTGCAGAATGATTACACCAATACGCGTACCCCTAATTTAGCCCTTTCCATAGCCGAAGAAACGGTTTTATCACATCGTTTGAATACGGATATATCGTATGCAGAGGCATTGGTTGTCGGCCTACCTGCTGAAGATATATCTTTCCCATTCAATACATTCTGGTAATCGGTCGGTTTGTATAGTGTTCATACTCCCCAAGCAGAGTATGCCCCCTATGGCGACGATGCGTCCCGCATCGTCATTGTATGTATATTGTCAATACGGCAATTTACAAATTTACAAATTTTCCCATTTACAAATTGATCATACTATGGATACTTCAATTATTATCCTGACATTGGTCTTTTTGGCGATGTTCATTGTGCCTTTCTGCGTGATTGGCTTGATGAACCGTCATAAAGGAACAAAACACAATCAGGAAAATGCCACGACAGAGTCGGTAGAATCTGACAAGTCCGGCAAATAAAGATAAAAAACAATTAACAATAGATGGGTAAGGCTGCCGAAAAGGGCAGCCTTATTTTGTTATAGGATACGCATAGGATAGGTATGGGATAGGGTAGGATGTTTGTTAATCTTATTTTATAATATCCTAACCTTGCCAAATTATGTTATTGTTTGAGCAAGCGAACTACATCCGTGTTGATTTGCAGCAGATATGTGCCGGCACTCAGTGATTCTACCGATAGCGTATTAGAGCCTTCAGAGAGCGCGACGGCTTGCAGGAATTGTCCGTTTGTTGTATAGATACGTGCTGTGGTATTGTACTCTACGCCACTGATAGTCAGTGTACTTGTGGCAGGATTCGGATAAATGGAAATACCTGTTTCCTCTGGGGTATCTATATTGGAAACGGACTTTCGGACAAAGCGAATATGTTGTAATTTCCCCTTTGCTTCTGCCCCTAATCGTGTTCCGCTATGCGAAATGAGAAAGACTGAATCGGACGAAAATTCCAGTTTGCCAATGGCAGCCAGATCCGTTTTCATTTCTTTTCCGGACGGGTAGAGCAGCACCAACTCTTGTGCTGCATATCCGAACAATGGCAGCAAAAGCATAATAAATATAAACCACCTTTTCATAACGTACAATTTAGTCGGTTTATAGCAGTGATTTGACAAACTCTTCTTTGTTGAACGCTTGTAGGTCTTCCATCTTTTCGCCCAACCCGATGTAGCGCACGGGTATCTTGAATTGGTCGCTGATGCCGATCACTACACCACCTTTGGCTGTACCATCCAACTTTGTGATTGCCAGCGAAGTAACTTGTGTCGCAGCCGTAAATTGCCGTGCCTGCTCAAACGCATTTTGTCCCGTACTGCCGTCCAAAACGAGCATCACATCGTGCGGTGCGCCGGGCACTACCTTTTGCATCACGTTCTTTATTTTGGTCAGTTCGTTCATCAGGTTCACTTTGTTATGCAAACGTCCGGCGGTATCTATCAGCACTACATCCGCATCGTTGGCTTTTGCACTGGCTAATGTATCGTATGCCACGCTGGCAGGATCGGAGCCTTGCTGTTGCTTGATAACCGGTACACCGACCCGCTCGCCCCAGATACAAAGTTGCTCCACGGCAGCCGCACGGAATGTGTCTGCCGCACCGAGATAGACCTTTTTGCCTGCTTTTTTGTATTGATAAGCCAGTTTCCCGATGGTCGTCGTCTTGCCCACGCCGTTTACGCCCACCACCATGATAACGTATGGTTTGCAGGGTAGTGGGGCATCAAAATCGAACACATCGCCCGTGTTGTTTTCAGCAAGCAAGGCTGCAATCTCTTCTTCCAAAATTCGGTGCAGTTCGTCTGTTCCGAGGTATTTGTCGCGTTTTACGCGTGCCTGTATGCGTTCTATGATACGCAGCGTGGTCTCCACGCCCACGTCGGAGGTGATGAGTGCCTCTTCCAACTTGTCCAATACATCATCGTCCACGGTGCTTTTGCCCGCGATTGCCCGTCCGATTTTGCTCAATACCGACTCTTTGGACTTTTCCAACCCCTTATCCAAAGTCTCTTTTTTCTCTTTCCCGAATAACCCGAAAAATGCCATATTTATCAGTTTATTGAATAATTGCTTTTTTGATAGTTTCCACTATGTATGCCACATCTTCGTCGCTGACCATAGGTCCCGACGGCAGGCACATACCCACCTTGAACAGAGACTCACTCACACCATTCACGTAAGCGGGAGCGTCTTTATAGACGGGTTGCTTGTGCATAGGTTTCCATAGTGGGCGGGACTCTATGCCGGCTTGGTCGAGATACATACGCAGTGCCTCCACATTGTCGTTTGGTTCACAATCAGTACGCAATGTCGCTGCTTGGTGGGTTACACCTGCAGCACCGCCCACAGCACCTTGTACGGCTACTTCGTAGGCGTGTTCCTGCCCCGCGATACGCAGTGCAGGGTCAAGCACGATAGTGTTCAACCAGTAGTTGCTGTCATACTCGGGGGCGGGGTTCTTGTGGAACGTGATGCCGTCTATCTCGGCAAAGGCTTTCTCATAGAGGTCGGCGATGTGCTTGTGGTGGCGGATATGCTCGTCCACAACAGTCATCTGCCCACGTCCGATACCTGCACAGATGTTCGACAGGCGGTAGTTGTAGCCGATAGCCTCGTGCTGGTAGTAGGGGTATGCCTCGCGTGCCTGTGTGGCATACCACATCACTTTCTGCTTGGCAGTCTCGTCGGAGCAAATCAGTGCACCGCCGCCCGAGGTGGTAATCATCTTGTTGCCGTTGAAAGACAGCACACCATATTTGCCGAAGGTGCCTAATACCTGTCCGGCGTAGCGACTGCCGAAGCCCTCCGCGGCATCTTCTATCACGGGTATGCCGTACTTGTTGGCTATTGCCAGTATCTCGTGTATGCGGTAGGGCATACCATAGAGTGCCACGGGAATGATGGCTTTCGGGTATTTGCCCGTCTTGGCTTTGCGGTCGAGAATTGCCTGTTCAAGCAGTTCGGGATCCATATTCCAGGAGTCTTTCTCCGAGTCAATGAACACGGGTGTCGCACCAAGATACTTGATAGGATGGCTGCTGGCGCAGAAGGTGAACGATTGTACGCATACTTCGTCCCCTGCCTGCACACCACACGCAATCAGTGCCAGATGTACGGCAGCCGTACCCGCAGAGAGTGCCACAACCTGTTTGCTTTGCAGTTGTTGTGCTACTGCGGCATTGTCGCAACTGCTTACAAACTGCTTCAGGTCTTCTTCAAATCCGTTCACGTTTGGTCCGAGAGGCACTACCCAGTTGGTGTCGAAAGCCTCTTGGATGTACTTCTGTTCATTCCCGCTCATGTGTGCGAGACAAAGATATATTCGTTTGTTCATAATCGGATATGTTTGTGTTAAAGTTTAACGATTAGTATCAGCGATTGTTTTTTACATAATGTCTATACGACGGAACCATACCTAAGTATGGTGGCATAGCATCTGCTATTTCTCCAACAGGTTGTTGGAGTTTTTGACCACCTAATTCTCCACCAAGTTGGTGGAGTTTTGTGAGATGCTGAGAATAAAAAAGATACCACTTTTTGGCATACCATATATTCGTAGTAGAGAAGCCCTTGGTATTAGGAAAAGCGTCCTTCAAGTCCAAACTCAGTTGTTCCACAATACCACTCCCCCACGTTTGTTCCGCTTGGCGGCAAACTATATCGTGCCCCAATGACCAATAAAACTCTAATAAGGCAGTATTTACTCTTACAGCCGCTTTGATCTGGCTTTGCCGAAAGCGCAGTTTTACCTCTGCGAGCCATTTCTGATAGGTCGCGGTCGTATCCACGTTTGTTGCAGAGATAAATGTAGGGTTTTTAGGTGTCATATCAGTAACTATCTTTAGTATATTATGAAAGTATACTTTGTTGTTTTTGCAATAAATATATAAGTATACTTTCTTGTTTTACCTGCAAAGGTATGCTCTTTTTGTGAAGTGTACAACTCTTTTTGTGTTGTTATTCCAAATTTTACGCCATTATCTGAAATGTGTGTCAGTTGGTTCCGTCGAAGGTGGGGGCAGTGGCTTCGCCGGCTGTGGATATACCCTCACGGTGAAGGACGTTGTGAATAGTCATACCGATAATTTTGCAGTCGAGTGCAAACGTCAGGTGGTCCACATACCACACGTCATACTCAAACTTTTTGGTGTGCGTGATAGCGTTCCGACCATTGACTTGCGCCCAACCCGTGATGCCCGGACGTACTTCGTGGCGACGCATCTGCTCCTTGGTGTACAAGGGCAGGTACTTGACCAACAGGGGACGAGGACCTATGAGTGCCATATCTCCTTTGAGTACATTGAAGAGTTGGGGTAACTCGTCAATGGAAGTGGAACGTACGAACCGCCCTACTTTGGTCAGACGTTGTGCATCGGGCAACAGGTTACCATTGCTGTCACGCTCGTCGGTCATCGTCTTGAACTTGATAACCTTGAATATCTTTGCGTCTTTGCCGGGTCGCTCCTGTGTGAAGAACGCTCCTGCACCGTGATTGGCAAAGTGCAGCCATATTGTTACTATGAGCAGCAACGGACTCAAGCAGATAAGTGCAACCAGTGCTATGCAGAAATCAAGTACACGTTTGAGGCAATGTTTGTACATCTATATTGCGTTTTTGTTTTTACTCGTTTGTATCGTTTATGATTTGTCCGTTGTACACTTTGATACCCGTCTTGATTACTTTGGCAGGGTTTCCAACGGCAATGCAATTATCAGGAATATCCTTTGTAACTACGCTCCCCCCCCCTATAATTACCTGATTACCAATGTGCAAGCCTGGCATAATGATAGCATTGATTCCTATAACACAATCATTGCCGATGTATGTATCCGCTTTCAGGTGACGACAGTGGTCGTGCGCCATAACAAATGCTCCATTCAATACCCACGTTCTGTCCCCGATATGAATACCGCGCGGGTTGATACTTTTGTCCAGATGGGCGCGGTAGGCGATACGTACTCCCTTGCCAAGAGATATCTTGTACACAAGACGCAGATAGGCAGGGTAGGCGTTTGTCGCAATAGTCCAAAGTCTGCTACGAAGGCTCATAGTTCTATCAAATCAGGGATGATTACGTTATTCGCAGTCAGGAGCATAGTGCCCCAACTGAGACCCAAGCCGAAAGAAGATGCCAACATACGAGTGGGCTTATCACCACGAAGAGCATCTGCAATCCGGGTTACCATTAGAGATGGGATACTGGCACCGCCCAAGTTGCCAAACTCCTCCAAGTCGTAAGGAACTTTGTCTATAGGCAAGTGTAATTTCTTTACTACGCGGTCAACTATTAACTTATTGGCTTGGTGAATAAGGAAATAATCAATATCTGTATTTACATCAATATGGTAATCATCAATCAGTTGCTGTATAGACTTTGGCGGGCGTGAGATGGCGAATGTCAATACAGACATACCATCTATGAGCGTGTCTTTCGGGGCGCGAATGATGCCATTGCCAAAGTCTTCCAAAGTGAAAGAGTCGGGAGAAACAGGGTGTCGGAAACCTCCGTGGGGTGTCATAAGTGCCTTATAACCACTACCTAATGTATGGAAATCGATTACGATGTCTTTTGCTGTAGTGTCGTATTCCAATGCAATGGCAGTACCGCAGTCTCCAAACAAAGGTACACGACTTTTATCCTGCTTAGACCCCATACGCAAAGCGGTGTCTCCTACCAATAACAATGCTCGGTGGATGTTGCCGGAGGACAACATGTTGCCAGCCACATTGATAGCGTACAGTGTACCGCAACATCCCATAGGCAAGTCTATGCAGAAACAGTCAGTAGATAATCCTAATCTGTCTTGTAATACGCATGATGTGGGCGGAGTGGGATGGAAATCCGCTGTTACAGATTCAAAGACAAGCATATCTATGCTATCTCGCTCCCATCCCAACTCTGCCAAAAGTTTTTCTGCTGCCGCTTGGCACATATCGGATGCACATAGTGTATCAGGACCTATACGACGTTCACGGATGCCTACGGTATTATCAAAAACCGCGGCTTCCTCTTTGTTGAAAAGAGGTATATCTGCAGTCTTGACAATATGCTTCGGCATACAAGCAGAAACACCTGCAAGGCGCACATTCTTTATAGTCCAGCGTGCCATAGTATTATAGTTCTATGCCGTTGCGGGTGAGGATGTCTTTGCCGGCGGCGTAACTTGTGCAAGCCATGATGTCTTCGGGGTCAAGCATCAAGTCGAAGGTCTCCTCCATAAGAGAGATGATGTTCAGTTGGTGCACGGAGTCCCACTCGCTGACCGTCTCTTTGGAGAAGTTGTCTCCCAATTGGTCGGCGGTTACTCCAAAGACTTCGCCAAAGATGGCGTTATATTTTTCCAAGTTAGTCATTGTATTTATTGGTTTGAAAGTTTACTATATAGTTTCTTGCCCGTCTCGTTTTTCGGTATTTCGGGTATAACACGTATCTCAAAGGATGTGGCAACGATGTGCGTCTTTTGCACGAGAGTGTTCTTCACCTCGTCCTGCTTGCGGGGATCGGTGATGTACACAATCATCTTCTCGTCCGTACCCACGCAGGCACACTCCACGCCGCAGTCGGTTTGCAGGATTTGTTCACATTCGTCCAGTCCGACACGCATACCAAACAGTTTGAGGAAACGTCCCATACGTCCGACAATATAATAACAGCCGTCTTCGTCGAAGTATGCCAAGTCGCCTGTGCGTATGAATCCGTGCCGTTCGTCTCCCAAAGCCAAGTCGGCAAGACTGCGTGCGTAGCCCATTGTTACATTCTTTCCACGGTAGCACATTTCGCCTTCGGTGTGCGGAGCAGTGACGGGCGTTCCGTCTTCCGCCAAGAGAGACAACTCGGCGTTGGGTACAGCGATTCCGATACTACCGACTTTCTCTATCGCCCACTTGGCAGGGAGATAAGCCATACGTGCCGTACATTCCGACTGTCCGTAGGTGGCAATCCAGCGTTTGTTGTGGTCGCGGCAGTATTCGGCAAACTTGAGGTTGAGGTCGGTCGGCATTTTCCCTCCTCCTTGCGTGAGCAACTCCAAGTCAGGCAAATCCATTCGGAAGAACCGCATCAGGTTGAGGATTTGGAAACTATATGGTACGCCTGTGAAGGAGGTGGCGTGTTGGTCTTTGAGGAATGCCCAGAACTTAGGGTCGGTCATACTCAGTCCCGTGATGAGGACAGTGGCACCTATGCGCAAATGGCTGAATACCATAGACAGCCCCATAGTATAATATAAGGGCAACACCATGAGCGGGCGGTCTGCGGGTTTGAGTTCAAAGAAGGTGGAAATGTTCAACCCTGCCGCTTCGATATTGTCATAGCAGTGGCGTACCAACTTGGGGCTGCCCGTGCTGCCTGATGTAGGCAAGAGGTGACTCAGGTCGGGGTGCAGTTCGGACAGGGGATTGGTTGTCCGACAGAGTGTATAACCGAACTGACTGTGCAGGGGACTTCCCTCCATACACAGGGAATCCGTTGCACATACGTATGCGGGGCGATAGGTGGAGAGCAGGTTTTGGTAGAGGGTGGCTTCCGTTTTGGCATTGAGTATCAAAGGTACCAAGCGGCGACTTTGCAGCATTGCCATAACCCATGCTATGCCGCCGATATTGTTCTCCACCAAGAGAAAGCACAATGCCCGTTGCGGAACGGTACGGGTGATGGTGTCCGCCAATGCGGATATGTCGGCATAACGGAGCGTGCCGCCGTTGGAATCAATGGCGGCAAGCCGCTGCGGGTCAATATGTTCGAGACCTAACAACATTGTATTCGCAAACATTAAATAGAGGCACAACCGTCCACTCCGAGTATCTGCCCCGAGATGTAACTTGCCCGGTCGGACGCCAAGAATGCGCAGGCGTTGGCAATGTCTTCGGGTGTGCCGAGCCTGCCGAGTGCAATACGCTGAATACGGGCATCAATTTTCTCACCGTTGGCTTCGTAGAGTTCGGCGAAGCGCTCTGTCTTGACGATGCCCGGTGCAACGGCATTGACGCGAATGCCCTGCGGTGCGAGTTCCTTCGCCGCAGACTTGGTCATGGAGATGATTGCGCCTTTGGTAGCGGAATATGCCACTTGCCCCGGAGAACCCAATACGGCAGTGACGGAAGCGATATTGACGATACTTCCTCCGCCATTGCGCGCCATAAGGCGGCTGACCAACTGAATCATCTCCAAGACAGCGATGACGTTGACCAGAAACATTCGCTCCGTCTCCTCACGGACAATCATACCTATCTTGCGGTTATAGACGATGCCTGCGTTATTGACGAGACAGTCTATACGTCCCTCCGCTTTGTATATTTGCATAAAAGCGGCTTTGACGCTGCCGGCGTCCGTGACGTCCATAACGAGGGGGCGAATACGGTCGTTGTCCGATGTGAAATCCTGCCGGTCACAGGCATAGACTATGGCACCATCGTCGGCAAACTGCTTTGCTATCTGCTTGCCGATACCTTGTGCCGCGCCCGTGATGATACAGACTTTGTCTTGTAGTAGGTCCATAATGTTCATTCTTTATCTACGAAAGGCTTAAGCCACCATCAATTTTTAGTTCGGTTCCTGTTACCCATGCTGAAGCATCTGAAAGCAGATAAATGATGGCATATGCAACTTCTTCCGGTTTTCCATATCGTTTCAATGGATATCGCCTAATGTTTTCTTTGTTCTGCTCTTTATTCATAGGGATGACAGTCAATGATTCCGTCTCTATCATTCCAGGGTTAACACTATTACAACGAATACCCTTTCCTGATAATTCTAAAGCAGCGGTTCTCATAAATGCATCTATACCGCATTTCGTTGTTGCATAAATGGCATTACCGATGCTGACACGATATACGCCAGATACAGAGGACGTGAATACAATAGAGGCATTCTTTCGTATTTTCTTATTCTTGAGGAGACTTTGTATCAATAACATCGGCGCATTCAGATTTATAGTTTGCATCTGTGTTATCTTTTCTGCGGATAATCCGAGAACTGGTGTTAATCCAAGCACTCCTGCATTGTTGACACAACCATCAATTCCTTGTAATTCAGCAACTAATCTGTGAATATTATCTGCTTTCTCTAAATCAGCAACAATGTATTGGTGGTCAACGCCTTCCAGTAAAGAAATAGTTTCCTTAAGCCGTTCTTCGTTGCGTCCTGTCAAAATGCACGTAGCCCCCATACGACTACATTCGATAGCCGTTGCACGACCTATTCCGGAGGATGCTCCTGTAATCAGGATGGTTTTGCCTATGAGCGAGAAAGGATTGTACATTACGCCTGTTTGCTGACCACGAGGTCGTATAACTCTTGTATGGTGTTTGTTTTGCGCATTTCTTCCGGGGGAAGAACAATACCATATTCCTCGTCCACCATTGTTATAACCAAGAGGGCTACCAAAGAAGTCCAGCCTTCTACTTTGCGGAATTGGGTTTCGGGAGTCAGTTCTACATTCAGTTCATCGAACTGGTCTGCTACGTTCTGAATAAATTGTTGAATATCCATATAGTTTGTATTTTATTCTTGATTACATTAGTCTTTTGGCAGGATTGCCCATTACAGTAGTGCCGGTTCTGACTCGGCGGATAACGAAACTGCAGGCTGCCACTCGGGACAGGCTCTCGACAACTACATTGTGGCTTATCATTGCTGCAGTGTGGATGTCTGCTTCGTCTTCCACAATCGTTCCGCCTACAAGTGTAACGTGTGTGTCTATGCGATTCCAATCTCCAATACGCGAGTCGTGTCCGATGACGGTATAGGACTGAATGAGGTTGCATTTACCTACGCGGGCATCGGCACCAATTGAGGTAAATGCCCCAATGACAGTACCTTCGCCGATATGCACATTGGTGCCAAGACGTGCCGTCTTGTGAATCATCGTTAGGAAACGTCCTCCCCGACTAATGATTTCTTCCATACATTTACGTCGTGAGATGCCGCCGATGGAACAGATAAAGATGTCGTCGGGCTGCGGCTGGTAGTCGGAGATAGTACCAAGCATTGAGGGATAGTTCGGAAAACTATCCAATGCGTGGGTGTTATCATCGATAAACCCATGAATATCATACGTCTCACCATAGCCGATGCTCTCGCATGCCATATCGAACATGGTGCGCCCCATGCCGCCTGCGCCTATGATAACCAAATGTTTCATTGTACTCTTAATTGGGCTGCAAAGTTACAAAAATTATTTTAACTATGCAAGGTTGTGTTTGTTAATTGTCTATAAGTTTGTTTGTTGCTATTGCAGAAAACGGGTGATAGTCTTGTGATTGGCAGTTTGATTAGGGGTTTGGGGTGTTTTGAGCGTCGTTTTGGAGTTGGCGTAGGATGGCGGCACGTGTGTACGCCCAAAGTTGGGTATATACTTTTTGTCGTCCTGTGGACGGGTCTTGGGGACTTTCGGGGTCGGCATAGTGGAGTTGGCGGTTGAAACGTTGCTCCCAGACGACCCGCGTTTCGGGGTTGTTGAGTTGCTCGGAGGTGAGTCGGCAGGCTTCCCGAAAGCGGTTAATCTTTTCGAGTTCGGCACCGCGCGGCGGGTTCTTCTTCCAGTCGCGTGGTTTGGTAACGACATACGCCTCTTGTGGCCCGCAGGAAATGGCACGCTTGCCGGTGACTTGCGGGGTCTTGCGACGGAAGATGATGTTGGAGTTTATGCTGAGTTTGCCGTGCAAAGACTCAAGGGTGGGTTCTAAAATTGCTTCTGACATAGGACAAAATAAGGTAATCAGTGAGGTGGCAAAGTTACTATATTTTTATGATATTCGCACTATATTCTTTCGGTTTTGCTTCGGAGTTGTATAGGGAATCACATAAGAATCACATAAGAATGTCATATAGAGAGTAGCGGGAGAGTGGCGGGAGTTTACCTGCCCGCCCTCACCCTAGTTGCGGGTTATTGTTTGGCGATGACCTGTTGGAAAATGCCAGTGAGTTGTCGGGCAATAACCTCGGGTGAGAAGCGTGCCTGACAGTCGGCGGCGATGGCTTGGCGGTTGTAGTTGGTTCTGTTGAGGTACATTGTTTTGATGGCCTCGGCGAGCGCATCCACATCGTTGACGGGGAAGAGCAAGCCATTTTTCTCATTGATACACTCTCTAATACCACCACAGATACTCGCAATAACAGGCACTCCACAAGCCAGTGCTTCCAATACAGCGACAGAGAAATTCTCGTTCCTTGACGGAAGAATGAACACATCGCTTTGGTTGAGTAATTGGGCTATCTGCTCTTTGTTTTTAGTTCCCAATAGATGAATGTTATCAGTTAGCCCGCTGCTATCTATTGCTGTTTGTAGGTTTTGGTGCTCTTGTCCTTCTCCGATGATGTTCATCTGCCATTGATTTTTTGGGAGATTAGCCTTGACAAAGGCTTTGGGTAGTAAGTCGAAGCCTTTTCGCGAGACCAAACTGCCTGTCGCAACAAAGGTGAATTTGTTGATGGAGGTGTGTTTTTGGTAATAGAATTCTGTGCCGGCAATGTTATGTACGACGTGAGCAGAAATTCCAAAATGTTCCATCAATCTGTTTTGCAGTGATTGAGCAACTGTAATGACTGCATCTGCATAGCGATAGGTATCACTGCCCATTTTTTGTACCCTCGGCAGGATTGTATCTTTATTGATTTCACTCCAATGTTCTATCATCACCAATGGTTTGGAAAATCTCAGTTTCAAAGATACTGCTTCGTGCGAAAGGCAAAGGTAGTGTGAATATAGGATATCCGGCTGCCCATATAATTGAACAGCCTTTTTGTACACGTGGCGGAGTTGCCAGCATTCCCATTTTCCCTTTATTTTAGTGCCAAAAAGTTTTATGAAAATACTCGGACATACAAAATAATTGATGCTATGCACATTATTTTTTTGTATGTAAGTAAAGCCCAATTTACGGAATCTCCAACGGAATCTGCCGTCATAACTGAGCATCACAACTTTATGTCCATATTGAGCAAGGGCTTCTGCCTGGTCTTTTTCAAAGCAACCCCATTGCGGTTCTTGTGTTTCAGGATAGCCGCGAGCGATAAGGAAAATTGTCATCGGTAGGTCGTAGTTTTATAGTTTAACTATTAATTATCTGTGTCTGTGACTTGCCAATACCCACCTCTGTCAGCACCAATGCGTTGTATTTTGCCAGTGCGTTTGAGTTTGGTCATATACTCTTTCACTGTATCGAAGCCAATGCCCAATTGGTTGGCAATGGTGCGTTGGGATAAGCGGTTGTTGGCAGTCAGCAACGCGAGTATTCTTTCAGACAAAGAATCTTCGATATTGCCTTTCTGGGGGGTATTCTGGGGGGTATTCCACAATGTGATTTGCATACCGCCCATAGTTTCTTCAATAATCGGGGTAGGGAATCCCTCCTCGTTGCATGCAGCAAGGATACGATGTATGCCACTGCCCCATGCCTCTATCATAATAGGTTAATGCAACAATTTTTTCTTTAGAATATCTAAATAGCCGTGTCCGTACTGCATATCTGGTTCTACATAGTTTCCTTCTGCCCATTCGTTCCATGACATTAGGAATACAATTCTATGTTCTTGCGGCTTATCTTTTATAAGATTAAGGACTTGATCTATTTGCTCTCCAAACACACAGGGAGTGCTGTTGATATAGATACGAGCCCTGCGTCCGCTACGGGGAGAACGATCCCAATTTGGCATAAGGGTAGGAAATATATTTTCTTGAGTATCTTCTTCTGTATAAAGGTACTTGTTAATGCGTTGTTGGTCGCATTTGGATATAGTGGTGTATTTAAATAAGCGCATAGCGATGGTTCGCCAAACAATCTCCCATGTAGAACGACAATACAAATCTGCACGATTGTATCCGCGGCTGTTAACGGCATCAAAACCAGCAGCTAAAATTGCGTGGTAGTGTTTAGATGCATAGTTCGGTATATGTTTTGTAATTGCGGCTTTGAGAGTTTTCTCATTTTCTTGCAAACTAAATCCCAATCCAACAAAATAGATGCCTTTCAGCCCGTTTTCGACGGCTAATTGTTGCCACAAATTGATAAATTCTTTAGGATTTGGGATTGACAATGCACTCCATACATAAAATAGCGGCTTGCCATCAACGGTAATATATCGCTTATCCTTAAAAGCGGGAAGAACATCATAAAAATGCAAAATATATTCTTCTTTGGAATAAGTCATTTCCAATAAAGTCATTTCCTTTTGCTGGCGGGTACCTACTTCCCAACTCTTATTCGTCCAGTTATGATTTGCCCAACCCAAACAAAAAGGAAAATCTGGTGAACCATTAGTAAGAACCTCGTGAAAAGGACGATCCAATAGTTTTTTGTCGTGACGAAACCAATAATGCCAATAGCAAAAACCTTCTACCCCTGCTTCACGAGCCATAGCGGCCTGTTGCTCACGTACTTCCGGTACACGCAGATCGTAGAATCCCAAATCGGAAGGAATCCGTGGTTGATAATGACCGCGAAAAAGCGGTTTTGCCTTGGCTACATTAGTCCACTCGGTAAAACCTTTTCCCCACCATTTGTCATTTTCTGGTATTGGATGAAACTGTGGTAAATAAAATGCTATTACTCTGGCTTTTGGCATAATTTTTAATGTGGTAAGAATAATTGATTATAGAAATGTATTTTATGTTTGGTAGTGATTATATCTGCAGATGATGTCTGTAAAACTTGTCCTTAATTGGAACATCTGACAGCATCAGTTTTTAAAATAATATCATTAACAAGGTGTTTTGTGTCTTCTATTTGTTTGGTAGATATTGATTTATAGTGTTCTAAAGCAGAGAGAGAGAGTTGCCTGGTGTCTGTTTGAAAAAAACGCATAAATGCATGAAAAATACTGGTAGCATAAAGTGGTGAAAAATATATAGCACTAGAACCGACTACTTCAGGAATGGATGTTACATTAGAGGCCAGTACTGGTATTCCATATTTCATAGCCTCTATCGGTGGGTAACCAAATCCTTCAAAAAAAGAGGCAAATACAAGAGCCTGCGAATGGCGGTATGCGTGTTCCAAATCGGATTCGCTGAGGGTGTCTAAGGAAATATGATTTTTGAAAAGGGATTTTGGGTAATTGATGGTTACAATGTAGTAGTCTGGATACAATTGAGAAATACGCTGGAATGCAGACAAGACATTATAAGCGTTCTTATAGATCCGATTGGCAGAAATAAGTAAAAAATACTTTGTGTTATTATTAATTAAAGATTGAAGTCTCGAATTTTGAATTAGTTGTATTTCTGTAGAAATTTTCATCGGCGAATAACATACAGATATACTCTTCTCTGCAAGTTCTTGAATAAGAAAACGTATGGCATCTTTGGAGTATTCGGATACGGTAACAAGTTCTACATTAGGTTGCTTACAGAAATTGATGAGACTCTGATAGTGCTTTTTTAGTTTCTGTGTTTTTCTCTCTGAATAGTAATTAAATATTCGTCTAATACGCCCTAAGGGGGTTTGTATGTTAGGGTCGGTAAGTATTGCATCTAATCCTATTCTACTTTCTTCAATATCGAATATATCATGTATAACAACTATGGTCTTGCACCTGATGTCTGAAAGACTATAAGGAATAATATATTGAGCCACGGGAATAAAGAATGTGGAAATTTGATGTTGTTCAATGATTGCAGATATAGAAGTTTTTTTTATATCTTGTAGAGAAATGTGTAGCCTATCTACATATGTCTGTATATTATAAATTGGGTGAAATGGTTTAGTGGAATTATATAAACCATAGATTATAACACCTTTAGATGCTTGCGAAAAGACTATTTCGTTTATAATCTTTTGTGTGTAACTTGCAGCTCCACCTGTTTTCGGCCCTGCTTGAAAACATGACAAATCTATTAAAAGACGGGACATCATAACTATATGTATATGCAACTGTGTTATTAATAAATATCCTTTGTGCTTTCTAACAATACTTTTTTCTTTATATTATTGAATTCCTTTACTAAAGGTAGCAGGTTGGGATGTAGTATTGCACAAATGAACTGTCGGTATTGCATAGTGCGTAATTCGTTAATCACATATTGTTTGACAGAAAAATTATATTTCTGGCATAAATATAGTTCAGAAGATATGGCATTGCTTAAGCGTTTGGCAATATCTTTGTTTGGTCGACCTCCCGCCAAATGTAGATAGTGTATGTGAGACAAATAGGCTATTTTTTTCTGAGGATATGATTTACGCAAACGAATGAAGATATCAAATTCTTCCGAATACATAAAAATATGTTCGTCAAATAAGCCAATATGTTCAAATTCTTCTTTTTTTATGGCGAAAAAAGCTCCTTGTAACCACATTCTGTGATAGTCGTAAATGTTTAATTTTCTGCAAATTGCTTGCCCGAATGAACGTAGTATTGCATGACTAGTAAAACCATAACAATAAGACTCAGCAACCTTTTGCTGAGATTGATATTGCTTTCCACTGCACATAACACTATTTGGATTTTGTAATGTTAGGATAAATTCGTTAAATACTGGCATTATCAATCGCACATCTGGGTTCATAATTGCAACAATTGGTGCTGTAGATGCCTTGATACCAACATTGTTTCCCTGTCCATATCCTCCATTCTGTAGGTTATTTATTACAAGAACGTTAGGATATAGAATGTGTAATCTATTTTGCATTACAGCAAAATTTTTACTATTGTTATCAACTACAATGATTTCCAAATCATCACCGATATCGTTGTACAGATACACAGACTTAAGACAGTCATATATATCTTTCTCGGAATTATATGTCAAAATAATAAGAGATAGGCTTTTCATATTTTGAGTTTGAAAGTATATTTGAATAAGGCATAGAGCATCAAAACGTAAAAGAGCCCCAATGTTTCTTTCAGATCACCCAAGAATGGCCATGCAAAAATACCACGAACAGGAATACAAATTATAATGGATAGAATAAGAAGCTGGCTGAATTCTAAATTCTTGTTTTTAAGAAAAGATAATTTGAATAGCACAACATAATATAGAATTGTAAATAGCAACAATCCAGCAACTCCGGTATCCAATAACAATTCTCCAAAAAGTGTAAAAAAAACATTTACTTGCAATGGATAGATATTTCCTAAAAATGCATAATAATCCATCATATTATATAGATTGTTGGCTATTAAAAAATTAGATAATGGAAACAATCTTTCAGAATATAAATGAGCAAAATCAACGTAAGGGATTATAGCACAAAAATTGTTTAAGGGTTGTCCAGCATAACCGATAATAGAATCTAACGCATATCTAGTAGAAGAATCAAAGCGAGATAGGGTAATTGCAAAAAATCCTAATATACCAATACATGCAATCCCCAAAAATGTTAACAGAATGACTGTTCGTTTACGTTTTGCTATAAATGGGTAGAACAGGCAATAGTATTCCATAAAGGTAACAATCCACCATAAAGTTTGGGCGCGTCCTCCACCTGCAAATCCAGAGAACATTAGGTACATAGATAAAACCAATAGCCCCCACCGTACCCATACAGATTGTTGGCAAATGCTGATGGCAACAAACCAAAACAATAATAACAACGGCCAAAATCGAGTGATAACCATTGGAACCCATAATAAAATTTGTTTTTTACCTGCATAGGCATTATTGTATTGATCCATACTATTTTCATAGGCATCAGAACGGTCAACTTGTAGGTTTGCGATGATATTATTAAAAATACCGGTTCCTACAACATATAAGGCACCACACACAATAGAAAAAATGCACAAATAATGAAATAACTGCTGTTTTTGAATCGATAACTGTATCTCTTTGTTGTCTAATTTTGTTAGTGGATATAGAATTAATGTCCATAACAAACAGTATAATATAACTCTTCCTAAACTAAGAGCATAGTCATTACAACCCCAATCTCCATATAAGTCTCTTATATCCAACAAAAAAGAGAAAAAACTATCAATATCAATCCATAATAAAGACATTGCACCGACCCCAAATCGTACATTAGAATTCTTTAGATGTGCAGTTAGCCATATTGTGAAATAGATAAAAGGAATTAAAGCCATTTTATTTTCTTATTAGTTGCAAACAAGTCTAATTAAATCTTTCCAACCCAATAACAAACATTTAGTTTGGCAGACAAACGTATGCCTGTACGCAGGAATGAAAAGGGAAGACAGATAACCGGCAGCAAGGTTGCTGGCTATGGCAATCCATGCAGCGGCAATTACACCGAATCCGGGAAGAAGCAGATAGTTGAGCAGGATACAGACTATACACCCCGTAGTATCTCGCAAAATCGTCCATTTTTGTAAACCTTCAGCCACAATCATTTTTCCTGCAACATTGCTAAATGCCACACTGACCGCCTTAAATGCAAGTACTTGCAGTATGTGGACTGCGGGGAGATATTGCTGACCAAACGTGTATCGTATGAGCGGATAAGACAATATACATACTACGATAGAACACAGCAGTGTTCCCCAAACGGTGATATTCATAAACTGTTGGTTTTGCCGTTTATATGTTTCTTTGTCCGTGTTCCATAGATTGGATATAATCGGCATATAGGTATCAGTCAGTGTAATGGGGACAAACATTAACACCCCCACAAAGGCTGTTGCAACTGAGAAAAAACCTACCGCCTCTTTGTCTATCATATTGCCAATCATTACTTGGTCAATGCGCTGATAAATCACTACGGCGGCACCGCTGAGCAGTAATGGGAACGCTTCCTTAATGAGGTATTTGGCGGTCGCTTTGTCAAACGACCACAATTGTGGCGAGGCTATTTTTTTGCGGTATGAGATTAGATAGCCCCCTGCAATAAGGACGGTATCGAATAGTGTGGCAGCAATGAACCATACCAAGGGGGCGTGGAGCAACAGCAAGGCAACCTTGATACCTGCGCCGACAAGGGTACGGGTAATCTCGGTCTTGACGATATACTCGTTCCAAACAATGGACGTGAAATAGTTGCGGATGACGCTGAATGTCTGCATAATCATACTCAGCGAGTAAAGTGTGATCATCCATTTGGTGAATGTATCTGCCTCGAAAATCCACGCTGTGGCAATCACCAACGCCATTGTTATGGCGGCAAAAATGAGTTTTAGTCCAAAAGCCGTACCGAGAATGGTGTTTGCTTCTGCCGACGGTGTGCGCCCGTATTCACCAGTTTCCTTGCATTTTGCCTCTTCTCGTATTTCAATACTATCCAATCCGAAAGAGGCAAACACTTGAAACAAAGCCACGTAACTGACCACATAGTTCATCAGTCCGTACTGCTCCGGTCCCAAATAGCGGGCGACAAAGATACCCACCAACAGACTTCCCAACAGCGTAACCACTTTCCCCGTTACCGCCCACAACAAGTTGCGGACGACCTTTTTCTTGGTTTCCGAAAGATTGAGTTTATTCAATATGCGGTCAATGAGGGACAATGGATTGCTATACTTTGGATTGTTTATGTTTTTCTTAAAAAACGCCACAAAGGTACTGCTTTTTTTTGATATGTGCAAATACTGCCCCGCAATCGCATCAAAATCGGCTAATAGTCCGGAACCAAATTATGCGGAATATACAATTTTCATACTTCATAATACCATTTACGGCAAAAAGACGGCAACGAGACGGCAACGAGATAGGTTTTTATGAGGTGCTTTTATACACTTTATGCACAGCATCCGTTGCATAAAGTGTATAGATGTCGTTTTGCGGCTGTCCTGTTACAATTAACTAACTTGTCATGGCTGCTTTGGCACATATATTTAGGATGATACAGTTTGTCTTTGTTCTAAATAGCATTTATTTTAACTTTTACGTAAAACATACATAGATAGCGGATTAGGCATATTATTTTTGAAAACATAGATGTTGCTATTGCAAATGTCAAAGTCTCTGTAAATCAATGGTCTGAATGTTGAAAACTTTTGTAACATACTGATTTCCAGTGTACAAATCGTAAGTTGCTGAAATAGGTGCAAATACGCGGTTCTTGAAAACAGGGCATCGGGCGGAAATTTGTCCGCTTGGGAAAAAAGCAGTACCTTTGCACTCGAATTCGGAGGTACACCCTTCGTCTTTTTTTCGCACTTTTTTTGAAAAATAAAATAGGGAACCTAACCCATAGGACTAATTAGCCCCATTGGACTAATTGACCGGCAAAAAAGGTGAATGAATTATAGGCAATGAACGAGCAACTGAACATATTGTGGGCGCAGTGCCGGCAGATTTTGGCAGACAACCTGACGCCGAGTGCATACCAGACATGGTTTGCGCCGATAGTGCCGTTGCAATACGACAATCATGTGCTGATTTTGCAGGTGAAGTCGCAGTTCATTGCTGAATATATAGAGGAGAATTATATCAACTTGCTGTCGGCTACGCTGTTCCGTGTATTCGGACAAGGAACGCAGTTGGAATATCGTGTGTTGATAGACTCCACGTCCGGTGCAGGCAGCACCATTCCGTCAACGGGTACCTCGCAGGAGAATATCCGCAAAGAGAATGGTACGGCATACACGCCTGCGGCACCCGTGATGGACTTTGATACGCAACTCAACACCATCTATACGTTTGATTCCTATGTGGCGGGCGAGCCGAACAAATTGGCACGTACTGCCGGTGTGGCGGTCGCAAAACAGCCCGGTTATACGGCGTTCAACCCGCTGTTTATCTATGGCGGCAGCGGGGTGGGGAAGACCCACTTGGCAAATGCCATCGGTAACCAAGTCCGTCTGCTCAACCCGCAGGCACGTGTGCTATATGTGTCAGCCAATACGTTCAAACTGCAGTTCCAAGATGCACGCAATACCAACCGTATTCCCGATTTCTTGAATTTCTACCAGAGTGTGGACGTGCTGATTGTGGATGATATCCAGTACTTTGCAGGGCTGAAAGGCACGCAGGACACGTTCTTTCATATATTCAACTACCTGCAGCAGTCGCACAAGCAGTTGATACTCACGTCCGACCGCTCGCCGGTACAACTGAAAGATATAGAGGATCGTCTGCTGACCCGTTTCAAATGGGGTTTGTCGGCAGAGATTACCCGTCCGGACTATGCGCTGCGCCGCAATATCCTGCTCAACAAAATGCACCGCGACGGCATACAGTTGGCGGACGATGTGATTGATTTTATAGCCAACAACGTGCGCGACTCCGTGCGCGACTTGGAGGGCATTCTTGCGAGTCTGCTGGCGCATTCCACGCTGACTGACCGTGAGATAGACCTGCAACTGACCGAACAGGTGGTGTCGCATATTGTGGAGATACAGCCGAGTACGGTGGAGTTGAGCGATGTAGTCGGGGCGGTAGCGGAGCATTTTAATATCCCGGAGAAATCGATTTTGTCCCAAAACCGCTCCAAGGAGATTATGCAGGCACGCCATGTGGCAATCTATCTGAGCAAGGAACTGACCCGTCATTCGCTCAATGAGATTGGTCTTTATATGGGGCGTCGCACCCATGCCACAGTGCTTCATTCGCTGACTTTGATGCGCGAGCAGTTGGAGATAGACCCTGTTCTTCGACAGCAGGTACACCAGATAGAATCGGTGTTGCAACATTAAGCATATATTTCGCAAAATTATAAAAAGCCTCATTTTGTGAGGCTTTTTTGTTGCATATATTTGACCGGTAGGTTGTGTATCTTAGAAAAATGTTGTATCTTTGCGAAAAATTAGGCAACTATGGGGAAAGCGCAAGCGGCAGACAAGGCAAAAAAGAAAGAGGTGGCACAAGCACCGCAAGTGGTGTTTGAGGGGATTTACAAAGACCGCGGCAGCCGTTTTCTTGCTTTTGCAGAACCGATTGCAGACGAAGACCAAGCCAAGGCACGTGTGGCGTGGTACAAGAATAAATACCACGACGCACGGCATGTGTGTTATGCTTACCGTTTGGGCGAGAACCTGTGGCGAACTAAAGATGACGGTGAACCGCACGGCACTGCAGGGGTGCCTATCTTGCGGTCGATAGACGCACGCGGGTTGGATAATATCCTTGTGGTGGTGGTGCGCTATTTCGGCGGGACACTCCTCGGTACGGGCGGACTGATGGTCGCCTATCGGGAAGCCAGCAAAGATGCACTGGAAAAATACTCATCCACATGACATCCACCTGACATCCGCCTGACTGATACAACAAAAAGGTATAGCAGAATAATATACAAACTTCATAATTATAATTCATAATTCATAATTCATAATTCATAATTCATCATTAACATAGTGGATCCTTATAAAAAAATACGTGCCTATAGAAACGGCTGGTGGCTTGCCATCAGCGATTGGTTTACCATCTTCCCCGTGTTGCAAATATGCCGGTGGAAGACGACCAAGTCGATGAAACTGAGTTATTTGGGCGACCGCAAGCGGATAGAACAGGACATCAAACACGGAGCATTCTTTATGACCAACCACAGGGACATCTGTATGGATTCGGCGTGGTTGTCGATGTTGCTGCGCGAGCGGTATTTTATCCGTCCGTACATAGGTATCGGCAATAATCTGTTCGGCAAATGGTGGATAGAGCCGCTTGTGCGCTATCTGCACTGTTTTGTGGTAATACGCAACGGGTCGGTTCACCAACAGTTGGAGAATGCCAAACTGCTGTCGCAGTATATCAACGACCTGCGTAACCATAACAAATCCATTTGGTTAGCTCAGCGGGAGGGGCGTGCCAAAGACGGCAACGACCGCACGCAGCCCGGAGTCCTCAAAATGCTGACTATAGACGCACCCGATTTCTTTGAGGCAATTAAACATCTGAATATCTGCCCTGTTTCTATTTCCTACGAGTTTGACCCGTGCGATTATCTCAAGGCGCAGGAGATGCAACTGAAACGCGATATTCCGCATTGGCACAAGACCAAAGCGGACGATATCCGCTCAATGGAAACTGGTATCAAAGGGCAGAAAGGGCGGGTGATATACCGCCTGACCCCCTCTATTAACCACGAACTGGATCTGGCATTGCAGGCGCACCCAGAGTTGCGCGAACTGAACCGCAACGAGCAGATACAGTTTGTGTGCGACTTGATTGACAGGCATATACATCTCGGGTACGAGTTGTTTGAGCGTGGCACGGATTTTGACAAATATATCGAAAGCCGTATCGCCTTGGTGGATATTCCCAACAAAGATGAGACTTTCCTGCGCGAAAAACTCTACGAGATGTACGACAACCCGCGTAAGAATGCGCTTGCGGCACAAGCAGACAAAGAACAGTGAATGAAAAAGAACGATTATGAAAAGAGCCATTTTCCCCGGTAGTTTCGACCCGTTTACCATCGGGCACTACGACATCGTGATGCGCGGACTCAAACTCTTTGACGAGATAATTATCGGTATAGGACGCAACAGCACCAAGAAAGAGACTTTCCCAATCCGTGAACGCGAAGAGGCGATCCAAAAGATATTCAAGGACGAACCGCGTGTGCGCGTGATGATTTACGACTGTCTGACGGTGGACTTCGCCAAGCAACAGGATAGCCGGTTTATTCTCCGTGGTATCCGCTGTGTATCCGATTTTGAGTACGAGCGCAATATGGCGGAAGCAAACAAGCAACTCGGTGATATCGAGACTATTATTCTCTATACGCGTCCTGAGTATGCCCATATTTCGTCCACCCTTGTGCGCGACCTGTACGCCTATAATAAAGATGTATCGGCATTCGTACCCAATAAACTGAGATAAGATATAGTGTTTAATGATTCTCCTTTGCCGCAAAGCGGCAAGAAATCTAAAATAAATCTTATGCATTGTCGGGTACTAAATTGCCATAAATCTTATTCGCCTATCGGCGCGGCAGAAATGGGACATTATTATAATTTTATTGCTCTTTGAAATGACCATAGAACAAATATCGTATGAGATACGCGGAGCAGCAATGATGGTTTATAATGCATTAGGACCGGGACTATTAGAATCCGTGTACCATAAAGCCTTGTATTTTGAACTTACCTCACGCGGATTAAAAGTAGAATCAGAAACGCCGGTACCTATTGTGTATAAAGGACAAATTTTAGATAATTCCTTAAAGTTGGATTTATTGGTGGAAGATTGTATTATTGTAGAACTTAAATCCATTGAAGAATTATTACCTATACATTACAAACAACTCAAAACATATTTGCGTCTATTGCACAAAGAGCAGGGATGGTTGATAAACTTTGGAGCATATGATTTCAAAAAAGGTATTCGTTCTGTTCGTCTCGCAAAGCGAGAATAAGATTTATAGCAATTAAGTTCATACAACCGGTTGTAAAATTTATTTAGATTTCTTGCCCATAGGGCAAAGGATTATAATTCAAAAATATGCATAATCGTTACTTATACATTGTATCATTGGCATTGGTCATAGGAATGCCGCTGATGGCGCAAAGGCAGAAGACAAGCCGGATTGACCGGTCGCTGACCATCTACAACGATGTGATGCGGCAGTTGGATATCAACTATGTGGACACGCTCAATTATGACGACCTGACGGAGACTGCCATCAATGCCATGCTTCGCAAGATTGACCCCTATACGGTCTATTATCCCAAGAAAAAGGATGACGATCTGCGTATGATAACTACAGGTAAGTACGGCGGTATCGGGTCAATCATCCAGCAGCGGGAGGGTAAAAACAAACGCGGAGAGAAAGAGCAGCAAATCATCATTGCCAACCCATACGAAGGCAAACCTGCGCAGCGTAACGGCGTACAGGCAGGAGACCGGATACTCTCGGTGGATGGTATTTCCACCAAAGGGCAGACGGTTTCGGAAGTGAGCAACAACCTGCGCGGTGTCCCCGGATCGACGGTAACGCTTCAGTTGGAGCGCGAGGGAGTGGAAAAACCGTTTACGGTCAGTTTCGCTCGTGAGGATATCCACATAGATCCTATTACTTACTACTGCACCATTACGGCGGATACACTACCAGGGGCGGTGGGGTATATTGGCTTTTCGGAGTTTACAACCAACTCTGCACGCGAGTTTGCTATGGCGTTGGACGATCTCTACTACAACCAAAATGCCCGTGCGCTGATCATTGACCTGCGCGGCAACGGAGGCGGCATTGTGGACGAGGCGATCAGTATAGTCAATCTGTTTGTGGACAAGGGGACGGAAATCGTTTCTACCAAAGGCAAGACGCAGAACTCGTGCCGCACATACTACACCACCTCTTCTGCGCGTTTTCCTGACCTGCCGCTGACGATTTTGGTGGACAAGAACTCGGCTTCGGCAAGCGAGATATTGAGCGGCAGCCTGCAAGACCTGCACCGTGCGACATTGGTCGGGCAGCGCACTTTCGGCAAAGGGTTGGTACAAAATGTGCGCCCTATTGCCTACGACGGGCATTTGAAGGTAACGACTTCCAAATACTATCTGCCTTCCGGGCGGTGCATTCAGGCGATTGATTATGCCGAGCGCCAGCGGGGAAAAGAACTGCATCGCGATACGGCGGGCGGTATCCTACCCGATATAGTGCTGTCCGACTCCGCCAAAGTGGACGTATGCTATTCGTTGTATATAAAAAATATGTTCTTCGACTATGCGACACAATATCATCGTTTGCACGATACGATTGCCGCACCCGAAGTGTTCGCGCTGACAGACCAAGACATCGAAGATTTCTGTCGGTTCCTTGACGAACAAGAGTTTACCTATGAGACCGAAACGGGTAAGTATTTCCGCGACGTACTCGAAATGGCACGGCATGAAGATATTGATTCTGCCACATTGGCATCCTTGGAGGCATTGCTGCCGCAGTTGCAGCCCTCTTTTCGCGAGGCGATTTATCGTAACTTGGAAGAAGTGAAAAGCCTTCTTGGCAGTGAGATAGTGCTGCGATACTACTACCAGCGCGGGCAAGCCGCATACCAACTGCGGTTCGACAACGAGTTGAAACGCGCATTGAGCGAGTGCAAACATTTGATGATTGAAAGGCAGTAAAAATTCCGGTGATAGAATTCGTTTTTTAACACGCATTTTGCAATAAATTACCTATTTGCAAAGTGCGTGATTTTTATTGTTTTTTGTATCTTTCCCATTTATAGAGAGTTACACGGAAACGTGTTGAAAGGGGGCTTTTTTGTCATAAAATACATTTGTATATATCCGAAATTTGTCGTACCTTTGCAAAGTGCTTTCGGATGGAAAGACACGCTAAGTTTTACATCTCATAATTATAAAGTACTGTTAATCAGATATGTATGAAGTGTATGTGTCTGATTGTGTGAAGGGAACGTATCGTATCCCGTGGGGTGTTGTTATTATATCTTGAGAGGGGTGCTAAGAGAACGGAGGAGGAGATTGTCTCAAAGCATTAGCGGCTGTTTTTTCATCAGAACCGGCATAAAAATAGAACATTTTATACCATAGAGGGTATCGTCAAAAGTAAGGAGGATGCGCATAGGATGCGCATAGGATAGCGATACCTTGGCGGAATAGAAAAATAGAACATTTATCCCTTATGAATGAGGAAGTGTTCCGTTGTTTGTACTAACACAGAAAAATTAAATACACAATATGGAGACACATATCATTAAGCGTGACGGGAAATCGGAGATTTTCTCTATCGACAAAATCAAAAACGCTATCAACAAGGCGTTTATTGCTTCGGGTACTTTTGCAACTGAAGAGACTATGGCGGCAATCGTTTCGCGCCTGCGTATTCATGACGGAATCAGTGTCGAGGAGATACAAAACCAGGTGGAAGTGGCGTTGATGGCAGAGGGCTATTATCAAGTGGCAAAAAACTATATGATCTACCGCTATCGTCATACCAAAGACCGCGAGACGATGGACAAGTTGGATTTCCTGATGAACTACTGCAACGCCAGCAATGCGGCTACGGGTAGCAAGTATGATGCGAATGCCAATGTGGAGAAGAAGAATATCGCCACACTCATCGGTGAGTTGCCCAAGTCGAACTATATCCGGCTGAACCGCCGTATGCTGACCGACCGCATTGAGAAAATGTTTGGCAAGGAGTTGGCAGACAAATATATGGCATTGCTCAAACAGCACTTTATCTATAAGAACGACGAGACCAGCCTTGCCAACTATTGCGCCAGCATCACGATGTATCCGTGGTTGCTCGAGGGTACGAAAGCCATCGGCGGCAATGCCACGCCTCCGACCAACCTCAAGTCGTTCTGCGGTGGGTTTATCAATATGGTGTTTATGGTGTCGTCAATGTTGAGCGGAGCTTGTGCCACGCCCGAGTTTCTGATGTATATGAACTATTTTATCGGTAAGGAATACGGACAGGACTACTACCTGCACGCCGACCAAGTGGTGGATTTGAGCAAACGTCAGCGCACTATCGACAAGGTGATTACCGATTGTTTCGAGCAGGTGGTCTATTCCATCAACCAGCCTACGGGAGCACGTAATTTCCAATCGGTGTTCTGGAATATCAGTTACTACGATCGCTACTATTTCGAGAGTATCTTTGGTAATTTCCGTTTTCCCGATGGCGAGAAACCCGATTGGGATTCGCTCAACTGGTTGCAGAAGCGTTTTATGAAGTGGTTCAACGCCGAGCGTTTGCGCAGTGTGCTGACTTTCCCCGTAGAGACAATGGCGTTGCTCAGCGAGAACGGCGATGTAAAAGACAAAGAGTACGCCGATTTCACTGCGGAGATGTACGCCGAAGGACACTCGTTCTTTACCTATCTGAGCGACAATGCCGACTCGCTGGCATCGTGCTGCCGTTTGCGCAACGAGATAACCGACAACGGTTTCAGTTACACCCTCGGCGCGGGCGGTGTCAGCACAGGTTCGAAGAGCGTGCTGACTATCAACCTCAACCGCACTGTGCAGTATGCCGTGCGTCAGGGTATGTCGTATCTGACCTATATAGAGGAGGTGGTCGATTTGATGCACAAGGTGCAACTCGCTTACAACGAGAACCTGAAACGCCTGCAAGAAGAAGGTATGTTGCCGCTGTTTGATGCGGGTTTTATCAATATAGGGCGTCAATATCTCACTATCGGTGTGAACGGACTGGTGGAGGCTGCCGAGTTCCTAGGAATACCTATCAACGACAACGAGCAGTATTCCAAGTTTGTACAAGATGTGTTGGGAACCATCGAGCGTCTCAACAAGCAGTATCGCACCAAGGAGGTAATGTTCAACTGCGAGATGATACCGGCTGAGAACGTGGGTGTCAAACACGCAAAGTGGGACAAGGAAGACGGATATGTAGTGCCGCGCGACTGCTACAACAGTTATTTTTATATCGTAGAAGACCACAGCCTGAATGTATTGGATCGTTTCCGCCTCCACGGGCGCAAATATGTGGAGCATCTGACGGGCGGTTCGGCTTTGCACTGCAACCTCGAGGAACATCTATCGAAGGCGCAGTACCGCAACCTGCTACGTGTTGCCGCGCAAGAGGGAACCAACTATTTTACGTTCAATATCCCGAACACGGTCTGCAACGACTGCGGGCATATCGACAAGCGTTACCTGCACAAATGCCCCGTCTGTGCTAGTGAGAATCTGGATTATCTGACCCGTATCATCGGTTATCTGAAACGTATCAGCAATTTCTCGGAGCCGCGTCAGGAAGAGGCTTCACGCCGCTACTACGCCAAAGCGGGCGATTTGCAATGAGTGAAGAAGAGGGTATTCACGAGCAACTGAAGCAGTATTCGCATTTCCTGTCCGAGTACGCGTGTTGCCTGCAGGCATCGGGTGTGCACACTACGCGTGTGGTGCGCAACACGTGCCGTATAGCCTCGGCGCTGGACGTGAATGTGGAGATGACCATCCTGCACAAGACGCTGAACCTCACCCTCGCCACGCGCAACGGGCAGCACGTGTATGACAAGGTTACGACCCTTCACCCCCGCCCTGTCAGTTTCCGCCTGAACACCGACCTCAGTGCGTTGAGTTGGCAGGCTTATGACGAGCACCTCGGACTGGACGAACTATGGCGGCGATACAAGGCGATAACGACTGCACCACGTATGAACGATTGGGCGGTGCTTGTTCTGGTGGGCTTTGCCAATGCCGCTTTCTGCGGGCTGTTCGGGGGCGACTGGCAGGCATGCGGAATGGTGGCTGTGGCGACATGGGTGGGCTATGCCCTCAAGATTCTGATGCTGCGCAAGCACGTGAATACCTTCGGGATATGGTTTACGTGTGCGTTGGTGTCGTCGCTGATTGCGTCGCTGTGCGGCTTTCTGCACCTCGGTCAGACGCCCGACACCGCTATCGCTGCCAGTGCGCTGTACTTGGTGCCCGGCGTTCCGCTGATTAACAGCGTGATAGACACTGTGGAGGGACACGTGTTGGCGGGCTTTGCGCGGTTGGTGGACGCGCTGTTGCTTATCGGCTGTATGGCGGTCGGACTGCTGTGCACGCTGTTGTTGTTGGGACAAATTGCTTGGTAAGGTATGTCTGTATTGGGTTCTATTCTCCTTGACGGCACGTTGGCAGCCGTGGCGGCTGTCGGGTTTGCAGTTATCTCCGACCCGTCGAGACGCACTGTTCCGTTCTGCGCATTGCTGGCGGCGATGGGGCATATCGCGCGTTTCAGCCTGATGCACTTTGCGGGGTGGGACATTATGACCGCCTCTTTTGTCGGGGCGCTGGTGATTGGTGCCGTGTGCATTGCGTTTGCGTATTGGCTTCACACGCCCACGACCACCCTGTATATCCCTGCGTTGCTGCCGATGATACCGGGGATGTACGCCTACCGCACCATCTTCGCACTCATGCAGTTTATGCGTTTTTCGCAGGACAGCGAGCAGGCGATGCGCTATATGCTGGATTTCTTTGTGAACGGTGTTACGACGTTTACCGTGGTGTTTGTGATGGCAGTCGGGGCATCGTTGCCCACGTTCCTGCTGCGCAAATGGTGCTTCTCCATGACTCGCGAAAACCGATATAAGTCCCTGCCTCAGGACCCTATAAGCAAATTGCTGCGAAGATAACAGTTTTCGCTCTATGGGTCATTTTGCAGGCTGATTTCTTTGTATATTGTTGATATATAGTATCTTTGCAGCATTCAAAATCACTAAAAATGCTGCAAATGAATAAGAAAAAGTGCCCTCTGTGCGGGGCGGTCAAAACAAAGAAAAATGGTACACGCAAAGGCGTACAATTATACAAATGTTTAAATATGTCCATTTGGATGTAACCTATTGGGGACATAATTGGGGCGTGATGTTGGCATTGGATGATGCTACAAACAAGCCCCTGTATGTTGCCTTTGTCAAGAGCGAAACCACCCAAGATTATCGGACGGCAAGAGTTGTTATCTCCACAGAAAGGTACGGACACTGGTACACAGTATTGATTTTTACATGCCTTATTTGTTCACTTTTCAGTGTCCAGAATGTGTGGGAGTGCCCAACACGAACAACAAGATAGAGGGAACTTTTACCGACTTGAAAAAGTCGTTGAACAATCACACGGGAATATCTTTGCAGAACAGAAAACGATTTATAAGCGGCTTTTTCCTGCAGCGGTTGAACTGATTTCTCTTCTTTTTCTTTCAACGAATGGTGTTTTTAGACTATTACGCGGCTCCCCAAGCCGCATACTACGCAATCCCCAACAGAGAGATTTTTAGGGGCAAATTATACCACCATTTTTCCAGCCTGCAAAATGCCCCATACGCCTAAATTTATTGTTTTGTGGTTTCCCGATTTCGTGCAGACAATAATAGGTGATTGATAGGTGATTCTCGATAGACTACACTTGTTTCAATGATAGTTGGATGCGGTTGCGGACATAGTCGATGGCGATAACGCGTACGCGGATATGTTGGTGGAGACTGACTACATCGGCGGGATTGGAAATTCGTCTGTCTGCCATTTCGGAGATGTGTATGAGTCCGTCTTTGTGAATACCCAAATCAATAAAAGCCCCGAAATTGGAGATGTTGGTTACAATACCGGGCAAGACCATACCTACTTGCAGGTCATCGATGGTATGCACCGAGTCATCGAAATGGAATTCCTCTATCTCCGTGCGAGGGTCGCGCGAAGGCTTTTCCAATTCGTGTAGAATATCGGTGAGGGTTGGGAGACCTGTCTCTGAGGATACATATTTGTTCAAGTCAATTTGTTTGCGCAAATCGGCACTGTGCATCAGGTCGCTTACTGTGCAACTGAGGTCGTGCGCCATCTGTTCCACCAAGCGGTATCGCTCGGGGTGTACCGCAGAGTTGTCAAGCGGGGTGTCGGAGTCCGCAACACGCAGGAAACCTGCTGCCTGCTCAAAAGTCTTAGTTCCCATCTTGGGAACCTGTAGCAATGCTTTCCGATTGGGAAATGCACCATGTTCGGCACGATAATCCACTATGTTTTGTGCCAACGTGGGACCGAGACCCGATATATAGGTCAGCAGGTGGCGGCTGGCTGTATTTACGTCCACGCCCACGTGGTTCACCACACTCTCTACCGTCTGTTGCAGGCTCTCTTTCAGGCGTGTCTGATCCACATCATGCTGGTATTGACCTACGCCGATGGATTTTGGGTCTATCTTCACTAATTCTGCCAACGGATCCATCAGACGGCGTCCGATACTTACCGCCCCGCGCACCGTAACATCCTCGTCGGGAAACTCCTCGCGGGCTAACTTGCTCACCGAATAGACCGATGCACCATTTTCGCTCACGACAAATACTTGCGGACGTTCCTCCTGCGGCACTTGCTTGAGGGCTAATTGCGTCATTTGTTCTGCCTCACGGCTTGCCGTACCATTGCCGATGGCAATGGCTTCGATATGGTGTTTCTGGATGAGTTTCGCCAATAGAGCCGGTGATTCCACGTTGTGAACATACACCACGCTGTGCATCACAAGGTCGCCTTGCGGGGTGAGAACTACCAATTTGCAGCCTGTGCGGAAGCCGGGGTCAAGTGCTAGTACGCGCTTTTGCCCGAGTGGTGAATCCAGAAGCAACTGACGCAGATTGTCGGCAAAAACCCGTATCGCCTCGGTGTCGGCTTTCGCTTTGGATAGGGCGGCATACTCGCTTTCAATAGACGGTTTGAGCAGACGTTTGTAACTGTCTTCCAGTGCCAATTCCACTTGATAGGCGGCATCGTTGCGCGAATGAAGAAACAGGTTGGCTAATTTGTCAAGACATTTCTTATGGTCGGGCGATATATCCACGCGGATAAACCCTTCTTTCTCGGCACGCCGTATGGCTAACAACCGATGCGACGATATACGTTTCAGCGGTTCGCTTACGGCGAAATAGTCTTTATAGTTCTGTGCTTCAGGGGAATCGGATTTGGTCTTTACTGCTTTGGTGGTCAGTATGGCAGTGTAACCAAACTCGCGGCGCACGGCATTACGGGCACGCTCGTTCTCGGAAATCCATTGAGCGATGATGTCGCGTGCACCTTGCAGCGCATCATCATCGGATAATACCTCCTTATTGATATAAGGCTTCGCCAAACTATGTACATCCCCGTTCTTTTGCGCCATCAGTTGCTTTGCCAACGGTTCCAAACCACGCTCAATGGCAATGTCTGCACGGGTCTTGCGGTGCGGCTTGTATGGAAGGTAGATGTCTTCCAATTCGGTGGCATTCCAGCACGCATCAATGCGTTGTTGCAGTTCGGGTGTCAGTTTCCCCTGTTCCTCAATGGTATTGAGAATGGTCTGCTTGCGACCGGCAAGGTCTTGCAGGCGGGTGTATTCGGTTTGTATGGCACCGATCTGTACTTCGTTGAGAGAACCTGTTTTCTCTTTACGGTAGCGGGCAATAAACGGAATGGTCGCTTTCTCATTGAGAAGGGCGATAGTGGCAGCCACCTGCTTTTCGCTAATGGAGAGAACAGGCGATATGAGTTGTGCAAAATTCATTGTGCTGTACGGTTTTAGGAAACGACTATGCCGAAGCGTGTTTGCAGGTCGTGGCGTAGTTGGGCGGGATTTTGGAAATGAATGGTATGGAAACCTAATGCTTGAGCGGGTACCAAATTCGGTAGCGTGTCATCGATAAAGACCGACTCTGTCGGGACTATGCCGTATCGCTCCATCAGAATTCGGAATATGCGTGGGTCAGGTTTGGCTATTTTCTCTTCGCCGGAAACGACAATGCCATCCAGCAGACTGAAAATAGGATATTTGGGACGTACCCGACAGAAAGTCTCTGCTGACCAGTTGGTGAGTCCGTAGAGGCAGTAGCCGTTGTTGTGGAGAGCCGCTACCAATTCCTGCATTGCAGGGATCTGCTCACCCATCATCTGCATCCAGTCGGTTTGATAAGCACGAATGGCGGCTTCCTGCCCGGGGTATTCGGCAATTTTCTCTGCAATACATTCGGCGAAAGGTCTGCCTGCATCCATTTGGGTATTCCATTCGCCGGTACAGATGTTTTGCAAGAACCAATCGGCACGCTCCTTGCTGCCGAAATAGCGGTCGTACAGATAGTGCGGATTCCAGTCAACCAATACTCCGCCAAAGTCAAAGACGATATTTTTGATAGCAGCCATATCAGATATTTTTGATAGCAGTCATATTATTACTATGGGGAATGCGGACGTATTCGGCAAATGTATAGATATAGGGATTGTCCTTGTCGGCAGGGTGCTCCTCTGCGATCTGCAAGAGCCATTCATCGGGACGTATATCGGGAAAGAACGTGTCGGCATCGGGCCAGCTATGGTGGATATGGGTGATATAGAGTTTTTCGGCAAAGGGCATCATCTGGCGGTAGATACTACCTCCGCCAATCACAAACGCTTCTTCCACCTCGCGCACCATATCCAATGCCTCTTCTATAGAGTGTGCTACATCGGCACCCTCAAAAACTGCGTCCTGCTTGTTTGTGAGGACTATATTCTGCCGTTTGGGCAAGGGGCGTTTGGGCAGGGAAAGATACGTGGAAGACCCCATAATGACAGACGAACCGAGAGTAATCTCCTTAAAATGGCGCAGGTCATTGGGCAAGTGGCACAGCAAGTTGCCCTGTTTGCCAATAGCGTTTTCCTCTGAGATGGCAGCGATGATAGAAAGCATAGTTTGTGGGGAGTTTTTTAGAGTTGTATTCTAGATAATCTAGAAACTCTAGACATTCTAGAAACTCTAGACATTCTAGATTGCAAAAAAAAATTATACACTGACTACACCGGCGATGTGGGGGTGCGGGTCGTAGCCCTCGAGGGTGAAATCCTCGTAGTGGAAACCGAACAGGTCCTTTACCTCGGGATTTATAATCATACGGGGTAGGGGACGCGGTTCGCGGGTAAGTTGCAGGCGCACCTGGTCAAGGTGGTTGAGATAGATATGTGCATCGCCTAAGGTATGCACGAAATCGCCTGCACGCAAGCCTGTAACCTGTGCCATCATTTGGAGCAAAAGAGCATACGAAGCAATGTTGAACGGTACACCGAGGAAAATATCCGCTGAACGCTGGTAGAGTTGAAGCGACAAACGTCCGTTGGCAACATAGAATTGGAACAGCAAATGACAAGGTGGCAGTGCCATCTTATCCACTTCGGCTACATTCCATGCACTCACAATCATACGGCGGCTATCGGGATTGGTCTTTATCTGGTTGAGTACGTTGGATATCTGGTCAATCGTACCGCCGTTGTAGTCCGGCCAACTGCGCCATTGGTGCCCATAGACAGGACCGAGTTCGCCGTTCTCGTCCGCCCACTCATTCCATATACGCACGCCATGTTCCTGCAAGTAATGCACGTTGGTGTCTCCTTGCAAGAACCAGAGCAGTTCGTAGATAATGGATTTGAGGTGTAACTTTTTGGTAGTCAGGAGCGGAAAACCGTCTTCGAGATTAAAACGCATCTGGTGACCGAACACCGAGACGGTGCCTGTACCTGTACGGTCGTGTTTCTCAACTCCCTCGTTGAGCACACGGCGACATAAATCCAAGTATTGTTGCATAATTGTAAATATGGGACTAATAGGACTAATAAGCCTAATAAGTCTAATAAAGTTTGTAGGTTGTACGGAGGACTTTGAACTCGGTGCGGCGGTTGATCTGGTTGCAGATCTCCTGTTGGTCGGCAGGGAGAGAGAGGATGAATGTTTCGTTCAGCGTCTGCTCCTGCGGGATAAAGGGATATTTGTCGTGCAAGGCTTTGTCAGCCACCACGGGTTTCTGTTTGCCATAACCGACGGGGGTCAGGCGTTCCGGTTCAATGCCGTTTTGTATCAGGTAGTTGCATACCGACTGTGCACGCTTTTCGGACAGATTGACATTGAAAGCCGAGTCGCCTTTCATATCGGTGTGTGCCGATAGTTCGATGGTGATATTGGGATTGTCTTTGAGCAACTTAACCAACGACTGCAGTCCCTGCTCGGAGGCGGGGGTCAAATCCCATTTGCCGAACTCATAGAAGATATTGTCCATCGTAACCGGTTTGCTGACAGGGGCAAGGGAGAAATTCTGCTCGTAGGTCTTGCTGTCGGTCAGGTTGAGTGTGTTGAAACTCTCACGGGAGTTGAGGTAGCCGCGGGCGGTAGCCAGCATTACATAGCGTGTATCTTTCTTGATTTTTATCTTGTAGGTACCATTGCGGTGAACTTGCAATCGAGTGTTGGTGCCGTCATCGCCTACCAAGCGCAATGCAGCATCGGAGACGGGTTCGCCCTGATTGTCCGTGACCAGACCGCTGACGAGGAACTCCATCTCGGGCAGGACAAAACGGTAAATCTGGTCGACACCCTTTTTCTGACCGCGGTTGGACGAGAAGAAACCATTTTGCGAGTTACCCTCGAAAGTGATACCGAAATCATCGCCGTTGGAGTTGAAAGGAGCCCCCATATTGTATATTGTCCATACAATGGAGTCGCTGTGCAAAGTGGTATCGCGCTCGGCTTTGAATATGTCGAGTCCGCCGTATCCGGGGTGTCCTGTGGAGGAAAAATAGAGCGTTCCATCCGGGTGGATACAGGGATACATCTCGTTGCCCGGCGTATTGATAGAGGGACCCATATTCTGTACATTGACCCAGTCGGAGCCGTCCAATTCTGCCATATAGATGTCTTTGCCACCGAAACCGCCCTGAGCATCGGAGACAAAGTAGAGCGTGTCGCCCGTGTGGCAGAGCGAGGGGTGCCCGACGGTGATACTGCTGTCGTTGAATAGTTTGACCTCTTGCGGTTCGCCCCATTCGCCGCCGGCACGCGACGAGGTGTAGATTTTCGCTCCAAGGTCTTGTCCGTTGATAGGTTTGGAATAGGTGAAATACATCGTTCGCCCGTCCGCCGAGAAACAACAGACGCCCATCTCGGCACTGCCTGCTGACTGACCGCCCGTAGAGTCGTTGTCCTGTTCGGTCTGCTCTGCCAGCTCGCCATACAGTCCCTCGGCAAGACTAACGTCCTCCCATTGCCCCGCAGCGTTTTTGCGGGTAGAGTAGAGACGGAAAGTCTGCGCACCGGTTACGGGACTGGGGCGTTGCAGTTTTTTCTTGCCGCTGCTTTTACCTTCCTGGCGGTTGCTCGTAAACATCAGTGCATCCGCATTATCACCTACAAAAGCGGGAGCAAAATTGCTGCTGCGCTTGGCGTTGAACTCTTTGGCAAGCGACACTTTGTAGCGGCTGGGTTGCTTGCGCCAGCCGTCCACTTGTCCGCAGGCATAATGTCCTGCTTGTGCCTGATAGTCAGTAGGATGCGCCTCGAGATAGATGAGGTAGTTCTTGTCTGCATCATGGTATTTGCCTTGATACTGAAGGGCTTGTGCATAACGCAGATAGACAATGGAGTCCTGGTAGCGGTTGCGAATGGCGTTTTTGTAGGCGTTGGTTGCCTTGGGATTGTTGAGAATACGATAACATTCGCCTTGGTAGAACGCCACGTGGGCGCGCAAGGCACGTTCTTTTTTCGGTGAGAGACGCCCATAGCATTGCTTGTAGAGGTCGGCGGCATCGTAGTATTCACCGATGGCATATTTCTTGTCTGCCCGCTTGATGCGTGTCTTGATACTACATGACGAAAGTACCCCGACAAGGAGTGCCAACACCATATATATATAGGTTCGTCTGCGATACATTCTGTAATGTTAATCTTTGATAAAAACAAGCACCTGCCAACCTCCTGCTATCCACGGGTTATCCTCAGCACATCCTCCTTACTTTTCTCCTTTGTCGAAGGCTTTGTTTTACTTATTGTTTTTAATAAAACGAGCCTTGATTTTTAATGGAATTTTAGTTGCTTTTAATGGAGAAAAATACCGCGGGCGATGGCGTTTGCGTCCGCGGGCAGGTCAGACGAGTTCGTGGATGACGAGACCGCTGCGCAGTTTTGGCTCAAACCATGTGGTCTTTGGTGGCATAATGTTGCCCGAGTCGGCAATGTCTATAATCTGCTGCATAGTAACAGGGTAGAGGGCAAGCGCCATCTTCATTTCGCCCGAATCGACGCGGCGTTTCAGTTCGCCGAGACCACGGATACCGCCTACGAAATCGATACGTTTGTCGGTACGCAGGTCTTTGATACCGAGAATTTTATCAAGTATGAGGTTGCTCGAAATGGTTACATCCAGAACGCCTATCGGGTCTTGGTCGTTATAACGTCCCGGTTTGGCAGTCAGACTGTACCATTCGCCTGAAAGATAGAGCGAAAAATTATGAAGGCGTTGCGGTTTGTAGATCTCTTTGCCCTTTTTTTCCACTTCGAAATCGGCTTGCAATGCCTCCAGAAATTGCTCATCGGTCAGCCCGTTTAAGTCTTTTACAACACGGTTGTAGTCGATGATATTCAGTTGGTTATCAGGGAAACAAACGGCAAGGAAATAGTTGTACTCTTCGTTGCCTGTGTGGTGCGGATTTTGCAGTTTTTTCTCATTGCCCACCAAGGCTGCCGCGGCGGAACGATGGTGTCCATCAGCGATATACATAGCAGGTATTTCTTTGAATATCTGCGTAATGCGTTCTATAGTGGCAGGGTTATTGATTACCCAAAACGTATGGCGGAATCCTTCGGGAGCCGCCACAAAATCATATTCGGGTTCGCCCGCAGTAACGGAAGCGATGATTTGGTCGAGGTCGTCACGGTGTGGATAGGCGAAGAACACGGGTTCGATATTGGCATTATTGATGCGCACGTGTTTCATACGGTCTTCCTCTTTGTCCTTTCGGGTCAGTTCGTGCTTTTTGATACGCCCTTCCATATAGTTTTCCACCCACGCAGCCACTACCAAACCATATTGGGTGCGCCCGTTCATTGTCTGTGCATAGACATAGTATTTGTCCTGCGGGTCCTGCACCAGCCAGCCTTTTTCGCGGAACTCGCGGAAATGCTCCACGGCACTGGTATATACTTTCGGGTCGTGCTCGTCGGTACCCGGCGCAAAGTTGATTTCGGGTTTGATGATGTGGTAGAGCGACATCGGGTTGCCCTCCGCCTCACGGCGTGCCTCCTCCGAATTGAGCACATCGTATGGACGGCTGCTTACTTTTTCAACGAGTGTCTTTGGCGGGCGGATGCCGCGGAATGGTTTGATAATCATAGTGGTATGTGTCTAGAGGTTAGAGATTAGATATATTAGGTGGAAAGGGGGATTATTTGTTGTTGGTGTTCATAGAGCAAGTGCCGTTGAAGATAGCATTGGGTTCCACAATCAGCGTGCCGGTGCTTACTTCGCCTTTGATATTTCCGGAAGCGCGCAGTGCGAGTGTATGCTCCACATTTATTTTGCCGTCCAACTTACCCATAATCTCCGCATTCTGGCAGGCAATGGTACCCTTGAGGCTGCCCTGTTCGCCGATGACGACCTTCCCCGTACATTGCAAATCGCCTTCAACGATACCATCGATACGGATATCTGAGTCCGCAATGATGGTGCCGATAATTTTACTTCCTGCCGTCAGCGCATTGTATAGAGTGCCGCTCTGTTGTTGTGTTGTAGCCATAGTATAATCTCTTTTGTGAAAAACATAACGGGGCAAACGCCCATAAATAACGCACAAAGGTACTAAAAAAAACAATGTTTCACAAGTCGGTGCCTTAAATATATATGGAAAAGGGTGTTTTTGAGTGCAAAAACACTGAAAACATAGTTTCTACTTTTGTATTTCCGATTTTATTTGTACCTTTGTACGCTCAATAGTATGTATCTATGAAAGAAATACTGATTGTAATAGTCCTCCTCGGACTTGCTTTTGCTTTGCTTTGCGTGCGCATCATTCTCAAGAAGAACGGGCGTTTTTCAAGCCAGCATATCAGCGAGAACAAGCGTATGCGTGAGCGAGGAATCCATTGCGCCACTTCGCAAGACCGCGAGGCACGCCGCGATGCTAACATAAAAATCAATGTAAAAAACATATAGACTTATGAACAAAACACAAATCGTAGTAGATGCTATTTTGGCAGTAGCTGTCATTGCCTTGTTTGCTCTCTTTTTTACACAGAAACCCGCAGAAAAGGCAGTTGCTCCGACGGAGAATGCGGTTCTGACAGAGGGTAATCTGCCTATCGCATACCTCAATCTTGACTCGGTGCTGACGCAGTATCAGTTCGCTATCGAGGCTTCGGACAAACTGATGACCAAACAGGAAGATGCACGCCTAAAACTCAATACCAAAGCCCGCACGCTGCAAAGCGAGGCTGCAGATTTCCAGCGCAAACTGGAGAACGGAGCGTTTATGAGCCGCGACCGTGCCGAGCAGAAACAGCAGGAGTTGCTCAAGAAACAGAACGACCTGCAGGAACTGGAGGCAAAACTGACCAATGATATTATGGTAGAGAACCAGAAACTGAATATGCAGTTGGCGGACACGATCAACAATTTCCTGCGTGAGTTCAATGCGGACGGTCGCTACCAAATGATTTTTGCCAATGCCGGCAAGGATAATATTCTCCAAGCCGCAGCCGGATACGATATTACCGCAGAGGTGGTGTCTGCTCTCAATGCACGTTACAACAAGAAGAAATAAGCCCGATTGATTGTGGTGGCTTGGCAGTGCATTAGCGGTGGTTAAGCCACTTTTTACAAATCGATGAACTGCTATATACATAGTTTGCACAATGGTACACTTTGCTTGATAGGGAGTGTGCTGTTGTGTTTTTTTGTGTGCCGAAACGTTCAGGCGCAGGCGATTCCTGTTCCGATGCAGTACACAGAGGTGTATGACTATTTGGACGAATTGATTACGGACGGGGTCATTACGCACCAGACGGCGGTGCGCCCCTACACGCGCAAGCAGGTGGCGGATATGTTAGTAGAGGCACAGCAGGCGGATAGTCTGCTCAATAAGCGGCAGAAGAAAGACTTGGCTTTTTATCTGAACGTATTCGCACTTGAGAGGGATACTATCTCCAATAATTTCGTGCAATATACCGACCGGCGCACGTTTAACCTGTCGCTTGCCAATCCGCAGTTTTCGTATCTGACGAAGAACAAACTATTCAAGATGTCGGTAGAACCTATACTCGGTATGGATTTGTACGGATCGAAGAAAGGACTGATTATCAAGCGTTGGTGGGGGGCGGATCTAAAGATGGATATTGCGCACCACGTGAGTATATGGGGATCGCTGCGCGATATATCGTATAATGGTACAGCGGCATTGAGCGACAAGTATTTCGCCGATGACTATGCCAAGATTGATGGTGCGCAAATAACGAAACCGGACTATCTGAACAACCTCGCCGGAGTGCAGTACAAAGAGGCAAACTACGGAGGTGATTTCTCGGATTCGAAAGGTGGTATCTCGCTTTATTCATGGTGGGGAAGTATTGCTTTGCAGCGGGAGAATATCCGCTGGGGCGACAGTTACCACTGCTCGAACATCCTATCGGGACGCAACCCCGCAGTGCCGATGCTCTCGCTGCAACTTACGCCTTGCCACTGGTTCCAGTTCGACTATTTCCATGCATGGCTTGTGTCGAATGTGCTGGATTCGACCAACTACTACGTGGAGAATACCACTACGGGCGGCACATACAAACATTATCGCCCTGCCAACAAGTTTATGGCGGCGAATATGTTTACTTTCACGCCGATCAAATATGTCTCTTTCTCGTTTGGCAATTCTATTGTCTATGCCGAACGGAATGTACAGGCGGCGTATTTCATTCCGATTGCTTTCTATAAATCGCTCGACCACCTACTGACAAAAGGGCTGAAGAACGTGGAGAACCAGAACTCGCAGTTGTTCGGATCGCTGTCAGTACGACCGTGGGATCATATCCAACTCTACACCTCTATTTATGTGGACGAGTTCAAGTTGTCTCGACTAAAGAAATCCAACCCTGAGAACAACCTTGTGTCTTATTTGGTAGGTTTTAATTGGTCGGGATGGCCGCTGAAGGGGCTGAGTCTGAAAGGAGAGTTTATGCGCTCGTACATAGCGTGCTATACCCATTCGATAGATGTGCTGACGTGGGCAAGCAACGGATACAATATGGGGCATTATATGGGGGACAATGCGCAATCGATATATGTAGAATTGGCATATCGTCCGATACGCGGTATGCGCTTGAAACTCAGTTACACCAACGATACGAAATACAACTCATACGCCTATCTGCGCGGAGGCGGGAAGGAAGGCGGTATCAGTCAGACCATCGCCCAGAAACCTTTTGACAAGGCTATTTATCGCAATGATGAAGTGGCATTGGATGGTATCTATGAGGTACACCCGAATATGTACTTGCGTGTGAACCTCACGTACAATAATGCACGAGGGTATGATAACCTGGAGCAGACGATTGTCAGTGAGGATGCCGGAGAGAAATGCACAGCGCAGTATTACCTGAATAAGTTCTGCCCCGTGTATTACCAAGGGCGGAATTTTACCGCTATGGTAGGTTTCTCCTTTGGGTTCTAAGAGGAGAGCAATAGGGCTAATAAGTCCAATAAGTCTGATAAGTCCAATAAGCCTAATAAGTCCAATGGGGCTAATAGGTAATCAGCCAATCCAATAGACTTTCTCGGTGGCGCGGGTGAGGGCTGTGTAGAGCCAGCGGATGTATTCGCGGCGTTCTTGAGGGTTGTTCATCCGCTCTTCGTCCCGGGCTATATTTCCAGTGTCAATATAAACGTGTTTCCATTGTCCGCCCTGTGCCTTGTGGCAGGTAACGGCATAGGCAAAACGCACTTGCAAGGCATTGTAATAGGGAGATTCGTACACTTTCTTGAGCATTTCTCTGTGGTTGCGTATCTCGGGATAATCTTCGGCAATACGGCTAAAAAGCGTCTGTTGGAGCGAGTAGTTCTGTTCGGGGGTGTCGGTAGTGATGGTATCAAGCCACAGCAGGGCATCGATCTCCCAGTCGTAGTCCACCGAGCGGAGCGAGGCTTCGGCAAACCGGAAACCGTACATCTCATGCTCGTTGCGCAGGCGCACCACTTCGAGAGTGTCGCCGTTGGCGAGGAAAGGCAGGTCGTCGTAGTCCTGTGTCCAGAAATAGTTGTTCTTGCTGACCATCAGCCGGTCGCCAGATGAGATGGCATCTTCTTTCCAGAGGATACGAGCACGTACACCTTGGTTATAAAGGTTGGTACGTTTGTTACTGCGGGTGATGATAAGTGTGTCTTCATCGCCCGCTTCACGGTAACTATGCTCCAAAGCCTCAACTATATCAGTGCCTTGCAGGTTGATTACATCAGTGCCAAAAACGGGTTGCAGATCCTCCAATGTGGTGCGGGGTAGGTCTTGCAGCAGGGTGCGCAGGCGGGTAGCATTGTTGAGAATACCCGAGTCGAGTGCTTGTCGTGCTACTTGTGTGAGACTGAATGTACTGACATTGAGTCCGTAACCACGTATATAATCGGGATTGAGGGGGGGGCTGTCTTGCGAACCGACTGGGGGTAACTGGGCGTCATCGCCTAAAAGGAGCAGGCTGCACCCATCACTAGAATAGACATAACGGATGAGGTCGTCCAGCAGATTGCCTGTGCCAAAGGCCGGATTGCCAGTTTGGGCAGAGACGGCTTGGTGTGAAGCAGAAATCATAGAAGCCTCGTCCACGATAAAGAGGGTATGTTTGTGCAGGTTGGCTGCAAGAGAGAAACTGTCTGTACCCAATTGCTTTTGGCGGTAGATGTATTTATGGATGGTGTATGCCGGGCGTTCCGAGTATTTGGCTATCACTTTGGCGGCGCGTCCTGTAGGGGCTAACAGCACACAAGGTTGGCGTAGTTTCTCGAGGGCACGAACCAAAGCACTGACCACGCTGGTCTTACCTGTACCGGCATATCCGCGGAGGATAAAAGTTTTCTGCGGGTCGGTAGAAATCAGAAACTGCCCGAGCAAATCGAACAATTTCCCCTTTTCCTCGTTAGGAACGAAGGGCAGTTCGGCTTTGATACGCGATATAATGAAGTCTGTCAGCACTTTTTTGAAAAAAGATTTGTGTATATGAAATAAATGTGTTACCTTTGCAGTCCAATCGTGTGTTCGTTTCCATACGTTGGTGAATTTTGTTGGTGATAACGAGGGTAAGTCCTACACGACCAGCTCCCTTTGAATTCCCCCAGGTCTTGACCGAAGCAAGGGTAGGAGGTTGTAGCGGTGCGATGTAGTTCGCTTACCCTTTTTTTGTGTCTGTTTGTCAGGGAACATTTCCCAATTTTCTTCCTAATAAATCATACGTTTGCCCGTCAATAATGATGTGTATCTCATTATTGATGAGTGTTTTATACGCTTTGTACGTGCTTTGCACGATGGGGAGGGCGGTTGTACCAGTATATGCCGCCCATGCATCGGGTATGCCGTAGCCATAGGCATTGTCAGGGGAAATGTAGCGGTTGGCAGAACGGATGATGCGGCTGCGGATTTGCATTGCATTTTCATCGGGGAGAGCCGACCAGAGCGAAGCCGCCATACCGGCAATGAGCGGGCAGGCGAAACTGGTTCCGTTGCCATAGAAAGGCGAAGTGCGGTCGGGGTGTAGCAGACAGGTGCCGGCACCTACGGCACAAACATCGGGTTTAGTGCGTCCATCGCTACTCGGTCCGCGCGAAGAAAAGCCGGCGATACTGCCTTGCGGCGTAACGGCTCCGACAGCGAGAATGCTATCTGCATCGGCGGGCACATCGATGTAATACCACGGTTTGTTTCCCTCGTTGCCCGCTGCCACACAGACGAGCATACCCTTTCGGGCGGCAATAGTGGCGGCGCGAGAACAACGGGTGGTTGTGCCATCCATATTTGCATAGGTGAGATTCCATCGGGCATTGTCGAACTCGTAGTAGCCCAACGAGATGGAGAGAATGTTTACGCCGAGGCTGTCTGCTTTTTCAAGAGCGGCAATGAGGTTGTCCATCTCTTTGGGGCTCTCGGTGTCGTTTTCCTCGGAGCGCATAAGGTAGTAATCCGCACGGGTGGCAGAGCCGTAGAAATTATCGGTCTTGCCCGCAATGACGCTCAAGCACTCTATACCATGTTCACCTGTTTGGCTGAAAAAATCATAGGTGTCGTCGGTCAGGTCAAAATGTCCGAGTTGGTGTGTTTGGTCTAAAAAAGAGGCGGTATGGGCATTGTAAAAACCGCCGTCGCAAACCGCCATGAGTATGCCTTGTCCCTCGAAACCCGCTTGGTGGAGTGGGGACAGGTTGTACAGGTCTATTTGCTCCTGCGACTGACCATAGTCGATCTGTGGCTGCTTGCGCCGTAGGATAAAGGCGTTGGTTTGTGTATTGTCGCGTGTCATCTCGACGGATTGTACAAAACGGCATGCGGAAACTCGTTGTGCCGTTTGGGACGTCATCTCTATGGTGGCACCATTGAGCCAACGGGAGGTATGGTGAATTTTTCCACCAAGCCGCTGAATACTATCGAGATAGAGCGGCGATACGGTGTAGTCGAGCGAATCGGTAGGGATGTTCCAGCGGGTACGCTGCTCTTGCGCCCGCTCCGAAAAAGGGACAGGTGCGGAACTCGCTTTGTCGGTAAAACTGACAAAGTAAACGCTCAAAAATATGGTAAAAAGGGTATGAATCATAAGCGGAACGGATATGCAATAAAAATGCATAAATAATGAATATAGTGCATAAAAAAGCGGCTTATCCTATCTATAAAAGCCAATTCTTTCTACGTCCTTTCTACGTCTTTTCTACGTAATCGGTATTATGGAGGTATAGGAATTGCATAAAGTGCATAATTTATGCATAATTAATTCTTTATTTTTTATCTTATCGGAATTATCCAGCCCAAGTGGAGCGATCAAGGGAGCGATAGCCGATGGCTTCGAGGAGATGGCGTGCGGAGATATTTTCTTCCCCCGCCAAATCGGCAATGGTGCGGGCGACTTTGAGAATACGGTCGTAGGCGCGTGCAGACAAACCGAGACGGTTCATAGAGTAGGAAAGGAGGTTATCGCCTTCGGCATCAACGGGGCAGTATTGGCGTAGCATTTGCGGGGTCATCTGTGCATTGCAATGGACGGCAGTACCGGCAAAACGCTCCTGCTGAATACGGCGTGCCGCTACGACCCTCTGACGGATATCGGCAGACGACTCCCCCTGTTGGAGCGTGCGAAGTTGGTCATACGGCACGGCTTGGATCTCGCACTGGATGTCGATACGGTCGAGCAACGGTCCTGAGACCCGGCTCAAGTATCTATGTACCTGCGCGGGCGTACACGTACACGGGTGTGCGGGGTTATTTTCTCCATAATGCCCGCACGGGCAGGGGTTCATAGCCGCCACGAGCATAAACGAGGCAGGATATTCGACCGACATCTTGCTGCGTGCGACGGTGATTTTGCGGTCTTCGAGCGGCTGACGCATCACCTCAAGGGCGGTACGTTTGTACTCGGGCAGTTCGTCCAGAAACAATACTCCGTTGTGTGCCAGACTGATTTCGCCCGGTTGCGGATTGCTTCCTCCCCCAACGAGTGCCACATCGGTGATGGTATGGTGCGGACTACGGAACGGACGGCGCACGATAAGCGACTCGGTGTTGCCGGCACGGCGATTGAGCAGACCAGCCACGGAGTGTATCTTAGTGGTTTCGAGTGCTTCTTCGAGCGTGAGTGGTGGAAGGATAGAGGGCAGACGTTTTGCCATCATGGACTTGCCCGCACCCGGAGGACCGACCATCAGCATATTATGCCCGCCGGCCGCCGCCACCTCCATAGCCCGGCGCACGTTCTCCTGTCCGCGCACATCGGCGAAATCGAGATCGGTAGAAAAGGCTTCCTCGCGGAAGAGCAAGTCGGTATCCACGCGGACAGGCTCAAACTGCTGCTCGCTATTGAGAAAACGCGCCACATCAAGAATCGTCTTCATGCCATAGACCTCCAAACCATCCACTACGGCGGCTTCGCAGGCGTTGTCGGCGGGTAGTATCAGTCCGCGAAATCCTTCCTTGCGTGCACAAAGCGCAATAGGCAAAGCCCCGCGAATGGGTTGTAGGGAACCATCGAGGCTCAGTTCGCCCATTAGCATAAACTTATCCAACAGGGCGGATTTCACTTTCTCCTCGCCCGCCAGGATACCTATGGCAAGCGGGAGATCGTAGGCGGCACCTTCTTTCTTGATGTCGGCGGGTGCCATATTGATAGTGAAAGCCCGCTTAGGGGACTCATAGCCGTTTACATTGAGAGCAGCAAGAATACGCTCGTGCGACTCTTTGACGGCATTATCGGGCAACCCGACGAGGGTAAAATCGAATCCAGGTACAGCGTGTACTTCTATTGTTACCAAGACAGCATCTATGCCGACAGGTGCTGCACCGTATGTCTTAATCAGCATTATTTATGGGAAGTTATTTGCGTTGAATCGTTTTGTAGTTTAGCGGTTTTCTTTGCCTCTTTAGCGGCTTGCCGCTCGGCTTTGCGCTGCTCGCGCCCGGCTTTGTGTTGCTGCAAATCCTCTTTGGTCGGCCAGTTGAAATCGTGTTTCCAAACGAAGCCGACTCCCTGGATAGTGTTAGCCTGGCGGAGGGAGTATTTGTCCACAGTGTGGGTGTAGGCTTTGAGACGCAGTTTGCCGTCCTCGGTGAGCATTACTTCGGCATCGAGATCGCCGAAGAAGGGCTGGTTGGCGATGTCGTTGTAGCGGTATCCCACGTTGCCATTGATAACGAGACGATCCACAGGCTGCAACTGGAACTGTGCTTCGTATTCCTGTGAGGCGTCTGCGCCTTCGCCGTCGGTACGGATATTCACTCCCATCGTAAAGACATTAGTCAGTTTGCTCAGCCATGAGTTGATCTGTCCGGTGATAGTGGACGAAAGCAGCGAATAGGTGTCGTTGAGTCCTGAATATTGCGAGTTGGACATATATTCAGGAGTAAAGAACCGTCCGAAGACAAGCAGATACACCACCTGACGCATCAGCATCTCGTCGGTGTTGATGACAGACTGCACCTGGCTTTGTATGGCTTCGTCAGACAATGGCAGTTCGATGCCGAAACGCAGGGTGGGCTGCATCAGGTTGCCAGTCATCGTAAGGCACGTATTGACAGGTACATTGGTACGCGTGGTGGCTAATTGGCTGATTTCGCTGCCGAACAGGTCTTTCAGACTGGCAGTAACGCGGTATTTGGCGGTAACGTTCAGTTGCGGAGTCATCGGGTTGCCCGACCACAAGATATTGCCTCCCTCGGCGATGGTGAACTGGCGATGAATGACATTGCCGACCGTAAAATCGAGCGACCCCTGTTGGATATTGTAGTTACCCATAAGGCGGATATTATCGTTCTGCGAGTCGTAGGTGAACCGGATAGCCCCGTCGCCACGCGCCTGGATCATATCGCCGTTGCGTTCACCGAGCATCAGTTGGAAAAGCAGGTGCGGATCTGCCTCGACATTGAGTGCCATCTGCACGCGTATGGAAGACTCTATTTTTGCCAATTCTTCTCGCAGGCTGTCTTCTTCATCTTCGTCCTGCGGACGCTGTTTGACGACAGCATTATGATCCACAAAAGTGATAAAATTGTTGTCCCCTGCAGAAGAAGCATAGTCAATCGAGAAGCGGAAGCGCGATTTTCCTATGGTGCGGGCATTAGCGGTAATTTTCACCTCCTCGGTGTCGCCCTTGATGTGTGCATCGCCATTGGCATAGACACGTCCCTGCAGCATCTCGCCCGCTTTGTCGGGCAGGTTAAATGCCAGTGCATCAAAGACCTGTATATCAAAATTGTATTTGAAATCGTTGAATAGGTTGTGTGTCAATTTGCCATTCAGGTGCAGTCGATGTCCCTCCTCGTCATAGAGGTCGAGGTGGTCGAACCGGATGGATGTGGAATCCATAAAGACCGAGTCGTTGAGATAGTAGCGACACCCTGTATAGGGGATAGTCAGTCCTGCATCAATGGCTTTTGCGCGTGTCTCCACCCATGTCCGCTTGATGTCGCCTTCGCGTTCGCCGAATACGTGTACCACGCCGCTTCCGTAACCGGAGATGTCGCTGATGATTCCCTGTGTCCAATGGTTGATAAACCCGAGCGGTATAGAGTCGGGGTAGATCATCAGTCCCCATTTGCCTTTTCCGGTCTCCACATTGCCGTCCACATGAGCCAACAGGCGTGAGTTTTTGACCACATCACCATTGATAACAATATCTTTTGTTATGCGATCCAAGACCACGGTAGCGACCGCATCACCCATGTAGGTATCGTTGAGCAGGGCAGAATCGAGACGTACATCTGCCTCAAAGACCGGTTTGGAGAACAGACTATAGAGTGTAGCCCATCCGGTCAGACTTCCGCCTAATTTGAGTGCTTTTTCGGGCAGTACAAACGGCAGTACATAGCCGGCATCGATATTGCCCAATTCGATACGAAGCGAGTCGGTGGCACGTGCGGAAGCCATCCCCGAAGCACGGACAAACTGGTGGGCGGCTTGGACGTTGAAGTTTTGGATACCGAGCGTGGTATCGGCTACGCAATAGGAAATACGGCTGTCGCTGATGGTGTAGATTGAGTCGCGCAGTTGAAACTCGGACGGCTGTATATGAATATCTATCAACGGTTTACCCGCATATTGCATAAAGTGGGTCAGCATACGGATGTCGCCGCCATAGATGTGCTCCGCCGAGTCGGTCTGGTGTAGTGTGAGGTGGGTGGAGAGCGAGTCGCCCGCCGCCGTAGCACGGAGCATTGCCCCCATATTCAGTGCTTCGGCAGCCATAGAGAGATTGGCAGTGTTTCCGATATTATCAAGCGAAAGGGTGATGTTTTGTATAGTTTTTCCGTTGATACGTATGCCCGGGGCATACACCATCAGCCCGAAGATATTTTTGTCTTCGTGCAGGAAACCTTTGATGACAGGTTGGTCGCTGATACGGACAGGCAACTGCAGTACACGCTGCAATGCCCGCAGTTTATGTCCATAGATATACCAGTCAATCTGCGCATTAGTAGGTTGCGTTTGGCGGATACGATGCTGTTCTTTGGCAGTGAAGGCACTATGCAGGTAACGCACAGCCTGGCGCAAGAGCATATCGGGTAGTTCTGTATAGCGGAAATGCCCATTAACGCCCGCTGTCAGATAGTCGCTTGTCAGGTGTATTTGTTTCTGTTGGCGTTTGCCTGTCTGGACGATGAGTTTGAGTTGGTTCATCAGCACGGAGTCGTTGGCGTTGCGCAAGCGGGTGGAGTCGATGACCAGATAACCATTCATCTCATCGAGATTGCGCCCGCTGAGGTTTACCGCCATTGTGCTGCTAATTTCCATTTTCTCCAATTTTGGCGACAGTTGCAGCACGCCCGGGCGGAGACGTACCAAATGCAGGTCGCAGTTGATGTCGGGTTGTTTGTGCGCAAGATTCACCAAACCTGAGAAATACATCTCGATGTTCTCGTCGTTGATGCTGAATGTACCATCAAACTTTTGCGGACGGAATTGTCCTTTGGCACGCAGTTCCCGGTAGGTATAGCCTTTGTAGGTCAGGTTGCGGATATGGGCATCGATGTTGCCGGAAGCCTTTCCTGACACCACCTTCCCGCGAGAACGGACATCCAACGAGATAGGCCCCAAGTCTGTACTACCCAATAGTTTGCCGAGTTGAAAACGCTTGGTCGCTACGCGGGCATTGTAGGCTAAGTTATCAAATACGGAATCGGATTGCAGTTGCCCGTCGGTGGTGATCACCCCCAAAGCAGTGCGGAACGCCCCACGCAGGGTCATATCGTGCAGGCGTCCGTCTATCTGTCCGCGGTAGTGTATATCGCCCAAACGGTGTACCTCTTTGGCGAGGTGGTAAGGGCGGTTATTCAGGTCGCTTAAGAAATCCTGTAGCAGACGTGCATTGACGAACAGATCTTGGCAACTCATTTTCAGATACGGGTCGCTGATGTCCGGCAGCCCGAGTGCCGTCAATGCCCCAAGGAAAAGGCGTTGGTTATCGTAATAGAGAGACAAGTTTTGCGCCTGAATACTATCCAGCGTACCGGCGATGTCGCCTGTTATGCGTACAGGTTTGTCCAGAGTACGCAAGGCAGGTGCCACCAGTGCCAAATCGCATGGGGTAACTTCCGCATGGGTAATATGCAAACTGACGGTGTTACCCTCTGTAAGCAAATGCCCTATTTTCGTCGAATGGTCGATTGTACAATGCCCGTTATGTTCTTGGTTCTTTGTCCATTGTTCTTTGTTCATTGTACATTGCACCCCGCTTGCGTCCAATTCCGACTTGGGCAGACGGACATACAGGCGCGGCATAGCGAGCAGGGTGTCGTTGTACACAAGCCGTGCCTGCAGGTCTTCCACGCATAGTTGGTCGGTCGGGTTCTGTACAGCCACCGTCAGGCTGCGCACCTCGGCATCAAGCGAATCAAGCGTAAAATGGTACAAGTCCATATAGGCATGATCCAAGTTCGCCTGATAGTCCTCGTAGCGGGCGCGTATCTGCTCTATGCGAATGTCGCGCACCGATAGGAAAGAGCGGAACGGAGTGCGTTCCTGATCCAAATGGAATGCATCAACAAGGAACTGATAGTTGTATTGTTTATCGGGCATGCGATAGATGTTTGCCACACCACCGCGTACGTCCACACGGGAGAAACGTATCTCGTTTTTCCAAAGCGGGAGTGGGCGGAAATGGGCATAAATCTCATCCAAGTAGAGTAGGGTATCACCCTGTTGGTCTGCGAGATAGATGTTGCGGATACGCAGGCGTGCGGGAAATCGATATTCCACGCTGCCTATTTGGGCTTCGGTACCCAGTCCGCGGCTCAATTCCGCTGTTACAAGCCGTACCGCTGCCGTTTCCACCTTGTCGCTCGTCAGTACGCAAACCAGCATAGTCCCCACCAGTAACAGGCTGACAAGCACCACACCCAATATGTAGAAGAAACGTTTCACAAGTACGGCATATCTATGCGCGCAAAGTTACTGCTTTTTTCTCATGTATGCAAGTTTGAGGCTTTTTATGCGGGCAATTGGAGGCATTTTGTGGGCATAAATACAATTTTGAGACCGATAGCGTAATGCCGTCGGTCTCCAAACGGGGGAGAATCTTATAAAAGATGGAATTTTGAGAATTTTCTTGTTACTAACTCGAATAAAACCGGATGTGGATGATAAAGGGTATTGTTTAATAATTATACATTTCGCCTATGGCATAGCAATAAACAAAGAATATAATAATGCTTATAACAATGCCAATACCAAAAACTATCCAACCTGCTTTTGCCCATTTAGCCTGTTTTTTGTCAAATTGTTCGGCAGTGACATTCGTAGATTCAACAAGCAAGTG
>DKEG01000018.1 GCA_002452095.1 Bacteroidales bacterium UBA6828 | reverse complement strand
ACTCTACATCACAAAGAGAGACAATCCCAAAAACGCCACTGCACCGCCATAGTGCCTACCACGCGCATTGCTACCGAAGAAGAAAACTCGTTGGGTTGCAATTCCGATATATAATCGGGATAATGCGGAATTGATTGTTTGGGTTGGTTGCGTTCATCTTGTTGTTTTCGTAGTTGTCAGACAGTGCTACATATAGTTCGTAGATAACTGTCCCAAACTCTTTGGAAAAGCGTTGCTGCCAAGGCTGCCGGCAACGCACCTTGGCAGGATACAATGGTCATTATTGGAGATAAACAATCCTTTAACGGAGTCTATGCACTATCGCACCCGTATTCTTTGCCCGATCTGCAGCAACGATGTTTCCTTGATCCGGTTCATACGGCAGAGTACACCCACCGTAGTGTGGTATTTGCGGGCAATGGCACCAAGGGTATCGCCTTGGCGGACACGGTGGTACTGTGCCTGCTGTGCGGCTTTCAGTTCGGTGTTGTGTCCGAAAGTGCTTTTCTTGGTCAGCATATATGTCTCCGGGTAGCGTATCTCGCCTTTAGTGAAATCGACCAATAGTTCGGGGTTGATAGCGTTGCCGAGGTAGCGTATCTCGTAGTGCAGGTGGCTGCCCGTACTACGCCCTGTGTTGCCGCCCAAACCGAGCACCTCGCCCGCATAGATAGCCTCTCCCTCGTCGAACAGCGGGCGCGAGAGATGTCCATAAACAGTCTCCAACCCGTTGGGGTGGCGGATAACCACATAGTAGCCGTACCCGCGCGGGTCCCAACCGACAATACGCACTTGCCCGTCCCACGACGCACGCACCGAGTCGCCGATCTGCACTTTCACATCCGTTCCGTAATGGAAACGGTATCTGCGGAAACCGAATCTCGAGGTAACGTACCCCCGCAGCGGGTGCTGCCCGTCGGGTACAGAAGTGTATGCCACCGGCATACAGAAACCGCGCATATCGATTTGAATGCTGTCTTGCAGCGAGTCTATCGGTGTAGCATACGGGTTCACACGCGTTGCCGTCCAAATGTGCTTATACACACTGTCAGCGGGGTGCTCCATCTGCACCAATTCACCCATCATAGCAGGCAGCAGTTTATAGAGACACTCGCCGTCGTTGGTCATCACCACCAGTCGCCGCGGCAGCATATCCTGCGCACACGCCACATAGAGCGTATCGCCCGAGATATGCGTCTGCAGCCATTCGGGAATACCTACATTCTCCACCTCTATATCGTCCAACGAACCGGGTTCATCGCCCTCGCTGTCCGTCAAATCCAATGTATCTGACACCACCGCGGGAGTGGGGTCAACAGAAACCATTTGGGCTTTCTTACTCGGACGCTTTGCAGAAACAGCAACAGGGAACAGCAAGGCTGCTAATAGTGCGTAATGCGTAATGCATAATGCGTAATGTACATTGAATTTCATTCAGCCGCCTCCTCTGCTACGGGTTCAACTGCGGGTGTTTCTGCGGGAGCCGCCTCTACCACCTGTTCTTTGTTGAAGCAAGGCAGCGGACTGGGCAGTTTGCACCAGTTCAGCAGGTTGCCAAGCCACAAGCCGAGCAGCACTACCAACACGACCGCAATAGAAATCAGCCATTTTTTCCATACCGGCATACCTTTCTTTGCCAGCGGGTCCACCAACTGCAACATCGGGAACTGTGCCTGCCGGGTAAGCGTTGCGCCGAACATCACGCTCACCATCACATCCGCATTGATTGCCCAACCGTTGGCATTCAGCACGGGGGCAAGGTTGCGCTGGCGCAATTTCGTCCATGCAAGGAACATCGACGGACCGCTGATAACCAATACGATACCCACTACTGCCAAAATATCCTGCCACCATTTGAGTTCGGCAAAACCGCCAATCACACTCGTAAAGAACGCCCCTATATACCCTATCGCCATACCGATAGCCGCAAAGATACCGGCAAACTTGGCAATATCAAATGCCTGTGCTTTGGGTTTCTCACCTGCGACAGGAGTCTTGTCCTTATTCTCCTGTATCTTGGCGGTTGCCTCCGAGAACACCTTGCTGTCTTTCTCGGCGGCGGACTTGTTGATCAAGTCGGTTACCCACGCGCCGAACTTGCGATACGGGCTCCAGAATGCCTGACTGATAGAAATCGGGTTGTCAATAATCTTCGTTACCACCGCATCCCAGTCGTTGCCCTCGTTGTCATAGAACAGGGCGTTCTTGCCCACCGACAGATTGCGTATCCCCCCTACGGTCATCGCCGCCGCAATCTGCATTTTCTTCCCGAGTTTCTTGCTCTCGCAGTCGCAGTAGATCAGATACATACCGCTCAGTCCCGCCTGTGCGTTCTGCTTTGCCATATCGTTCACACGCACGCACAGCGAACAGGCACGCTGGTCGATAATGAGCGTACCCGCCTGAAATATCGCCTTGGTGGTCTGGTTCTTGTCATAGAAATCCTCAAAGGTGATAAAGTTACGCAGCAGGCGGTAGAAATCGCGGCTGAGCAGCAGCAACTTACGCAGCGGCATATACTGCGCCTGTGCTGCCGCCAATGCCTTTGCATTCGCATCGTTGGCTGCTGCCGTACCTGCCTCGTAAGCGGCAATCTTGCTGCCCATCTCCATAAAATCCGTCTCACTCAGTCCCGGTTTGGCAGCGTCTTCGGCTATGGTGGCAAGTCCCAACCGGTGCAGTTTCTCCTGCTCATAGTAGGTGGCATATTCCGCTTGTTTGGCCTTGTATGCCGCTATCACATCTGCGGCAAAAGGAGCCTCAGGAGCCGCTTGTGCATCAATCGTAACGCCCGCAATAGCAGCGTCCACCTCTGCCGGCGTAACCGTCTCCTTGCCGCCTGCCACTTGCTCCGCAACGGCAAACAGTGCCTCATCGGCTATATTCGCCAGCGCCACCTCGGCTTTGCCTGTGAGCAGACTCTCAGGGTCGCGCAGCATACTGCACAGCCAATCGGCGGTCTGTATCACCTCCTTCACGCGCAGTTTGCCATCGCCGTCTATGTCTATCAGTTTCAGGCTCTCCTCGCTGATCTCCAGTCCCGTGGTCGGACAGGAAAGCACCGTCCACATCTTCTGATCCAACTCCCCCAAGTGCCGAATATCCTCGCCCGACTGAATCTTCACGCGGGTAGTCCCGCCTACATTCGCAAAAGTCCAATTGTACTTCATATCTGTCGTATCTTTCTAAAAAATCCAAAATAAACGTGCAAAGGTACACATTTTTCCCCGAATACGCAAACCGCTTTGGGGTAAGTCTCCATAAATGTCTGTATTAAAGCCATATCGGGTATCGGCTTGCGGTCGCTTTGCTCCCAACGCATTGCGTAGCAAGCCGATATCCGATATGGCTTTCTATGGAGGGTAGATATACCCTATTTGATAATTTTTGATTTAATTCTTCGTGTATTTGTTCCTAAAAATTAAATTATTGGCTAATTATATGTTCTAAGATAAATGCACGTTTTCCACCCCCAAAACTACTCAAACACAGCGTAATACGTAGTATGATTGTTTACAATTTTGCCCTCTGCATCCGTAAACAGGTCTTCGGGCAATACAAACGGGTCATGGTAGTCCGCCTCTGTGGTCCAGCCGATCAGGTGCATTCCCTCGCAGGGCGTAACAGTAGTCGTCGGCATTTCGAGCGGTGCGCCTGCCTCCTTATAGACTTTGCTCTCTATCGTCTCGCCGTCGGCTACCCAGTTCACCGTATAGCCCAGGAACACATCCTTGTAAGTGAGCATTATCACACCATTCTCTTCGCGGATATCCTTCAGCGGAGTACCCGATATTTTCGACCATATGGTAACATTGCCCGTGCCGGGGAACGCATCGCGTGCTTTCCCTATACCCGTGGTGTATCCGCTGGCAGACTCCACTGTATAGCGCGGAAAAGAGGCGGTGTTGTTCGGTTCGTTGTTGTCCCACACCATCTGGCTGTAGTTCACATACCACACTATCATTCCGTGTCCGGGCAAATACTGATCCCAACCGGTCTGCTGGCGGTTCTCTATATAGTAGTTCAGTCCGTCGGTAGCGGCTGCCTGCAGCGTACCCGATGCATTCACCTGATAGGCTTGATAACGTTGGTCGCCTGCGGGGTAAAGCGTCAGTCCTTGCCCGTCGCTGCCGGGATTGATCGGGGTTGTCCAACCGAAGAAATACTTCTCAAACGCACTGTAATTCGGCGGACAGCAACCGTCGCCGTTGTAACTGCCACTGTCCATTATATCCCAATCACCGGGCGTTCTGTGGTTGCTGTAGTTGCTTCCGTAGTCGGTATCATAGAAATCCGGTAATCCCAATACGTGTCCGAACTCGTGGCAGAGCGTGCCGATACCGTTGCGACTGCCCGTCTGCCCGTTCAACTCGCCCGAGCAGGCGTAGTTGTTGATACTCAGTCCGTCCACCTTACATTCCGCTGCCGTATAGGTGCAGTTGCCATAATAGATTGCCGACTCGATGTCCCAGTTGTGCGGCCATATTGTATTGGCATCTCCTCCGTCAGCCTCACCCTTGCCGGCATAGATGATATATACAAAATCCACCTCCCCGTCGTGGTCGTTGTCGTATTGCGTAAAGTCCACACCGAACTGCGATTTGACCAACTTGCATGCCTCTATCACCATATCGCCGGGGTACATATCGTTTCCAACCGTATCATTCTTACCATAATAAGCCGCTTGTTTGGTGAGCGTTACAGGTCCCACTACATCAAACGTCGGCGTATATGCCCCGTCCGACTGGTCTATGAAATACTTCCGTGCCGACCCGTATGAACTGCCATACGTGTAATTCACGGCATTCATCATCGAGTCCATCTGTGCCGGTGTATTGCCTGACTGATATTTGGTATCGGCAAAATTCACTAAAATAAACAACCCGCGCGGGGCTAAGTTGATGCTGCCTGCACGGCGGGGTTGGCGGTGCGCTTTTGCACGGCGCGCACGGATCGTCTCTGCCGTCGATTGTTGCTCCGCTACACGCCAGTAGCCGTCCGCATCCATACGCACGATGTCGCCGTCGGGGTTGGTGAAATAGTGATACACCTCATCGCCGTTCTGCTGCACCTGTATCGTAGTGCCGTCGGGTTGGGGCTTGGTCTGCCAACCGCGGTAAGCAGGTACGGCATCTATCGTCAGGGGCGTGGCAAGTGCCAGAGCCGAAAGAATAATTCGCTTTTTCATAATCAGTGTTTGTTTCCTAATACATCGTACAAGTTTCCGTCCTTCTCTATATAGAGCGTATTATCCCGCAGCACCTTCTTTGCCTTTGCAGCCGTCTCCGCCTCGTGCAAACCGGTCTCACAACTCTTCCACCGGGCTACAAGCGACACATCTTCTGCCGGCATCGTAAACACCTCACCGGGCTGGTATATCTTGCCGCCGAACAGCCATCCTGCAAACGTATAGCCCTCTTTGATCGGCTCGCCCGTCGAGAGCGTTATCTGTGTGCCTTCTGCATAAGCATACTCCCGGCAACGGGTTGTCTTCTCCGTATAGCCCTGATACTCGAAATGATACTCTTTGTAACTCTTCCGATAGAGCGTAGGCAGCAGCATTACTTTCGTCGTCTTGCTGGTGTAGGTTGTGAAACGCGGACTGTTTACATTGTATAGAAAACGTCCGTATCCGGTGTTCGTACATTGTATGGTTGCCAGACCGTTGTCGCCCACCGAGATTGCCCATGTATGGGTAGTCAGCCCGTAACCTACATTCTTCGTCGCCGATGCACTGAGCAACTGCCCTGATGCATTAGCCAGTGTCCATGCGCCGCTCTTGCCGCCTAATACAAACACCTGCGCTTTGCCTTCCGAAGTCATAACCGACTCGTCCTCCGAAAAAGTGGCGGCGACGCTGGTCAGTATTTTCTTGCTTGCGTCCACCTCACCGGCAGCCATGCCCTTGCTCGGACAAGCCATTACGATACGGTCGCCCGCTGCCAACACCGACACATCGGTTACGCGTGTCCAATCCTCAGCATAGATGCTTCCTATGCTCCCGCAGAGCACCAAAAGCCATAATAATAAATTCCGTTGCTTCATACTGTTTAGGTCATTATATTTCATTACAAATTAAAAATTAAAAATTAAAAATTATGCATTACGCCTTGTCATAAAACAGCGCGCAAAGATACACCAAAAATCCGACATACGCAACCCCCTACCCTCATTCCTAAATCGCTGTCCCCCATAATCCCCCTTTGTGTCCCCATAGCGTCCCCCATAGTGTCCTCATAGCGTCCCCATAGTGTCCCCATCCATATAGTGCCCCCATATAGTATCCCCATATAGTGTCCCTTGCAGAGCCTCCACAGCGTCGTCCCCATAGCGTCCCCATAACGGGCTTACCTATCCCGCACCTCCATATAAAAAGTGTATAGCAGGTGTAGGTGATTATCGGGTGATTATCCCATAAATACAAATAGCATAAGACACATTCTGTAGATAAGAGCGCAAAGCACCGCTTTGTGTGCAGCACACACTACTATCCGCCGCTAATGCCGGAAATGTTGCTACATATATACAGGATGTTTATCGGTAGCACAAAAAAACGACCACCTGACGCTATGTCAAATGGTCGTTCTGTCCAATATCTTTTCCTCTTTAGGGTGCCACACGATTGATGTCGCGGGGGAACATAGAGCATTCCTTTACATTGGCAATGCCCAGGAAGCATGCAGTGATTCGTTCCAAACCGATGGCAAAGCCTCCGTGAGGCGGCATACCGTTGCGGAAAGTATCGAGATAGAAACGGAAATTGTCGGGGTTCATACCGCGGCGCAGCATCTTCTCGCGATAGTCCTGCTCCTTATGCATACGCTGACCGCCCGAAGTAATCTCCAAACCGCGCATCAATAGGTCGAAACTCAATGTGAGCGATGGGTCTTCAGGGTCGTCCATAGCATAGAACGCACGGTGCTGACTTGGGAAATGGGTAACGAACACAAAGTCCGAACCGTATTTCTCCAAAGCATACTTGCAGATAGCGCGTTCTTCCTCGGGGGCTAAGTCGTCCTCACCGCGGTGATCTTCCTCCGTCAGGTGGTTCTCAAAGAGTATCTCGTGTACCTCGCTCAGTCTCCATGCCGGTACATTGGTCGGCAGTTTCGGAGCCGTGGCACCGAGCAGGTTCAGTTCGTGCGCACAATCTTTTTCCACACGGTTGATGATATAATGCAGCAATGCAGCCTCCAAGGTCATCACATCCTCCTGTCCTTTGATAAAACCCATCTCCACATCAAGCGAGATATACTCGTTCAAGTGGCGCGACGTGTTGTGTTTCTCGGCACGGTATGCCGGTGCTATCTCAAACACACGCTCATACACGCCCACACCTATCTGTTTGTAGAACTGAGGCGACTGCGCCAGATAGACCTGTTTGCCAAAATAGTCCAACTTAAAGACGTTGGCACCGCCTTCAGCCCCCTCCGACACAATCTTCGGGGTATAGATCTGCGTAAAGCCGTTCTCAGTCAGAAAATCCGCAAATGCTTTGGCAATGGTCGATTGCACCTTCAGTATCGCCATATCGCGCGGATTACGGAGTGTAACCTGACGGTTGTCGAACTTGAAGCGCAGCATCGTCTCCTCATCGCCGAACTTCAACGCATTGATATCCACTACCTCCGATGTCGTCGGACGTGAAAGAACACGCACGGTCGATACGGCAATCTCAATCGTATTGTAGAACGCAGCGGGGTCTTTGATTTTTGCCTCGTTCACCGTACCCTCGATCGTTACAGCCATCTCGCGGCAAAGTCCGTTGAGTGCAATCTCGTTGCCGCTCTCGTCATAGAAATGAGATGTCTCGTTTTGTACTACAGCCTGCAGCAGACCGCGCGACTTGCGCAGGATGATAAACCCGCCCCACTTGGTAACGCGCACATTGTGAATCATACCGCTCACCGTGATGGTATCACCGGGCTTGCAGTTGTCAATCATAATCTTGGCAGCGTTATGTTGTGTCAAATCAAGTAACATAATTTGCTATTTTTGGGATATTACTTTTTTCTATTTTCTATTTTTACCCTACTCTATCCAATCCTTGCTGTTCCGTTCCTTACTGTATTTATATTATATGCAATATAGCATTTCCTGCGGGATATTGCATCATTAGTGGCATTTTCGCAGGATTGTGTTGTTAGCAGCGTTTTTACCGGACTATTATTATATTAGCGTTTTTCGCCATATGGTTCTCTTGCTAACAATGGATAGATATAAAAAGTCAAGGAGCAAGGAGCAAAGACGATTTTGTGAGTCTTTATTCCTTGCTCCTTGTTCCTTATTTAGAGAAATTACTCTGCTTTCGGAGCCTCAGTTGCCTCTGCTACAACCTCCTCAACGGCTTCTTTCACTGCTTTCTTGCCGGCACGACGAGTAGCCTTCTTGGTGGCTTTCTTAGCCTCTTTGAGCATATTGTCATTGTAGTCAACCAACTCAATGATACACATCTCTGCTGCATCACCCAAACGGAAACCCGTGCGGAGAATACGTGTGTAACCACCCGGACGGTTAGCGATCTTCTCGCCTACGTTTTGGAACAACTCGGTAACTACCTCTTTTTGCTTCAGTTGGCTGAACGCAAGACGGCGGTTCGCCATATTATCCTCTTTCGCACGAGTGAGGATAGGCTCAACGTACATACGGAGAGCTTTGGCCTTAGCCAAAGTAGTCGAAATACGCTTGTGCATAATCAGCGAGCAAGCCATATTTGACATCAAAGCGGCACGATGATTGGCTTTGCGGCTAAGATGATTGAATTTCTTATTATGTCTCATAATAGTTTTATAAATTTAATAGTTGGGAACTACGGGGATCTCTCCCCTGAATAATTACTCCGTAGTACGATAACGCGAGATATCCATACCAAATGCCAAACCATTACGCTCAAGCAACTCGTCCAATTCGGTGAGAGACTTCTTACCGAAATTACGGAACTTCAGCAGGTCGGAACGATGATACTTAACCAACTCACCCAAAGTCTCCACCTCCGCTGCTTTCAGGCAGTTGAGCGCACGGACGCTAAGATCCATATCCTGAAGTTTCTGATTGAGCAACTGGCGCATACGCAGCATTTCTTCATCAAGTGCACTATTATTCTTCTTTGTGTCTTCCTCAAGAACAATACGCTCGTCCGAGAAAAGCATAAAGTGATAAATTAGAATTTTAGCAGCCTCTGTAAGAGCCTTCTGCGGAGTGATAGAGCCATCAGTGGTAATCTCGATTGTCAGTTTCTCATAGTCGGTGCGTTGCTCGACACGGAATTGGTCAACCGAAATCATAACATTACGGATAGGCGTGTAGATGGAGTCAATAGCGAGTACACCGATAGGATCATCGGCATGACGGTTCTCGTCTCCGGGTACGTAGCCACGTCCCTTATTGATAGTCAGTTCTATCTCAAAATCTGCCACCTCATCCATCTCTGCGAGTTGGAGATCGGGATTGAGAACTTCGAAGTTTTGGAGAACCGAATTCAACTCACCCGCTAGGAACGTTTTCGTATTCGAGACGTGGAGTTTAACGGTTTCACCATTGGCTTCGGAACCTTCCTTGCGGATGAAGCGAACCTGTTTGAGGTTGAGAATGAGATTAGTTACATCTGTGATGACACCGGGGATAGTAGCAAATTCATGATCAATACCGCTGATCTTGACAGCGCAAATAGCATATCCCTCCAGCGAGCCAAGCAGCACGCGACGGATAGCATTGCCTATCGTAATACCATACCCCGGTTCGAGAGGACGAAATTCAAAAGTACCTTTCGTCGCACTCGAATCCAACATTATCACCTTGTCAGGTTTGATGAAATCTAATATTGCCATGAATTTAAAGTTTATTGTTTAGAGTACAACTCGACGATTAACTGCTCCTTTATGTTCTCTGGAATCTCCTCACGTTGCGGAACGTTGAGATATTTACCTGCCTTGTCAGTCTCGTTCCACTCCAACCAACTATATTTGCTATGGTTGAAGCCTTCGAGAGAAGCAGCAATAACATCAAGAGACTTAGCCTTTTCGCGAACAGCCACTACCTGACCGGGTTTTACCTGATACGAAGGAATGTTTACCACCTTGCCATCAACGGTGATGTGACGATGGCTAACCATCTGTCGTGCGGCTGCACGGGTAGGAGCGATACCGAGACGATAAACGATGTTATCCAAACGGCTCTCAAGGAGTTGGAGCAGAATCTCACCTGTAATACCCTTTGCACGCTGTGCTTGTGCAAACAGCAGACGGAACTGACGCTCAAGAACACCATAAGTGTACTTTGCTTTCTGCTTCTCTGCTAACTGAGTACCATACTCAGAATTCTTTTTACGACGGTTAACACCGTGTTGTCCCGGAGCATAGTTGCGTTTATCCAACACTTTGTCCGGACCGAAGATTGGTTCACCGAAACGACGTGCAATACGTGATTTTGGACCTGTATATCTTGCCATAATTTTTTATAAGTTAAAAGGGTTAGTGTTCTTTCAGCCAAAAACGTTTTTGTATCTATTATCCGACTGACTTTTGCTATCAGACCGTTTCTATTACTCGACCGGGAGAAAACTTATCGCGGAGTTAAGCGGTTTGTGCTGTCAGAACCATACTTAATGATTAAACACGGCGGCGTTTTGGAGGACGACAGCCGTTGTGTGGCATAGGAGTAACGTCAATAATCTCAGTAACCTCAATACCTGCTGCAACGCAAGCACGGATTGCGGACTCACGACCTTGTCCCGGACCTTTAACGTATGCTTTCACTTTGCGGAGACCCAAGTCGTAAGCGACTTTACCGCAATCTTGTGCAGCCATCTGCGCTGCATAAGGAGTATTCTTTTTGGAACCACGGAAGCCCATCTTGCCTGCCGACGACCACGAGATAACCTGACCGTCTGCATTAGCAATAGTAACGATAACATTGTTGAAAGAAGACATCACGTGCAGTTGACCGACACCGTCAATCTTTACAACGCGCTTCTTAGTTGCAATTGCTTTCTTTGCCATAATTTGATAGATATTATGTATTGATTTAACTTGCTAACCGCTGAAGATTACTTCGTAGCCTTCTTCTTGTTAGCAACGGTTTTCTTTTTACCTTTGCGCGTACGAGCATTGTTCTTCGTCGATTGACCACGAACAGGCAAACCGAGACGATGACGAACTCCACGGTAACAACCGATATCCATCAAACGTTTGATGTTGAGTTGAGTTTCCGAACGAAGATCACCTTCCACTTTGTACTTAGCACCGATGATCTCACGGATTTTAGCTGCTTGGTCATCCGTCCAATCCTGCACCTTGATGCTTGGGTCAACGCCTGCCTCTGCCAGGATCTTCTTTGCGCTTGAACGACCTATTCCGTAGATGTAAGTCAAACCGACTTCACCGCATTTGTTCTGCGGCAGATCTACACCGACAATTCTTATAGCCATAATTTTAAACTAAAGGATAAATTTGTTTTTTAATTGTTTCTTAATTTAGAGAACTGATGTTCTTTGACCTATGGATTCCGATTGCGCTTATCCTTGACGCATCTTCATCTTCGGGTCTTTCTTGTTGATTACATACAAGTGGCCTTTGCGACGTACAATTTTGCAGTCTGCATTGCGCTTCTTGATAGATGCTCTAACTTTCATTGTTGTAGAGTTTTGTAGTTTTATTTATAACGGAACGAAATACGTCCTTTGGTTAAATCATAAGGACTCATCTCCACTTTCACCCGGTCCCCTGCAAGAATCTTGATGTAGTGCATACGCATCTTGCCTGAGATATGTGCCGTGATGAGCGGACCATTTTCGAGTTGAACGCGGAACATTGCATTCGAGAGAGCCTCGGTAATGACGCCGTCCACTTCGATAGCATCTTGCTTTGCCATACTAAAACGTTGGATTTAACAGTGATTAAATAAAACGGTCTCCCAAGACCTCCTTAATATAGTCGAACGTAGAGAGGATGTCCGCTTTGCCATTGCGCACACAAACCGATAATTCGTAGTGTGCTGCGGGCTTACGGTCAGCCGTACGTGCCGTCCAACCATCTTCTTCGATAATGATATTGCGGCGTCCAAGACAAATCATCGGCTCAATAGCCAAAGTCATACCCGACTTGAGCACGATACCGTTGCCACGGCGTCCGTAGTTGCACACCTCCGGTTCCTCGTGCATCTCGCGTCCGATACCATGTCCGACGAACTCGCGAACCACGGAATACCCCGCACGCTCGCAATGCTCCTGAATTGTAGCACCAATGTCTCCCAAACGGCGACCAGTAACAGCCTGACCGATACCGAGATAAAGTGCTTCTTTGGTAGTACGCATCAGTTGCAGCGTCTCGGGTGCTACATTTCCGACAGGAAAAGTGTAAGCACTATCCGAGCAATATCCGTTCAGATTAATAACAGAATCCACAGAAATGATGTCGCCATCTTTCAGAATCTGTTTCTCGGAAGGGATACCATGTACAACCTGTTCATTGACCGAAGTACAAAGAGTAGCAGGATAGCCTTCATAACCAAGGCAAGCGGGGACACCGCCATTGTCCATAATAAACTCGTAGGCTATCTTATCCAACTTAGCGGTAGAAACACCCGGCTGAATAGCCTTTGCCACTTCGGCATAGGTCTTACCCAGCAAGATGTTGCTCTCCCGCATAAGTTCTACTTCTTCGTCAGTCTTAAGGAAAATCATCTTAAAAGATTACCAAATAAGTCCGTGATTAGTAAGCCATCGCTCCCGAACGACCTTTGATACGCATACCCGACTCAAAGAAGCCATCATAGTGGCGCATCAGCAAGTGGCTCTCAATCTGCTGGAGGGTATCAAGGATAACACCGACCATAATCAGCAAAGAGGTACCACCGAAGAACTGCGCAAAGCCCATACTGACACCGCAAAGGCGGGCAAAAGCAGGCAGGATAGCAATAATCGCCAAAAGGACAGAACCGGGCAAAGTGATACGGGACATAATCGTATCAATATACTCCGCCGTTTTCTTACCGGGTTTCACACCGGGGATAAATCCGTTGTTCAGTTTCAGGTTCTCCGCCATCTGAACGGGATTGATGATAATCGCGGTGTAGAAATAGGTGAAAGCGATGATAAGGATAGCAAAAACGAGATTGTACCAAAAACCGTTGTTGTCCATAAATGCTCTTACAAATGCATTGCTGCCGTCAGCACGGAATCCGACAATAGCGATAGGAATAAACATAATTGCCTGAGCAAAGATAATAGGCATTACGTTAGCAGCATTCACCTTGAGAGGAATGTACTGACGCACGCCACCATATTGTTTATTCCCCTGGATACGTTTTGCATATTGTACCGGGATTTTACGAGTACCTTGTACCAGCATAATTGCAAAAGCAAATACGAAGAGCAGAATTACGATCTCCGCAATGAAGACGATCAAACCGCCACCAGCATCGTTCAAACGACTGGAGAACTCCTGAATGAGTGCACTCGGGAAACGCGCAATGATACCTATCAAGATGATAAAGGAAATACCATTTCCTATACCACGGTCGGTAATACGCTCACCCAACCACATTACAAACATTGAGCCTGCGCAGAGGAGGATAGTGGAAGAAATCGTAAACCAGTTGAAACCGATAACCAACGGTTGACCTGCCTGTGCCATCTGCACCGAAAGGTTAACCAAATAACTCGGTCCTTGGAACAGAAGGATAGCAACGGTCAGATAGCGCGTAATTTGGTTCATTTTCTGGCGTCCGGATTCCCCTTCTTTCTGCATTTTCTGGAAGTAAGGCACTGCAATGGTTAGCAGTTGAATTACGATAGAAGCAGAGATGTAAGGCATAATACCGAGCGCAAAGACAGATGCATTGGAGAACGCACCACCGGAGAACATATCCAGAAGCGCCATCAAGCCGCCTGCTGTCTGCGAGTGCAGAGCAGACAATGCCGTCGGGTCAATACCGGGAAGAACGATGAATGAGCCGAAACGATAGATAAGCACGAACAAAAGCGTGGTCAGCAATCGGTTGCGGAGATCCTCAATCTTCCAGATATTCTTACATGTTTCGATAAATTTCATACTTTGCGTTTTTTTGCAGAAGTATTCCCGAACAGGTAACAAAACCTGCTCGGGAATGCTTCTCTGTAAATTAGATCTTAACGATGGTACCACCGGCAGCCGTAATAGCCTCTTCAGCAGATTTGCTGAATGCATTCGCCTCGACGGTCAATTTTGCGGTAAGTGTACCGTTGCCAAGAATTTTAACAAGGGTTGTCTTGTTGATAAAACCAGCCTCGTGCAGTTCGATCAAGCCGATTTTCTCAAGATGTTTTGCATCAGCCAAAGCCTGAAGAGTAGAGAGGTTGACAGCCTTGTACTCAACGCGGTTGATATTCTTGAAACCGAACTTAGGCAAACGACGTTGCATAGGCATCTGACCACCCTCGAAACCAATCTTCTTGGAGTAGCCCGAACGCGATTTTGCACCCTTATGACCACGGGTAGAGGTTCCGCCGAGTCCCGAACCGGCACCACGACCGATACGTTTTGCGGTTTTAACCGAGCCAGCAGCCGGAGTTAAATTATGTAATTCCATTGCTTTTACGTATTAATCAATTACTTTAACCAAATGTTTTACCTTCTCTACCATTCCGAGAATAGCAGGAGTAGCCTCGTGCTCCACGATGGCGTTGATTTTACGAAGACCGAGGGCTTCCATAGTAGCCTTCTGTACTTTCGGGCAGCGGATAATGCTGCGTACTTGTTGAATCTTGATAGTAGCCATAGTGATGAGAAAATTATCCGTTAAACACTGTAGAGAGGCTTACGCCACGGTTTTGAGCCACGGTGCGTGCATCACGCAGTTCTGCGAGAGCGGCAACGGTAGCCTTGACGAGGTTGTGAGGGTTGGAAGAGCCTTTTGCCTTAGCGAGCACGTCGGTAACACCGACAGACTCGAGGACGGCACGCATAGCGCCACCGGCCTTCACACCGGTACCGTGAGTAGCAGGTTGGATATATACGCGAGCACCGCCGAACTTAGCATACTGCTCGTGAGGAATCGTACCATTAAGTACAGGCACTTGGATAAGGTTCTTTTTAGCAGACTCGGTAGCCTTTGCGATAGCAGCGGTAACCTCACCCGCTTTACCCAAACCATAACCAACGATGCCGTTTCCATCTCCTACAACAACGATGGCTGCAAATGTAAAGGTACGTCCACCTTTCGTAACTTTGGTTACGCGGTTAACTGCGACAAGGCGCTCCTTGAGTTCCAAGTCTTGTGTTGTTTTAACTCGATTCATTGTTAGTCAGCGTGTTTAGAATTTGAGACCTGCTTCACGAGCAGCATCTGCCAATGATTGAACTCGACCATGGTAGAGGTAGCCGTTACGATCGAACACAACCTCCTGAATGCCGGCTTTCAGAGCAGCCTCTGCAATCATTTTGCCTACCTGAGCGGCTTTTTCGCTCTTGGTCATTTTATCTTTAATTCCGAGAGATGAAGCATTAGCAAGTGTAACGCCCTTGGTATCATCAATTACTTGAGCGTAAATTTGGCTGTTGCTACGGAATACGGTCAGACGAGGACGCTCAGCAGTACCCGATACCTTGGTACGGATAGATGCTTTAATTTTAAGTCTTCTTGCAATTTTCTGATTCATAACTTATTCCTTTCTATTATTTACCAGCCGATTTACCAGCCTTACGACGTACAACTTCACCTTGGAACTTAACACCCTTGCCTTTGTAAGGTTCAGGGCGACGGAACGAGCGTATCTTGGCACAAACCTGGCCAAGAAGTTGCTTGTCAGCCGACTCCAAGAAAATAAGCGGGTTCTGGTTACGCTCCGACTTAGTCTCCACTTTAATCTCTTTCGGCAAGCCGAGATAGATAGGGTGAGTATAACCCAGAGTAAGGTTCAGTACCTGCGGTTGGAGCATTTCCACACGGAAACCGACACCGACAAGTTCGAGAACTTTCTTGTAACCGTCGTGTACACCAACAACCATATTATGAATCAGCGCGCGATACAAACCATGTTTAGCGCGGCTTTCTTTTTCGTCATTCGGACGAGTAACGTGGCAAACGCCATCCTCTACAGTAACCGTAATTAAAGGATCAACAGCCTGAGCAAGTTCCCCCTTGGGACCTTTTACGGTTACTACATTTTCGGGGCTAACGGTTACAGTTACGCCTGCAGGGATTGCGATAGGTAATTTACCAATTCTTGACATAGTCTTCTCCTCCTTACATTAATAAACATAACAAATAACCTCGCCACCCAACTGTTGCCCAAGGGCTTCCTTGTTGGTCATCACACCTTTCGAAGTAGAAAGGATAGCGATACCCAATCCGTTCAGCACGCGCGGCATCTCGCGATAGCCCACATACTTACGAAGACCCGGGGTGGATACACGTTGCAAACTCTTGATGGCGTTAACTTTGTTAACGGGATCATACTTCAGAGCAATCTTGATTGTGCCCTGAGGTCCATCTTCCACGAACTTGTAAGAGAGGATATAACCTTTCTCAAACAAGATACGAGTGATCTCTTTCTTCAGATTCGAAGCAGGCACCTCAACTACGCGATGACCGGCTTTGATTGCATTTCTGAGACGAGTCAGATAATCTGCGATAGGATCTGTCATAAATGTTTTGTTGTTAAATTAATCCCGGCTGCCGGGACAATATTTAATAATAAGTTGATTTTAGTCGCTGACATCTTTGCAGACGGCGCAACCTATTCACATCTACAAATATCGTGCCACAATGTATTGTAGAATAAATAAACATTAACAGAATAGATAGTTAAAAGTAGCCTATCCTCCTCACATCCTATGCACATCCTATGCTAAATGGTGCACAAAACGTATTTAACATTTATTATCCAACAACGACACAGTGTCAGTCATTTGCAGAGCAAATTGGCAGTCCAAAAGCGGAAAATGCCAAATGACTATATGGCAGTCCCGAAGGAGTATGGAAACTCCTTCGGGGCGTATAGTTTCAGTACGATTACCAACTTGCCTTCTTCACTCCGGGGATAAGCCCTTTGGAAGCCATCTCGCGGAACTGAATACGCGACAAACCGAATGCACGCATATAACCTTTCGGACGACCCGTGATCTTGCAACGGTTGTGCAGACGGACAGGGCTTGCGTTCTTAGGCAGAGACTGGAGACCTACATAGTCGCCATCCTTGAGGAGTTGGGCGCGTTTCGCAGCATATTTAGCGACGAGAGCGGCGCGTTTTACCTCGCGGGCTTTCATTGATTCTTTTGCCATAGCGATTACTTTTTGAATGGTAAGCCAAACTCGCGGAGGAGAGCGAAACCTTCTTCATCGGTTTGCGCAGTGGTAACGAACGTGATGTTCATACCGAGCAGTTTGGTAATGTTATCAATGTTAATTTCCGGGAAGATAATTTGCTCTTGGATACCAAGGGTGTAGTTACCACGTCCGTCCATCTTGTTCTCGATACCTTTGAAGTCGCGAATACGAGGGAGGGCTACGCGAACGAGACGCTCCAAGAACTCGTACATACGCTCACCACGCAGGGTTACGCGAACGCCGATAGGCATTTTTTTACGTACCTTAAAGTTGGCAATATCCTTCTTGGAGAGTGTGGCAACGGCTTTCTGACCAGCGATGGCTGTCATTTCTGCTTGAGCGACATCGACGATCTTCTTGTCGGCAACAGCCTCGCCGAGACCTTGATTGAGGACAATCTTGGTGAGTTTCGGGCACTGCATTACTGTAGTGTAGTTGAACTCTTTCATCAAGATAGGAACGATACGCTCCTGATAATCTTGCTTCAGACTTGCTGTATTCATCATTAAATCTCCTTTCCGGTTTTTTTAGATACACGGACTAACTTTCCGTCTTTCTCCACACGGCCTACGCGAACCGGTTTGCCGTTCTCAACGGGGTTGAGGTTGGAGATATGGATAGAAGCCTCTTGTTTAACGATACCCCCTTGTGGGTTCTTTGCATTAGGTTTGGTACTTTTCGATACCATATTAACACCTTCTACGATAGCACGCTGCTTATCTACAAGCACCTCCAGCACGCGACCGGTTTTGCCTTTCGATGCACCCGCGTTAACATAAACGGTATCACCTTTCTTAATATGTAATTTTGCCATTACTGTAATAATTTAGATGATTAAAGCACTTCAGGTGCCAGAGAAATAATCTTCATATTGGTTTGACGGAGTTCACGAGCAACGGGACCGAAGATACGCGAACCACGGAGTTCCCCCGCGTTGTTGACAAGCACGCATGCGTTGTCATCGAAACGGATGTAACTACCATCGGCACGGCGAACCTCTTTCTTAACGCGGACAACGATAGCGCGGCTAACCGCACCGTCCTTGATGTCGGAAGAGGGGATAACGCCCTTGACTGCAACCACGATGGTGTCGCCGAGGGTGGCGTAACGTTTTTTGGTTCCGCCCAGTACGCGGATGCACAATGCCTCTTTAGCACCTGAGTTGTCCGCAACCGTAAGTCTTGATTCTTGTTGTATCATAATTACTTAGCCCTTTCAATAATTTGAGTTAGACGCCAACGAACAGTTTTGCTCAGCGGACGAGTCTCCATAATGCGGACAGTATCGCCGATACCACACTCGTTCTTCTCGTCATGAACATGGAACTTGCGAGTTTTATTGACAAACTTGCCATAGATGGGGTGTTTCTCTTTCCACTTAACGGCTACGACAATGGTCTTATCCATCTTGTTGGAAACGACAACTCCCACACGCTCTTTTCTTAAATTTCTTGTTTCCATTTCACTTTCGTTTTTTACTTGGTTAATTCTCTTGCACGGAGTTCGGTTGCAAGGCGTGCGATTGTCTTACGAGCAACCTTAATCTGCAACGGATTGTCGAGCGGAGAAATGCTGTGATTCAGTTTGAGGCGCACGAGTGCATCTTTCTCTGCAGCGAGACGCTCTTGGATCTCAGCGGTAGTTAATTCTTTAATTTCAGCTGTTTTCATAATCCTGATTAAACATTTTGGGTTGGGTCGTAATCACGTCTTACGACAAACTTAGTAGTGATAGGAAGTTTCTGAGCAGCCAGACGAAGTGCCTCTTTGGCCACTTCGTAAGGTACGCCGTCGACCTCGAAGATGATACGTCCGGGCTCCAATGGAACTACGAATCCCTCGGGAGCACCTTTACCTTTACCCATACGGACATCCAAAGGTTTCTTAGTGATAGGTTTATCCGGGAACACGCGAATCCATACCTGACCTTGACGTTGCATGTAACGTGTTACAGCAACACGGGCTGCTTCGATTTGACGACCTGTCAACCAGATGGTACCAAGCGATTTGATACCGAATGAGCCGAATGCCAACTCATTGCCGCGTTGCGCGATGCCTTTGATACGGCCTTTTTGCGAGCGGCGGAATTTCGTTTTCTTAGGTTGTAACATAACTGTTGTAATCTACAAATCGGTTAAACTTATTGTTTTTTGTTTCTGCGGAAGCCCCCCTTACGATCCCCATCACGACGGTCGTTGCGGCGATCCATGCCACGCCCTTCCTGTTTCTGGGTAAAGTTGGGAGCGAGATCCTTTTTGCCGTAAACTTCGCCACGGCAGATCCAAACCTTAACACCGATAACCCCCACTTTGGTGATAGCACCAATCTGGCAGTAGTCGATGTCAGCACGCAGTGTGTGTAGAGGAGTACGTCCTTCTTTGTACATCTCTTTACGTGCCATCTCGGCACCATTCAGACGACCGCTGACTTGCACCTTGATACCCTCAGCGCCCATACGCATAGTAGAAGCGATGGCCATCTTAACGGCACGACGGTAAGCCACTTTGCCTTCCAATTGACGTGCAATCTTGGTAGCAACGATAGTTGCATCCAACTCAGGACGTTTTACCTCGAAGATGTTGATTTGAACATCTTGTTTGGTGATTTTTTTGAGTTCCTCTTTCAATTTGTCAACCTCTTGTCCACCCTTACCGATGATAAAACCGGGGCGAGCGGTGCAGACAGTTACAGTTACAAGTTTCAGAGTTCTTTCGATAACGATACGGGAAATACTAGCCTCAGCAAGACGGGCGTTGAGGTACTTACGAATTTTAGTATCCTCTACGATAGTATCTCCGTAATTCTTACCGCCAAACCAGTTGGAATCCCAACCACGAACAATACCGAGGCGGTTTGCAATAGGATTAATTTTCTGTCCCATTTTGTTGATTACTTTTCAGCGTTAGTATTTTTAGTATCTACGAATACAGTAACATGATTGGAACGTTTGCGGACGCGGTAGCCACGACCTTGAGGAGCGGTCAGCAGACGCTTGAGCATCATTCCGCCGTCAACCATGATATTGCTTACATACAATGTTTCCTGATCAGCTTTCTTACCGGTTTTTGTTTCCCAGTTAGCGATAGCCGATTTCAGTACTTTTTCCATAGCGCGCGATGCCTCCCGGGTAGAGAAATGCAAAGCACCCAGTGCGCGGTTCACTTCCATGCCACGAATCATGTCAGCAACAAGGCGCATTTTGCGTGGAGATGTAGGAACGTTGTTTACCTTGGCAAAGTATTGACTCTTGCGAGCCTCTTTCATTGCCTCGGCTGTATTATGTTTTCTAGCACCCATTTTGAATTCTAAAATTTAATTTGTTGTTTGAATGATTCAATGGATTACTTCTTGTTGTTGCCGGCATGACCACGGAAGGTACGAGTAGGAGCGAATTCTCCCAACTTGTGTCCAACCATATTCTCCGTTACATAAACAGGAATGAACTTGTTTCCATTGTGAACTGCAATAGTATGACCTACAAAATCCGGAGAAATCATAGAAGCACGGCTCCAAGTCTTGACAACTTCTTTTTTGCCCGACTCATTCATAGCCAACACCTTGTCCTCCAACTTGACATTGATAAACGGTCCTTTTTTTAATGAACGACTCATAATGTTGTTACGATTTTAATAGGTTATTTCTTTCTTCTTTCGATTATGAACTGATTGCTCTGGTTCTTGGGGTGACGAGTCTTGTAACCCTTAGCGAGCAAGCCCTTACGAGAACGCGGGTGTCCACCAGATGCACGTCCTTCACCACCACCCATCGGGTGATCTACAGGGTTCATAACAACACCACGGTTGCGAGGACGGCGACCGAGCCAACGGCTACGACCAGCCTTACCACTCTTCTCCAATGCGTGATCGCTATTGCCGACTACACCAACGGTAGCCTTGCATGCGGCGAGCACCTTGCGCAATTCACCCGAAGGCAACTTGATGATTGCATACTTATCTTCACGCGAAGAGAGTTGTGCAAACACGCCAGCCGAGCGAACCATGCAAGCCCCCTGCCCCGGACGCAACTCAATGTTGTGAATGAGCGTTCCGAGAGGGATGTTTGCCATAGGAAGGGCATTCCCTACTTCAGGAGCGGCATCTGCTCCCGACATAACCGTTTGACCTACTTGCAGTCCGTTAGGTGCAAGAATGTAACGTTTCTCACCATCAGCATAGAACAAGAGAGCGATGCGAGCCGAGCGGTTCGGATCATACTCAATCGTTTTAACTGTAGCGGGTACACCATCTTTGTTACGTTTGAAGTCAATTACACGATATTTCTGCTTATGTCCGCCGCCGATGTAGCGCATGGTCATCTTACCGGTATGGTTACGACCACCCGTTTTGCGTTTGCCAAACACAAGAGATTTCTCCGGAGCACTTGCGGTAATTGTCTCAAATGCACCGATAACTTTGTGTCTTTGCCCTGGTGTAGTGGGCTTAAATTTACGTACAGCCATTTTTAGATATTGCTATAAAAATCGATTGTTTCACCTTGTTTCAATGTAACGATAGCTTTCTTGTAAGCCTGCTGTGCACCGCGAAGCAAACCGCTCTTGGTATAGCGTTGTTTTACTTTTGGAGCCACAATAAGTGTATTTACATCCTCTACCTGTACATTGTACATTTCCTCTACTGCCTTTTTGATTTCAACCTTGTTGGCAGTACGCTCTACTCTGAAACCATAACGGTTCAACTTTTCGCCAGCGGCGGTCATCTTCTCAGTGACGATCGGTTTGATAATAATTGCCATAGTTGTAACCTCCTTATGCGTTAAAAGTTGCCTCGATAGCGGCAGCCGAAGCCTCGGTAAGAACCACTACATTCGAGTTCATAATAGTATAAGTATTCAGTTCGTTAGCCGAAACAACGTTAACCCGTTGCAAGTTGGCAGCCGACTTGATTGCGTTGGTGTTAGCATCACTCACGATGAAAGTAACTTTCTTGCCTGCCACATTGAGATTGTTGAGAACCTCAACCATTGCTTTGGTCTTGGGAGCCTCGAAAGTGAGAGCGTCCAGCACAAGAATCTGCTCTTGCTTAGCGCGAAGGCTGAGAGCCGATTTACGAGCCAATTGTTTTACCTTGCGGTTGAGTTTGAAAGCATAACTGCGGGGAACGGGACCAAAAATAGTACCACCGCCTACGCGAACCGGCGATTTGAAATCACCCGGACGTGCACCTCCGCCACCCTTCTGACGACCGAGTTTGCGTGTAGAGTGGGCATTCTCGCTACGTTGTTTTGCTTTGGCTGTACCCTGACGGTTGTTTGCCAAGTATTGCTTAACGTCCAAGTAGATAGCATGTTCGTTAGGCTCAATACCGAAGATTGCGTCGTTGAGGACGACCTTCTTGCCGGTCTCTTTGCCGGCCATATTCAAAATACTAAGTTCCATACTAAATTACTTGTTAAGAATAACGATTGAATTTTTAGCACCCGGAATACTTCCCTTGACCATAATCAAGTTGTACTCGGGGATAACTTTGAGAACAACAAGGTTTTGAACCGTGATGCGGTCTTGTCCCATATGTCCGCCCATACGTGTACCCGGGAAGATACGGCTCGGGTATGCGCAAGCACCTACAGAACCCGGTGCACGCAAGCGGTCGTCCTGACCGTGGGTTGACTGACCTACACCACCGAAACCGTGGCGTTTTACGACACCCTGAAAACCCTTACCTTTGCTAGTACCGATCACATCGATGTAGGTATTCTCCTCGAATACATCAGCGACCGTGATGGTATCGCCCAAATGGAGTTCTTTGCCGAACTCGTCAAACTCGGCGAGGTGACGCATAGGTTGAACGCCTGCAGCCTTGAAGTGTCCTGCTTCAGCCTTGTTGGTATGTTTCTCGCTCTTCTGCATAAAACCTACCTGAACAGCCTGATAGCCATCTTTCTCAACGGTTTTCAGTTGCGTTACAACGCAAGGACCTGCCTCGATAACGGTGCATGGGATATTTTTGCCATCAGCACCGAATACGGAAGTCATTCCGATTTTTTTTCCTAATAATCCTGGCATTTTACCGATTGTTAGTTTGTTAATAAATTGCCGTTCTCGCCCGCGGACTGATGCCTTCACCCGAAGATTACTTGATCATTTACCGAGGGAAACGGTCGTTTGTCAATGCACAATGCGTAAAGCACAATGCAAATGTTCTTTCTTTTCCGATTACGCTTTGATTTCCACCTCAACACCGCTGGCAAGTTCGAGTTTCATCAGAGCCTCGATGGTCTTGCTATTTGCATTGTAGATGTCAATCAGACGTTTGTAACTCGACAGTTCAAACTGCTCACGACTTTTCTTGTTAACGAAAGTGGAACGGTTAACGGTGAAGATACGTTTGTGAGTAGGCAATGGAATAGGACCGCTGATTACAGCACCGGTAGCCTTAACAGTTTTAACGATTTTTTCAGCCGACTTGTCCACCAAGTTGTGGTCGAAAGATTTCAGTTTGATACGAATTTTCTGACTCATGTCTTTTTTAGAATTAATAATTTGACGATTTGACAATATAACGAATTGTCTATTTAAGAACAGAGCGCGAGACAACCAAAGAGTCATTTGCTTGGAAACGACCCGCGACCTATTTTTATATGTAAAAGACGTGCGCCTGTGCACTCACCTGCGCACGTCCTTATCCAAGCATTATACCAAGTCTGCACGTCCGCCGCACTCGGTAAGAACAACCTTAGCGATTGCACTCGAGACAGGCTCATAGTGCGAGAACTCCATACTGGAAGTAGCGCGACCGGAGGTGATGGTACGAAGAGCGGTTACGTAACCGAACATCTCGCTCAAAGGCACTTTCGCTTTAACGATACGTGCACCCGTACGAGCGGTATCCATACCCTCTACCTGTCCACGACGTTTGGTCAAGTCGCCAATGACATCACCCATATTCTCCTCGGGTGTTACCACCTCAACCTTCATAATAGGCTCCATGAGAACCGGTTTAGCCTTAACGCAAGCGTTTTTGAATGCCATCTGGGCGCAGATTTCGAATGACAACTGGTCGGAGTCAACGGGGTGGAAACTACCATCAATAACCGTAACCTTAAGTTGGTCAACCGGATAACCGGCAAGTACACCATTCTTCATTGCAGCCTGGAAGCCCTTTTCGATAGAGGGGATAAACTCCTTAGGAATATTACCGCCCTTTACTTCGTTCACGAACTGGAGCGAACCTTCGAAATCAGGATCAGCCGGTTCAACGCGTACGAACATATCAGCGAATTTACCACGACCACCGGATTGTTTCTTGTAGGTTTCACGGAGTTCAACCGGCATAGAGATTGCTTCGCGGTATGCTACTTGAGGACGACCTTGGTTGCATTCAACCTTGAACTCACGTTTCAGACGGTCGATAATAATCTCGAGGTGCAACTCACCCATACCGGAGATAACGGTCTGACCTGTCTGCTCGTCGGTCTTAACGGTAAATGTAGGATCCTCTTCTGCCAATTTAGCCAAACCGACACCGAGTTTGTCAAGGTCTGCCTGGCTCTTCGGCTCAACCGAAACACCAATCACCGGAGCGGGGAATTCGATAGACTCAAGTACGATAGGATTCTCTTCATCGCAAAGGGTATCACCGGTGCGGATATCCTTGAAACCTACGCCGGCTCCGATATCACCTGCTGCAATAAAATCAACAGGGTTCTGGTGATTGGAGTGCATCTGGAAGATACGCGAGATACGTTCTTTCTTACCGGAACGGGGGTTGTAAACATACGAGCCTGCCTCCAACTTACCCGAATAAACGCGGAAATAGCAGAGACGACCTACATACGGATCGGTAGCAATCTTGAATGCCAATGCGCAAAGCGGCTCATTATCATCCGGCTTACGGCTGATAGCATCACCCGTGCGAGGATCGATACCATCTATTTCCGGCGTATCCAACGGACTCGGCAAGTAAGCGCAGACCGCATCAAGCATAGTCTGCACACCCTTATTCTTGAACGAAGAACCGCAGATAACGGGGAAAATATGCATACTGATAGTACCCTTGCGGATAGCAGCACGGATCTCATCCTCGGTGATAGTAGAAGGATCGGAGAAGTATTTCTCCATCAAAGTATCATCGAACTCTGCAATAGTCTCGAGCATTTTGTCGCGCCACTCCTCTGCCTCTGCTACGAGGTCAGCAGGAATATCATCCACCTCATACTCGGCGCCCATTGTCTCATCATGCCAAAGAATAGCCTTCATTGTAACAAGGTCAACCACCCCTTTGAAAGTTTCCTCATTTCCGACAGGAATCTGGATAGGGCAAGGGGTTGCACCGAGTACCTCTTTAATCTGGCGAACCACATCGAAGAAGTTGGCACCCGAACGGTCCATCTTGTTGACATAGCAGAGGCGCGGCACATTGTACTTGTCAGCCTGACGCCAAACGGTTTCCGACTGCGGTTGAACACCACCTACAGCGCAGAGAGCCATAACGGCACCATCCAAAATACGGAGCGAGCGCTCCACCTCTACGGTAAAGTCCACGTGCCCCGGAGTATCTATCAAGTTGATTTTGTACTTATTGCCCTTGTACGACCAATAAGTGGTAGTTGCAGCAGAAGTGATAGTGATACCACGCTCCTGCTCCTGAACCATCCAGTCCATAGTAGCAGCACCATCGTGTACCTCACCGATTTTGTGTGTAAGACCGGTGTAGTACAGGATTCGCTCGGAGGTAGTTGTCTTACCGGCATCAATGTGCGCCATGATACCGATGTTTCTGTTTAATTTCAGATCGTGTTTAGCCATTGTTTCTTTTCCTTATTATATACACGCGCGTACGTGCGTATTAGAAACGGAAATGTGCGAATGCACGGTTAGCCTCAGCCATACGGTGCATATCCTCTTTACGTTTGAAGGCACCACCCTGATTGTTGTAGGCATCCATAATCTCGGCTGCCAATTTCTCCGCCATCGAATGACCACCGCGTTTGCGTGCGAAAGCGATCATATTCTTCATCGCAATCGAACCTTTGCGGTCAGCACGAATCTCGGTAGGTACCTGGAAAGTAGCACCACCGATACGCTTTGATTTTACCTCAACCAGAGGAGTGATGTTATCGAGAGCCTGTTTCCAGATATCCAAAGCGGACTTATCCTCCGACTTCATTTTCTGTTCTACTACTCCCAAAGCGGTATAGAACACACCATACGAAGTGTTTTTCTTACCATCGAGCATCAAGTGGTTTACAAACTTAGCCACCATCACCTCGCCATAAACGGGATCCGGAAGGATTACACGTTTTGTTGGTTTTGCTTTTCTCATTGTTGTTTTAATTTTTGGTTGTCATCGCTTCAGCCGGAACAATTCACAATGCATAATTCACAATTATTCCAACTTACTCAACCGATCAACCCGGTTAATCGTCCCAAATATGGAACTCTCAGTTAGTTTTTTTTGTAGTTTTCAGAACGTATTACTTCTTTGCTTTCGGGCGTTTTGCGCCGTATTTGCTTCGACGCTGCAAGCGGTTAGCCACACCTGCAGTATCCAGCGTACCACGAACGATGTGATAACGTACACCGGGAAGGTCTTTTACACGACCACCACGTACCATTACGATACTGTGCTCTTGCAAGTTATGTCCCTCTCCGGGAATGTATGCGTTCACCTCCTTTTGGTTCGTCAGACGAACACGAGCCACCTTACGCATAGCGGAGTTAGGCTTTTTAGGAGTTGTTGTGTAAACACGCACACATACGCCACGACGTTGCGGGCAACTGTCCAATGCTGGGCTTTTGCTCTTGTCGATAAGTTCTGCTCTTCCTTTTCTAACCAATTGTTGAATTGTAGGCATTGTAACTTGTTGTTTGTTAATAATTTATCATTTATTTCTTTGCTATCTGCCCTTGCCTGCAGTCTCACCATTTCACACACAAAAACCTCGCGTGCGTATGCGCAGAAGACGGGCAAACCGCGAAAAAGCGTGCAAAGGTACGACTTTTTTTCGGATTGTGCAAACTTTTACCACAAGAAAATCAACATTTTAAGTATTTTCTCATATTTGTACTGTCCAATAACAA
>DKEG01000058.1:37268-39229 GCA_002452095.1 Bacteroidales bacterium UBA6828 | reverse complement strand
GGTATGCATTTCCGTATGCAGGTAGGCGTTATGGACTGCCTCGGCTGCGGCAACTGCGTCGATGTCTGCCCGGGTAATCCGAAACTCGGCAAAGCCCTCACTATGGTTCCGCTCGAGGGACAAGAGGCTGAGGCTGCCAACTGGAACTACTGCGTGGAGAACGTCAAGAGCAAGCAACATCTCGTTGATATCCAGTCGAATGTCAAGAACTCGCAGTTCGCTACTCCGCTGTTTGAGTTCTCGGGCGCATGCTCGGGTTGCGGTGAGACTCCGTACTTGAAACTCATCAGCCAACTCTTCGGCGACCGTGAGATTGCGGCTAACGCTACGGGTTGTACCTCTATCTACTCGGGTTCCGTACCTTCCACTCCTTATACCACCAATGACAAAGGACACGGTCCCGCATGGTCGAACTCGCTGTTCGAGGACTTCTGCGAGTACGGTCTCGGTATGCAGATTGCACACCGCAAGATGCGTGAGCGTCTGGCTTCGCTGATGACCAAGGCGCAAGAGTGCACCTGCTGCTCCGACGAACTGAAGGCTATGTTCAAGGAATGGCTTGAGAACCAACAGAGTGCAGAGGTTACCAAACGTCTCTACGAACCTATGGTGGCTGCTATGGAGGCTTGCGGTTGCGACACCTGCAAAGAGATTCTCAAATACAAAGACCATATCGTCAAACGCAGCCAGTGGATTATCGGTGGTGACGGTGCTTCCTATGACATCGGATACGGCGGACTCGACCACGTCATCGCCTCGGGTGAGGATGTTAATATCCTCGTACTCGATACCGAGGTGTACTCCAACACCGGCGGACAGGCTTCCAAATCAACACCTCTTGGTGCGATAGCTAAGTTTGCCGCTATGGGTAAGCGCGTGCGCAAGAAAGACCTTGGTATGATTGCCACCACCTATGGTTATGTCTATGTGGCTCAAATCGCTATGGGTGCCGACCAGGCACAGACCCTCAAGGCTATCCGTGAGGCTGAGGCTTATCCCGGACCGTCGCTCATCATCGCTTACGCTCCGTGTATCAACCATGGTCTGAAAGCCGGTATGGGCAAGAGCCAGGCTGAGGAGGCGAAAGCCGTTGAATGTGGTTACTGGCACTTGTGGCGTTACAACCCCGAGTTGGAGAACGAGGGCAAGAATCCGTTCTCGCTTGACTCGAAGGAGCCGCAGTGGGATAAGTTCGAAGACTATCTGAAGGGCGAGGTGCGTTTCGCTTCCGTGATGAAGCAGTACCCGACCGAGGCTGCCGACCTGTTCCGCGCTGCGCGTGACAACGCACAGTGGCGTTACCGCTCCTACCAGCGTATGCTCCAGACCACTTGGCAACCCTTCAACGAGGAGTCGGAAGACAAATCCACCCAGAGCAAGTAAGGTGTATGGAGAGTGTGGGGACTACGCGTCTCGCGTCGTCATTTTCCACAACTCTTTTGTAAATAGAAAGAGACTGCCTGTCAAACGTAGGCAGTCTCTTTTTGATGTCGTTAGTCTGGTATCTGCGCCTATTGGTCGGCGGGCAGGTTGCCGAAATAGTTGAACATATACGCGAAGTCGCCGTTCACGTACTGGCATTTGTGTCGATTACCGCCTCGCGCTCTTTGTCGTTATAGACAAACTCCCGCTGGTACGGCGGCCGCACGTCCAACCGCCCACCGAAGGCTTTCACACCCGCTTCCTGATTGTCCGCATACCCCTCGGTCAGTTCCCGAATGGTAATCTTCCGTTCTACTATTTCCATTTTGTTCTCTGTTTTGTTGTTTTCTGTCTCCGTTAATTACCGTATAATTACCCGTTAATGCAGTGTGNNNNACGACGCGTCCCGCGTCGTCATAGTTGCGTCCAATGCCCTCTCTGGGGACGCGGGCGCCCCCGCCAGCGGTTATCCATCCATTAAAACGCCATTAAAAGAGTCCTCCGTTAATTGCCGTATCATTACCCGTTAATGCAGTGTG
>DKEG01000058.1:21154-37253 GCA_002452095.1 Bacteroidales bacterium UBA6828 | reverse complement strand
ACGACGCGTCCCGCGTCGTCAGTGCTCCTATCCCCCCTATTCGTCTTATTAGTCCTATTAGCCCCATTTGACCTATTCTATATTGTTTCTTAGCAGGGCGATACTACCTCTCTCTTTCAAAAAGTGCCATTTGTTAAGATTATTCTCCCTTTCATCTCCGTGAAAAAGTCGTGCAAATCAGCATAGGATGCGCATAGGATAGGCTACCCTTGCGCAACCCATAAAAAGTATCAAATTTTAAGATACTGCCCCATTCCATACTCAATAGTTTTGAAAATACAGATTGTCGCAATTTATTTTATTTTCTGACAAGTGTCCTGTTTGGTACACTTTTTGCGACATAATCGGTATTAACCGTTAAATTTTTACTATTATGATTTCTAAGAAGTTAGAAGAGGCTCTGAATGCCCAAATCAATGCAGAGATGTGGTCTGCTTATTTATACTTGAGTATGTCGGCATACTGCCATCGTATGGGATATGCGGGTATGGCTAACTGGTTTATGGTACAGTTCAAAGAGGAGCAGGATCATGCGATGATCTTCTTCAACTATCTGCAAAGCCGTGGCGGAGATGTACGTTTGGCGGCTATTGACAAGGTCGAAACCGACTGGGCTAACCCGCTGGCTGCATTTGAAAACACTCTCGCACATGAGCAGAAAGTTACTTCGCTCATCAACAATTTGATGGACATTGCCGTACAAGAAAAAGACTATGCTGCGCAATCGCGCCTGCAGTGGTTTATCGACGAGCAAGTGGAGGAGGAAGAGAACGCTACCGACATCATACAAAAATTGAAACTGCTGAATGGTAACTCCTACGGAATGTACGTTCTCGACCAGGAACTCGCTGCCCGCACCTACGTGCAAGCCGCTCCGCTGGCTACTGCCGAATAAGCACACGTATTAGTCATCAGCATATAAACAAAAGAGGTCGTTCCATCGGGGCGACCTCTTTTGTATTGTATTGTATTGTATTGTATTGTATTGTATTACATTACCTTACATTACATTACATTCTCAACTTAAACCCGCTCAACAGGGTATCCGGACAGAAATGGAATACTGATGCCATCTCCCCTGCCATACAGAAACCGCAGTTGCGGCATTGGTCTGTACCATAACCTACGCACAGACTGCGTTCTCCGTCAGGATAGATAAAGTTAGTAACAAAGCACTCCTTGCCTAATTCTATCTTGCCCAAGGCATTGAGTTTCATCTTTTTGAGTCCGGAATAACTGTTCATTATCGGATAGCCGCGGTGCTTGTATGCGATGACGCGGTCGATAATCTCCGCTTTCTTGTCCGGAGGTATCATCAGGTATTCCGTACCCGGATAAGGTGTGTGGAAATTGATGGAAATCTGCTCTATGGCGGGGTTGTTTTTTACATACTCCATAGCGGCATCCAGCGAGTCGCAGTTGAGCGTATTTACCACCATATTAACGCAGACGTGTTTCTGTCCGGAGCGGCGAATATTCTCTTCCAAGCGGGCGAATGTACCTTCTCCGCGCACGCTGTCGTGATATTTGCCTACGCCGTCCATCGATACCCAGATAGAGTGGGGGTGTATCCACGAGAAATCCTGTTGGGCATTGGTGGTAACCGTTACCGAGAAGAAACCGATTTGTTTGGCAGCATCAATGATGTCGTTGATGGTTCGGTCATTTTCCCGCCAAAGTGTCGGTTCACCGCCCTCCAAGTCTATGAACCGTGAGCCTTGCGCATAAGCAAAGCGCATATCGCTCAATATATCTTCAAATGTGCGCTGGCGGTAGCCTGCACTGCCGTACACCGAGCAGTGCTTGCAGCGCAGGTTGCATTTGTCGGTAATAAACAGTACGGTTTGCAGCGGTGCCTTGCGCCCGAAGAAGCGTGCCCGCACAAACCATTGTGCCAGATAAAAGTATTGCCGTATCATAGTGTGTCGGTGTTTTGTCGTATGCTGATGTTTTTACTATTTTGCAAAGGTACGGAATTTATTTGATGTACGCAACAAAAAAGAAATGCTACAACTATCGCAAAACGATAATCATAGCATTTCATTGTGACCCCGCTGGGACTCAAACCCAGGACCTTCAGAACCGGAATCTGACACTCTATTCAACTAAGCTACGGGGCCTCGGCGGCAGCAATCAGCCGTACCGAATGGTGCAATGCACCATTAAAACGGCTGATGCTGACCGCCTCTTCGACTGACAAACCTCGGTTTGTCAGTCGAGAAAAAGTATGTACTATTGTTATTGTTCGTCTCGCTTGACGAATAATTGTTTTTGGGGTTGACACCTTGTGTGTTTCGGTTTACACCTTGTGTTGTGTTGGTTGGCACATTGTGTGGTTGGTGCAATCGCAACCTGTCAGTCTCTTCTGCCTCCTACCAAAATCAGGATGTAATAGACCAGCGTTGCCAGCGAGGACATGGCGGCTACTACGTATGTATAGGCGGCACTGCGGAGTGCGGACGTTGCCATCGGAGTAGTTTCGCTATTGGTGATGCCTGCTTCCTGCAACCAATCGATAGCCCGCTTGCTGGCGTTGATCTCCACCGGCAGCGTGATGAAAGAGAACAGGGTAGTGAGCGCAAACAGCCCGATACCGACCTCCATTACCTGCGGAAATACCCCAATCAGCAGCATACCAGCAAGCAGTACCCATGTCAGCCAGCGGCTGGCAAAATCCACGGCGGGTACCAATGCGGAGCGCAGTTTGAGCGGAGCATATTGGTGTGCGTGTTGTACCGCATGCCCGCACTCGTGTGCGGCTACAGCAGCCGCAGCCACGGTGGCTTGCGAATAGACCGCCTCAGAGAGATTGACCGTTTTGTCAGCAGGGTTGTAGTGGTCGGTCAGCCGCCCTTTGATACACGTTACCCGGACATCGGTAATACCATTATCGCGCAACATCTTTTCTGCTACTTCCTTACCCGTAAGCGGCAAAGCCACTTGGGAATAGCGTTTGAACTTATGTTCCAACGATGCCGATACTGCCCAACTGAGCAGCATAATGGCGATAAAGATAATCCAATAAATTGTATTTGCGTTTGCTGCTATATAATCCATAATTACTTGTTTGTTTGTGGTTTACGCTTACAGGTCTTGCACGTTCCATACACATACAACGAGCATCCTTGCATAATAAAATTGGAGTATTTACGTGTCCGCACGATGTTTTCCACAGCAATATCCCGAAAGCGAGATACCCGTCCGCAGCGTGTGCAGACCAACTCCATCCGCACGATGCTCTTGGTTATCAACTCATACTCCGACTGCTTCCTGCCATAGCGTTTGTTGATACAATGCAAAATCTGTGCCGAAACCAACAAGTTGACCGTATTATATATCGTTCCGAGACTGATATGCTCGTCGGCTACTGCATTTACAAGGGTTTCCATACCAAAGGGCTGCTCCAAAGCGCATACGTGTCGGAGCAAGGTGTATCGCTCCGGGGTCTGGCGCAGACCGTTGTCCCGGATATAAGTTTCCAGTTTTGCCGATGCCGCTTTGTATGGGTCTTCCTGCTTCACTTAAATAGCCTTGATGTATGCACGGCGGCGTTTGTGCTGTTTATGCTCGAACTGTGTCCAGTTGGCCTGGTTCTTGGTGTTGGTCTCAAGAATAGATGTTGTCTCCGCATACTTGATACCATATTTGTTCATATAGGGTATCTGGTCGGTGAAGAACAGTACATTGATTCCGTGGTCTTGATAGTCGGGACGCACAGCGATAAGCAGCAGATCGAATACCTCCATTTTCTTGGCACGTAGTGCCTTGAGCAGATGATACCAACCAAACGGGAATAACTTTCCCCCACATTTGCGCAACGCATTCGATATATCCGGCATACCCACGCCCACACCTACAATCTCGTTCTTTTCATTGACGATAACCGTAACGAAATCGAAATTCAATATAGGGAAATACATATCGCGGTAGTATTCCTTTTGGCGTTTGGTCATCGGTTGGAAATTGTAGAGTTTCTGGTAGGCGGCATCAATCACATCCATATATTCGATACCGTATTTGGCTACCAACTCTTTGGTATTCTTCACCTTGTCCACACGCACGTGGCTGCGTTTCTTTACTATTTCCGCCAGCCGTTGCAACCGCTCCGGTATCTCGGCAGGAGGCGTAACGCGGAACTCGATCCAATCCGCCTCTTTTTTCAGCCCGTATGCCTCCATATGCTCCACATAATAAGGATAGTTGTAGAGCGATGCCATTGGTGCAAGATATTCGTACCCCTCAATGAGCAAGCCTTCGTGGTCGAAATCAGTAAAGCCGAGCGGTCCGTTCATCTCTGTCATCCCCTGTTTGCGTCCCCATTCCGCCACAGTATCCAGCAACGCTTTGCTGACCTCTTTGTCGTCAATAAAATCCATCCAGCCGAAGCGCACGCGCTGTACATTCCATCGTTTGTTGGCCTCGCGGTTGATGATAGCGGCAATCCGTCCTACGGGCTTCCCATCGCGGTACGCCATAAACAACTGCTTGGTGCAGACATCTAAAGCAGGGTTCTTCTTGTCATCAAAAGTATTCATCTCGTCGAAGAACAGCGGCGGACAATAGTAAGGGCAGTCCTTGTACAGGTCGTTGGCAAACTGAATAAACTTTTTAATCTCTGATTTAGTGTTGATTTCTTTGATATCTACCATAACATAAAAAATGTTTTTGGAACAACAAAAACCGAACAAAGGTACAGCAAAAATCCGAGATACGCAAATCTATTTTGCAGTTTTATGCAAAAAACGTGTTGATGAGCCGCTGACAGGCATAGTAAAAACGGCATTATCTACCGTGTATCTACCATAGTTGGTAGCGGAAGGCGTACAAAAAGTACACGCAGTTTGGCTATCCTGAAAAAAAGTTGTAACTTTGTACTCCGAAAGAACATCCTGTATGATGCATTAAATTATGCATTACGTATTATAGATTGTACACTACGCATTATAGATTGAATATGTTACCTCTTGCAGAGCGATTGCGTCCGCGGACACTGGACGAGTATATAGGTCAGAAACACCTTGTAGGTGAGGGTGCCGTGCTGCGCCAGATGATAGAGAGCGGGAACCTGAGCAGTTTTATTCTCTGGGGGCCTCCGGGGGTGGGGAAGACCACGCTTGCCAAAATCATAGCCCATCAGTTGGAACGTCCGTTCTATACCCTTTCGGCGGTAACAAGCGGCGTGAAAGAGGTGCGCGAGGTGATAGAAAAAGCCAAACGCACGAAAGCGATGAACAGCGGTATCTTTGCCGCTACTGCCGACCGCCGCTCGCCGATATTGTTTATCGACGAGATACACCGTTTCTCCAAATCGCAGCAGGACAGCCTATTAGGGGCTGTGGAGGATGGCACAATCACCCTTGTGGGAGCGACCACGGAGAATCCGTCCTTTGAGGTGATAACGCCTCTGCTGAGTCGCTGCCAGGTGTATGTATTGCAGCCGCTCGGCAAAGAGGATCTGCTTGAACTGTTGCACCGCGCCCTCAACGAAGACGAGTATATCCGCTCGCTCGGAATAGAGGTGAAGGAGACCGAAAGCCTGTTGCGTTACTCGGGCGGAGATGCACGCAAGTTGCTTAATATCATCGAACTGGTTACCAATTCGGGTGTGCGGGTGATTGATAACGACACCGTTACCAAGCAACTGCAGCAGAATCCCGTGGCTTATGACAAAGACGGCGAACTGCACTACGATATTATTTCTGCGTTTATCAAGTCAATCCGCGGTAGCGACCCCGATGCGGCGATCTATTGGCTGGCGCGAATGATTGCCGGAGGGGAAGACCCGAAATTTATTGCTAGGCGGTTGGTCATTTCCGCCAGCGAGGATATTGGGTTGGCGAACCCGAATGCGATGCTTGTGGCGAATGCATGTTTCGATACATTGACCAAAATCGGTTGGCCTGAGGGGCGTATTCCGCTGGCGGAAGCGACGGTTTATTTGGCTACGTCGCAGAAATCGAATTCGGCGTATCTGGCTATAGACCAAGCCCTTTCTGAGGTGAAGAAGAGCGGAAACCTGCCTGTTCCGCTGCATTTGCGCAATGCACCGACCAAATTGATGGAGGAACTCGGCTACCACGACGGCTACAAGTATGCACACGATTATCCGAACCATTTTGTAAAGCAGCAGTTTATGCCGGACGAGTTGCAGGGTACGCATTTCTGGCATCCACAAGGCAGTCCGCAGGAGCAGAAGATGGCGGACTGGATGAAATATCTCTGGGAGAAATAAAAAATTTGCGCAGGTCGTTTTTTTATTGTACCTTTGTACTTTGAATTTTTGCGGTGCGGCTCTGAAAGGGGTTGCAGGCTATGCAACAAATTGTTTAATAACCAACAATAATCTAATAATCAAACAGTTAAAAAGTATGGAAAAACCGTATGTTTTAGGACTTGATATGGGCGGAACCAATTCCGTCCTGGGAGTGATTGACGCACGCGGGCACGTGCTTGCGCGTACCTCAATAAAGACACAGGAGTATCCCGATATCCGCGATTATGTGGATGCCCTCTATGTGGAGGCGGTGAAGATTATGGATCCGCTTGGCGGTGTGGAGATGTTCCGCGGTATCGGTGCGGGTGCGCCCAACTCCAATTATTACACGGGTAATATCGAGTATCCTGCCAACTTGCCGTGGCAAGGTGTTATTCCTTTTTGCGACCTGATGAGTGCACGCTTCGGGCTACAGTGCCACGTTACGAATGATGCCAATGCGGCAGCACTCGGCGAGATGACCTACGGCGCAGCACGCGGAATGAAGAACTTTATTATGATTACGCTCGGTACGGGGGTCGGTTCGGGTATCGTGATTGACGGCAAACTTGTGTATGGCAACGATGGTTTTGCCGGAGAATTGGGACATACCAAGATTGTCCGCGGTCCACAAGCCCGCTTGTGCGGTTGCGGTCAGCACGGCTGCTTGGAGGCTTATGCATCGGCTACGGGTGTGGCTCGTACGGCACGCGAGATTGTTACCACCACCGACCGTCCGACTCTTCTGCGTGCGCTCGACCCTGCTACCATCACCTCGAAAGATGTGTTCGATGCAGCCGAGAAAGGCGATGAGGTTTCGAAACAGATATTTGATGAGACCGGCAAAATGCTCGGTCAGAAATTCGCAGATTTCGTGGCTTTCTCTGCGCCGGAGGCAATCATATTGTTCGGTGGTATGACCAAATGCGGACACTATATTCTCGACCCGATAGTAAAAACGATGAATGAGGAAGTGTTCCACACGTGGACAAACAAAGTGAAAGTAATGTTCTCTGACCTCAAAGAGGCAGATGCTGCCGTTCTCGGTGCGTCTGCTTTGGCGTGGGAATAAATAATAATAATTTGTAAATGTGTAAATTGGGAAATTTGTAAATGAGGCATTGCTATTTACAAACTTACACATTTACAAATTTACAAATTGACTTGCGGTGAGAATTTTGTATCAGTTTCCGATGTGGTTACAGCGGTTGTATGCAGGTGTGCATTGGCGGATGGACCGCCGTCGGAAAGCCGTATATCTGACATTCGATGATGGTCCGATACCTGAGGTAACCCCTCGGGTATTGGCTGTTTTGGACAGATACGGCGTGAAGGGGACGTTTTTTATGGTGGGGGAGAATGTGGTGAAGCACCCCGAAGTGTATGCTATGGTGCGTGCCGGCGGGCATACCATCGGCAACCATACCTACAACCATATGAAAGGTCTTCGCGTGCGCACGCGCACGTATATAGATAATGTGGAGAAAGCCGATGCCGTGTTGGGTGGAACACGCCTGTTCCGTCCTCCGTATGGGCGTTTCCGGGTTTGGCAGAAACAGGCATTGTTCCGCCGTGGGTATGGGATGTATCTGTGGGACGTGCTGACACACGACTACAACCCCAACTATACGCCCGAGCGTATGCTCTCCGTGATCAAACGCTATACACGCAACGGCAGTATTATCAATTTCCACGACTCGGTGAAATCCAATGAGCGTATGCTGGCAGTTCTGCCTCAGGCAATAGAATGGCTGCAGCAGGAAGGGTATGAGATACTACCATTGCCAATGCATAATACATAATGGGCTATCCACAGGGTATCCTTAGGGAAATCACAGGGAGAGATGCACAGAATGATATGAAGAAAATACTTTATAGAAACCGGTGGGTCTGGGCGGTGAGCAGTCTTTGTTTGCTGCTTACGGGGTGTGCCAATCGCGGTATCGGTCCGCAAGGAGGCCCGAAAGATACTATCCCGCCCGTGGTGGTGAAAGAGACGCCTGCTAATGGTTCGAACCATTTTGCGGACAAAAAGATAGAGATTCTTTTCAACGAATATCTGCAGTTGGACAACGTGCAGACCAATCTGCTCGTTTCGCCTCCGCAGCAGGTGCCGCCCGACGTGAAAGCACAGGGCAAAAAGGTGGTTATCACCCTGCAGGAGGACTTGGTAGACTCTACCACCTATACCTTAGATTTCGGCAATTCCATCTGCGACTATACCGAGAAGAACCCTATTCGCGGTTATCAGTATGCTTTTACTACGGGCGACCGTATTGACTCGCTGGAGGTTTATGGTCTAGTGGTGAATGCCGAAGACTTGAACCCGGTGTCGGGGGTATTGGTCGGACTACATTCCAACCTTTCGGATACAGCGTTCAGTACGCTGCCTTTTATGCGTATCGCCCGCACGGACAGCACGGGCGGTTTCGGAGTGCGCAATCTGCGGGGTGGGCAGTATCGCCTCTATGCGCTGCAAGATTTGAGCCGTGATTACCTTTACCAACCCGGTGAAGGACTGGCATTTGCGGACTCGTTGGTTGTTCCCGAATATGAGGTGGAGGTGGTGCGCGATACGCTATGGCGTGATACTTTGATAGTTGATAATCAGACGCTTGATACGATAACTATGGGCATTGTGGATTCAGTGCGGATAGTGGAAAATACGTATGTAGGTCCGTCGGACCTGCTGCTTTGGTTTTTCAAAGAAAACAAGGTGCGCCACTATTTCAAGCGTGCCAACCGTGATGAGCAGCATACGATTCAGTTGGTTTTCGGTGCTCCGCAGGATAGTCTGCCCGTGGTGCGTGCCTTGCCGCCGAGTGCAATGGACTCGCTGGCGAGCGACTCCGTATGGATAGACCCTATGCAGTATGCGCTCCTGCAAGCCAACCCGACCCGTGACACGCTGGTCTATTGGCTGACCGATTCTGTGGCGATAGGGCAGGATAGTATCTATATAGAAATGACCTACCAGAAGTCCGACTCGGTGTATAACCTTGTGCCGCAGACCGATACCGTCAGTGCCGTCTATCGTGCGCCCCGTCTGACCGCCAAAGCGCGGGAGGCTCTCGACAAGAAGAACCGCGAACGTACGCTTGACCTGCGCTCCAATGCCAAAAACAAATTTGAGGTGTATGATACGTTGCGTATCTTTTCGCCTATACCTATAGATTCTATTTGGGCGGACAGTATCGGGCTATATGAGAAAATAGATACGACTTTCAAGGCGGTGCCTTTTGTGCTGCAACCATTAGATTCCGTGCCGATGGGGTATGCCGTGGTGGCACGTTTGGAGAAAGGCAAGTCATATGAACTGCGTCTCGATTCGGGGGCGGTGCGCGATGTATATGGCGTGGCGAACAAAGAAAAGACGTTTGCTCTCCAACTCAAGACGGCAGAGGATTATTCCACTTTGCTTATTAAGGTGCCGAATTATAACTCTGCTATCCGTTTGCAACTCCTCGATGAGAAAGATCAGCCCGTGCGGGAACTGCCAGCGTTGCCAGAGGGTACGAAATTCGAATACCTCACTCCAAAGGCGTACTACTTGCGATTATATTTCGATCTGAACGGAGACGGCAAATGGACTACCGGCGACTGGGTGGAGAAACGTCAGCCCGAACCGGTGTATTATTTCCCCGCCAAACTGACGCTCCGTGCCAACTGGGACTTTGAGGAGATTTTTGACTATCTCGCCCGTCCGCAATTGGACGCCAAGCCCCGCGAACTTCGCAAAGATGCCAACAGCACTAAGAAATAAGAGAAAGTTTTTAACGTCCTTAAAGACCTTAACGTCCTTAAAGTTTGCATCCTGTTATGGAAATCAAAAACCTCCTTTCGGCAACCACCCGCGATGAGTTCCGATGCTGGTTGCAATCGCACTATGCTACCGAGGCGGAGTGCTGGGTACACGTGAAGCGCGGGCGACCGAAGGAGGATGGCACGTTCTGGTATATCGATGCCGTGGAGGAGGCGATGTGTTTCGGTTGGATTGACAGCACCACCAAGACCGTTGACGGGGTACATTTGCAGCGTTTCTGTCATCGGCGCAAGGGCAGCAATTGGACGGAACTGAACAAAGCCCGTTGCCGCAGGATGGAGCAACTCGGACGTATGACCGATGCGGGGCGGCCCGTCTATCTTGATAGCAATGTCAGGTGGTTGTCAGGTGGATGTCGGGTGGATAGCGATATTCTGGCTGCTCTCCAAGCCGACCCCGTAGTATGGGAAAATTACCTAAAACAGCCCGAGTTGTACCGCTGTGTGCGGATAGACACTATTCAGTTCAACAAGAAAAGCCGCTCCGAACTATACCACACACGCTTGCAAAAATACATAGAGAACACCCGTAAGGGTATCCTCTATGGCGAATGGAACGACGGCGGGCGGTTGACCGACAATATATGAAAAAAGGCAGGATAATCGATTGGAGCATCCTCGCTGCAGGGTTGCTGGTACAGGTGGTGGTCTATGTGCTAATGCCAGACAACCCTTGGTCGCTGGTGAGCGGGCTGTTCGGTATGTGCTCCGTAGTATTGGGTGCACAGGGCAATATCCTTACTTTCTTTTTCGGTTTCGGGCAGATAGTTACCTATACCTATCTCTGTTACTTGGAGCGGTTTTATGCGGGTATTGCGATGAATGTGTTTTATTTCATAACCCAAGTTTATGGTCTCTTTACGTGGCGTAAACGGTTGCAAAAGAGCGGGGAACAGACCACAGAGGTAACTATTACTACCCGCAGTTTACAATTCCCTGTTTTGCTGGCACTCTCTGCCGCATCATTGGTCGTATCTGCTTTAGTGGGCTGGTTGTTAAGTGTTTATACAGCAGACGGCAGTCCGTATTTGGACGCGTTCACTACCATTCCCGCCCTTGTGGCTCAGGTGCTGATGATGTTGGCATACCGTGAACAGTGGTACTTGTGGCTGTTTGTGGATGTGCTTACCGCTATTATGTGGCTCCTCGCCGGCAACTATTGTATGACCGCTCTCTATGCTTTCTGGTGCCTAACCTGTCTCTTCGGCTACATCCGCTGGACAAAACAATTGGAAACGAAATAATGAATATAACAACAATGAAAGCGAAACCATTTGTCAAATGGGTAGGCGGTAAAACGCAACTCATTGACCAACTCGAAGCCTTGCTTCCTGCTGACTTTGACCAATGGGAGGACGTCACTTACATTGAACCCTTTGTGGGGGGGGGAGCCATGCTGTTCCATATGTTGAAGACGCATCCCAATATTACAACAGCGGTCATCAATGACATTAATGCAGACCTGACCACTTGCTATCAGGTTGTCCGTGATAATCCTGCAGAATTGATAGAGGCACTAAAACAAATTCAAGCCGAGTACTATGCACTTGTAAATGAGGATGAAAAACGTGCATTTTATATGCAGAAAAGGGAACGTTTCAATACAAAAGCATCGACTTCTATAGAGAATACGATGTTGTTCTTCTTTCTCAATCGCACGTGTTTCAATGGCTTGTACCGTGTTAATAAGGCAGGGCTGTTTAATGTACCGTTTGGCAAATACGAGACACCTACAATTTGTGACCCAACCACTATTTATGCCGATAGTGAACTCTTGCAAAATGTTACGATTCTTACGGGAGATTATAAGCAAACTCTCGCTTATGCAGGCGAAAAGACGTTGTTTTATTTTGATCCGCCATATCGCCCGTTGAGCAATACCAGCAGTTTTAATGATTACGCCAAAGAGGCGTTTAACGATGCTGCACAGGTGCGCCTTAAAGAGTTCTGTGATGTGGTAGAGGCTGAGGGGCATAAGTTTATGCTCAGTAATTCTGATTGCTTTGCCAAAAATCAAGATCGTTTCTTCGATGATTTATACTTGCAATATAACATTAGTCGTGTAGTAGCGTCTCGCAGTGTAAATGCTAATCCGAATAAACGCGGTAAATTAACAGAATTACTAATCCGTAACTTTGATGTTGCATAAATATTTTTTTGACTATGGCTGCGCATACACAAGCACAATTTGAGAAATTTATGTCGCAATTAAAAGAAACGAATGCGACCTTGGATTTTTATAGCGATTTCAACAAAATATCAAAAAATGTAGCAAACATAGCGATTAGTCTGAATATGCTAAACTATCTTATAGGGCAACAGGACTTGCGCAGTGCTGTCTCTGCTTTATGGGAACGTGATCCGAAAGTGTTTGATGTTATGGATATTCTTATTGCTACTCGTAAAAAAGACAATAAGAAATTTTTTGATAATCAAGGTAATTTCCGTACAATTCACTCTTTATTTTCAGACGTGGACGGAGTAATGGAATTTTTGGAGGGTACGGGGTTTTATAAAGTGCTTCAAAATGCAGAGATTAAGGATTTGGTGGATTATGTATTTGGCGTAGAAACGGGGCTTGATTCCAATGGACGCAAAAATCGTAGTGGTGAAATAACGGAAACCCTTGTCGGCAATATCTTTACAAAAGCAGGTGTAAAGTATAGGGAGCAAGTGTCTTCGTATGAATTTCCTGCAATTTCGGCGGTATTGGGTGCAGACCAAAAAGTATTTGATTTTGTTATTGCAACCAATGCCAAGACCTATTTGATAGAGGTTAATTTCTATTCGGGAGGTGGTAGTAAACTGAATGAGGTGGCACGTTCTTATACAGATGTAGCACCCAAGGTGAATAGTGTTCATGGGTTTGAGTTTGTGTGGATAACGGACGGAAAAGGTTGGGAGGCGGCAAAGAATAAACTACAAGAAGCCTTTGCTGCAATTCCACGCATTTATAACCTGACAACAATTAAAGAATTTATTGTTACTTTATAAAAAGTTATCGTGTATTCCGATTTTACAATATTGTGCGGTGATTGTATGCAACGGCTTGCAGAGATTCCCGATAATTCTATTCGGGCTATTTTTGCAGATCCACCGTATTTCCTTAGTAATGGCGGGATTAGTGTGCATAATGGCAAGCAGGTGTGTGTGGATAAAGGAGATTGGGATAAAGGTGGTACACCGAAATATATTTATGAGTTCAATCGCCGATGGCTGGCACTATGCCGCACGAAATTGACAGATGATGGTACGATTTGGATTAGTGGTACACACCATAATATCCACGTGGTTATGCGTTGTCTGCAAGAACTCGGTTACAAGGTCTTGAATACAATTACTTGGCAAAAATCCGATCCTCCACCCAACTTGAGTTGTCGGTATTTTAATTTTTCTACAGAACTTATCATTTGGGCGCGCAAGTTGCAAAAGAAACCGCATAAGTTTAACTATGAGGTGATGAAACAACTCAATGGCGGGAGTCAAATGACCGATGTTTGGCGCATACCTGCCGTTAGTTTGTATGAGAAAAATTGCGGCAAACACCCGACACAGAAACCTTTGCGGTTGCTTTATCGTATCGTTTTGGCTTCTACAGATAAAGGAGATACGATACTTGACCCGTTTTCAGGGTCTGCCACAACCGGTATTGCGGCTAATCTGCTAGGACGTAACTACATAGGCATAGAACAAGATGCTTCGTTTATGGAATTAGCCTATCGCCGTCGTGCAGAAATAGATAATCCTATCGCACGCAAGCGGATATATGATAAAATGCGTGAAAACCCACAGGAGACAATGGTATTGGTCAATCACGTACATCCACAAGATTTACCATTGTGTATGTTGTTGGGTATGACCTATTTACGTGCCGGAGATAGCAAAGGTTCGCTTTTGGTAAAGGACGGCTTTAATCGTTTAGGGTATGTCTGTTTGCATAATAATGGTGAATATCCCCGTTTGTTCAAACTGACTAAAACCGGTTTCCAAATTTGGACGGCAGCAGATTTGCAAGCGCGTGGATTCTCGGCTCAAAATGCACCATATTATGCCGTTCTTCGTTTTGATGCAACCAAACCTGTTTCTTTTAATATGCCGATTGATTTGCACCAGCGTGCTTATACCAATGTGGCAAAGATCTGCCCGTTAAGTGATTTTATAGGTATAAAATAATAATGATACGTTATGGCTGTTACACCTTATTTGTTAGTGGAGGATTTGACCAAATCGGTGGGGTCGAAAGTGCTGTTTTCGGATATATCGTTTGCTGTGAATGAGGGGCAGCGGGTGGCACTCATTGCCCGCAACGGGGTGGGGAAGTCCACACTAATGGATATTCTTACCCGTCGCACAGACTATGACAGCGGACGTATCACGTGGCGCAACGACCTAAAAATCAGTTATCTGCCGCAACGTATCTCTCTCCCGCAGGATGTGTCGGTGCGTGCTTTGTCCAAAAGTACGGAGCAGGAGTTGCGTTTTATGCAATACCTCACGCAGTTGGGTATCACCGATACCGGGCAACTTATCGGACACTTGAGCGGCGGGCAGCAGAAACGTGTTGCGCTGGCGCAAGTACTCTCGGAAAAACCGGATTTCCTGCTGCTTGACGAGCCGACCAACCACCTTGACCTTGATATGGTAGCGTGGCTCGAAGAGTATCTGCGTCGCTCCACTATCACCCTGTTGCTGGTTACCCACGACCGCTATTTTCTCGACCGTGTATGTTCGGATATATTAGAGATTGACCAGAACCAACTCTATTCCTACCATGGCAACTACCCCTATTATTTAGAGAAACGGGCGGAACGTATCGAGGCGCAGAATGCGGAGGCGGACAAGTTTCGCAACCTCTACCGTACCGAACTCGACTGGATGAGGCGTATGCCGCAAGCGCGTGCGCACAAGGCGCAGTATCGCATTGATAATTTCTACGAGATAGAGAAGAAAGCCAAGCGTATCAATCAGGAGGGTGATGTGCGGCTGCAGGTGCAGTCTGCCTATATCGGCAACAAGATTTTTGAGGCGAAAGATGTATGCAAGTCGTTTACCGTTCCCGCCAAAGCCCCTGCGGAGCAACCGCATACCATACAGATACTCGACCATTTTTCGTATGTTTTCTCGCGCTATGAGAAACTCGGTATTATCGGCAATAACGGTACTGGAAAGTCCACTTTTCTGCGTCTGCTGTTGGGCGAGATACAGCCCGATAGCGGGTGTTTCGACATCGGTACGACGGTGCGTTTCGGCTACTATCGTCAGCAGGGGCTGCAGTTTGACGAGAGCAAGAAAGTGATTGATATAGTGCGCGATATAGCCGAGACTATCGACCTCGGCAACGGAGATAGGCTGACGGCAAGCCAGTTTCTGCAGCATTTCCTTTTCTCTCCCTCGCAGCAGTATGACTTTGTGGCTAAGTTGTCGGGAGGAGAACGGCAGCGGCTGCACCTCTGTACGGTATTGATGCGCAACCCGAACTTTCTGATACTTGATGAGCCAACCAATGACCTCGATATTCCTACGCTCAACGTATTAGAGGACTATCTGCGCAATTTCAAAGGTTGCTTGATTGTGGTGAGCCATGACCGCTATTTTATGGACAAGGTAGTGGACCATCTGTTTGTTTTCCGTGGCAACGGGGTGGTGGATGATTTTCCCGGCAACTATACGCAATACAGAGAACAATGTTCAATTAACAGTAAGCAATTAACAATTAACAAAGCGAAGACGGATATATGGAAGGAAACCAAGCCGGTCGCAAACCGTGTGCGGAAATTGTCGTTCAAGGAAAAGCGTGAGATGGAGGAACTGGAGGTACGTATCCCGCTGTTGGAGCAGGAAAAAAGCGACCTCGAGGCACAACTATCCGGCGGACTGACCGATGGCGATGCCATTGCGCAAGCATCTGTCCGCTATCAGGAAGTGCAGACCCTGTTGGACGAGGCAGAGATGCGTTGGCTCGAACTGAGCGAAATATAAATCGCCGAACTTATCTGTATTTGTAGGAGGCTGTCTAACAAGTTA
>DKEG01000058.1:242-21095 GCA_002452095.1 Bacteroidales bacterium UBA6828 | reverse complement strand
AGAGGCTGCCTATACTTGTTAGACAGCCTCTTTTTTATATAAAATGATGCTCTATGGTGAGCCTATCCAATATCCAAAGCCTGTCCGGCTATTACCCGGCAGTTGGCACCAAGGGTGTCCTATGCTTCATCGAAATGGACTTGCGACATTGAAACTCGCTGTACGAGTTCAGGTCGCCGTCATTTCTCCTCTCTGTCTATGGAATTCTGCTCAAGTCACAGGCTTTCGTTTCACTTCGGCACTCAGTGTGCCTGCGCACACCTGCCTTACGCTTCACGTCTCCATATAGAATAGAGCATAGACATACGGTTTGTGCCAAACCGACCGCGGACGAGGGCGTCCGCGTCCCCTGCTATGGCTTGCAGAGAATCTGTAGCGTCCGCGTCCCCTGCGGGAGGTTGGTGGCAACTCATAGGTAAACATTCGGTATCCTATCGGGAATCACCCGATAATCACCCGCACCTGCTATACGTTTGGTAAATAGTTGTGAGGGTGGTGATTGGAACCCTTGATGTGCAGAAAAGAATGTAAAAAAAAAGAATTTTAATTTCAGTCTTGCATTTTTCGGGAAAATATATTACCTTTGTGGTAAGTTTAGTAAATGGGGCTAACGGGAAACCAAAGAAGAATAATTTGTATAAAAATCGTGCAATTCGTGTGTAAAAATTGATTGGGTGCCGATTTTAAGCCGTTTTTTAGACTAAATTTGAAATATATTATATACCCGTTGGCGGAATTATTATAGTGCGTATTTAATTCTTCCGATGGGTTTTTATACCAAAAACACAGGAAGGCACTACGTATTACAATACGATGATGATATGCGGCTATGCTACGCAACAGATATTGACTGATACTGAAAAAATACAATACTAAATACTAACTAATACTAATCCAAACACTTTTTTTCTGTATGGAAAAATTTATACCCTTGAGGAAATGTGTGCTACTGCTGTTATTGGCGGTATCATCGCTTGTGGTGTATGCGCAGCAAACGGTGAGCGGTATGGTGGCTGACGAGGCGGGCGAACCCCTGATAGGTGTGAGTATCCAGGTAAAGGGCTCCACCAATGGTTCTATTACCGATTTCGACGGCAACTTTACCCTATCCGGTGTGAGTGCGAAAGATGTGCTTGTGTTTTCCTATATCGGTTATGGCTCGAAAGAGGTAACGGTAGGTAACCAAAAGACAATCAAAGTGGTTCTGTCAGAGGATACCAAAAAATTGGACGAGGTGGTCGTTGTGGGCTATGGTCAGATGAAGAAGAACGATCTGACGGGTTCAGTTTCGTCGGTGGGCAATGAGGCTATTACCGCCAAAGGTACGACGGGCGTGGTAGAAGCATTGCAGGGTACGGTTGCCGGTGTAAACATCACGCAGGCTACAGGACGTGTCGGTGGCAGTTTCGACATAGAGATACGTGGTAAATCGTCCACCAACTCGGATACGAAGCCGATTTACGTGGTGGACGGGATTATTTGCGACGACATAGATTGGCTCAATCCTCAGGATATTGCACGTATTGATGTGCTGAAAGATGCTTCGAGTACGGCAATCTATGGTTCGCGTGCGACGGCGGGTGTAATACAAGTAAGCACCAAGTCCGGCACGAGCGAAGGCAAGAAAGAGAAGAAGCCGAGTATCACATATGATATGTATGTAGGTGCAGTCAGTCCGACCCGTATGGGTATGTTTATGAACGCACAACAGTTCTACAACTATCGTTTCTTGAAGTTCTTAGGTTATGCAGGCGGTAGCAGTATTGCTTCGAGCGGTCAGCCGGTCTATACGATGACGGGCTATGAGCAGATGGCTCTCTACAATGACGGCAACACGGCTTCTACTGCTGATTATGCCGGGCAGTATCGCTTGAAAACGATTATACAAGAGGGTAGCGAGACCGATTGGCGCAAGATGGTAACCCGCACAGGTTTCCAACAGAACCACTATGTGGCGGTGAATGGTAGCGGCGAGCACGTATCGTACCATTTCGGTGTGGGTTTCAACCAGGACAATGGTATATACGTGGGCGATGAGCAGAAGCGTATCAATATGAAAGGTTCGATAGATGCGTCTATCAACAAGTATGTGCAAGCCGGTATCAACTTTAACTTGTCATGGCTCGGCAACGAGTATGCCAACGATGATGCCGTCAAGATTGCTTACCGTATGAATCCGTTTATGCAGGCATACGACAAAGACGGCAATATCAACGAGAAGCCCGGCAACTATGAGGCGATGGGGTCGATTAGCAAGAACCAGTTCTCAGACCAGGTAACGCCGCTTCTCTATATGCAAAACCGCACCAAAGAGAAAGACACATGGCGGGCGTTGGGCAATATCTATCTGCAGATTACGCCCGTGAAAGGTTTGCAGATAAAGACTCTTTTCGCTCCGAACTATGACAACTATACAATCGGGCAGTTTGACAACACGTTGGTATCCGACTATGACAAGAATATCGCCCAACTGACCAAGAACCAGAATTTTTCCTATACGTGGGACAATACGATAACCTACAGCAATACTTTTGCGGAGAAACACAGTGTGAACCTGCTTGGGTTGTTTTCGATGGCGAAATACCAGACCAACTACAACTATCTGAAATACACGGGTGTGATGGATGGTACGCTGTGGTACAACCTGGCTTCGGGAACCTACGATGCCGGTAGCAGCACCACTTCCTATACAGAGAATTCGATGATGTCGTTTGCGCTGCGTGCGAACTATTCGTATGCGGGCAAGTATATGGTTACGGCAACGGTGCGTGCCGATGGTTCGAGCAAGTTTGCACCCGGACACAAGTGGGGTTGGTTCCCCTCGGCAGCGGTTGCGTGGCGTATGTCGGAAGAGAGTTGGATGCAAGAGGCTACGTGGCTGACCAATCTGAAATGGCGTTTAAGTTACGGTATCACGGGTAACAACTCGGGTATCGGCAACTATGCCACCGAACAGAGTGTAGCCGGTCCGGTTTACTATCCGTTTGGCGGTTCATACGCTACCGGCTATTATCCGAATGCCATCGTAGATCAAAACCTGACATGGGAAACGAGTAGCGAGTGGAATGCGGGTGTGGATTTCGGTTTTGTTCGCGACCGTGTAACCGGTACGATAGATTTTTATAACAAGGTGTCGAGCGACCTGCTCTATTCGGTGGAACTGCCGTTGGAAGCCGGCGGACAGACTGTGGTAACAAATGTGGGTTCGGTGCTGAACCGTGGTATCGAAATCGGTTTGAAGACCGTGAATGTGGATGTGAATGGTTGGCGTTGGGAAACAGCGTTTACCTTGGCGCACAACCATAACGAGGTGTTGGAAATCAACGGATCGGGTACTGACCTGCCCAACGACGGGTTGTTTATCGGCAAGTCGATCAACAACGTGTACGGCTACCAATGGGACGGCATTGTGAGCGACAAGATGATGGCTGTACCCGATAACGACATAGCCAAGCAGAAAGGGCTGACCCCCGGTACGGAGATGAAAGAGGCGGACTATTACTATACCTGCTACGGTTGGACGGAAGGACAGCCGATTATCAAAGATGTGAACGGCGACGGCAAGTTTTCGGACGCAGACAAGAAAGTCTATTCGTCCGACCCGAAAATCACGGGTTCGCTGACCTCGACGCTGACATGGAAAGGTATAGAGTTTGCGTTCTCGCTCTACGGAAAATACGGGCAGACGGTAGAATCGGAGTTCTACGGCGAGTATCTCAACTATTCCGACCGCGGGCGTATGCGTATGAATATGGACTATTATATTCCCGCAGGTACGCTGATTGACTGTGACGGTATTGCAGAAAACGGTACGTTTATCAATCCTGTTTACCAAGAGACGACGCACTATGGTACGTATCCTTTCCCGAACAATGCGGCGAGCAACTCGGGTATCGGCAACTCGTACTGGTTGGACGGCTGCAACAAGATTACGGATGCCAGTTTCCTGAAAGTGAAATATATCACTTTGGCATACAGCCTGCCAAAGAAAGCGTTGGACAAACTGCATATCCAGAAACTGCGTATCTACTGCACGGTTACGAACCCGTTCTGTTTTACCAAGTATCAGGGTTTCGACCCCGAATGGGCAAGCACACCGCTGCAGAACGATGCGCCTGCCACCATCAACACACAAGTAGGTTTGAGTCTCAAATTCTAAAAAAGAATACTATATTATGAAAACAAAGAATATATTTGTCTGTGCATTGCTGTTTGGCGGGCTGCTGTCGAGCGGTTGCGATAGTTTTCTGACTCCTGAGAACAAGACTGCCGGCGGACAATCTGCCGAAAAATACTTTAGCGAGGATGCATCCACTCTGCGTGTGTATACCTATTCGTTACTGAAGCCTGTTGCTGCGCGTGTAGATGTGTATGAAGAGGGGGTTGACCTGTATATGCCGAGCAACAAGAAGACAGGGACGCAGTTTGACCAATACACGATTACTCCCGAGAACACGGATGTAAAATCGCTTTATTCCGATTTGTATGCCTGTATCAATATGGCGAATGCCACAATCTTTTACGACAAAGACGGCAAATACAAAGCCGAGATGGTGTTTGTGCGCAGTTACTGCTACTATATATTGAGCCAGGAATTCGGCGGTGTGCCTTATAGCAGCACTTATATCAACGGCAGCGAGCGCAATTACCCCCGCACGGAGTTGTCGGAGTTTTACAAGAGTCTGATTTCCGATTTAACCGCTATTTCCGATGATGCATCGTTGGCAGCGGAGAACACCACGGGTGTAGCATCGCAACGTGCCGTAAAGGCACTATTGGCAAAGGTCTGTCTGGCGGCAGGCTGGGACCTTGGAACCACGGTTACCGATGCCGTACAGGGAACCTATACCATACAGGACGACACCTATTTCAAAGAGGCACTCCGTTGGGCAAAACAGGCGATTAACAGCCAGGAACTGACAATGCCTTTCGAGGAGAAATGGAGTCCTGCCAATGAGGGCAATGCGGAAGTGATTTTCGCTGTACAATACGATCGTGCAGGGTGGCCGGGCGAACTGAAAACGGGCGGACACGGTTTGCAGAATACGTTTGGCAGTTACTATGGCGACTGCACCTCTACGGGCGAGAAATACGTGGACGGTATGCACGCTTCGAACCCCAAATCGAGTTACCTATGGACGACCGACGACCAACGCTATGACGCTACGTTTATGACTACGATGTACAACTCTACCAAAGGCGGGTGGGGTACAGAGGGCTACTATGCTTACTATAATGCCGATGCGGCAGCCAAGGATACGTTGCCTATTCTGTTGCGTGTCTATCCCGGTACGGCAAGCACTTCGGATGCTGCAGCATACAAAAGTGCCAATGCCAAACGGTTGGAGAAAGGCGAGTGCGTGAATGAACCCGCTGTGATTGTGATGAGTTATCCGAAGATGTGGGTGAATGGTACAGAGTATGATTATGCAACCTATGTAAAGGATAATCCGGGTATGTTCTCCGCACCGGTGGTGAAGAAGTTTGACGACCCTAATTCATCGGCTATTGCGGTGAATAAGACCAACGGGTATCGCGACATTGTGGTGCTGCATCTGTCGGATCTCTATTTAGTGGCAGCCGAGGCAGCCTTGATGTCGGGTGAGCAGGCTACAGCCGAGCAGTATATCAATGATGTACGTGCGCGTGCGGGTGTCGCTGCTACGGATTTCGCTTCGTATGTTTCGCCTTACGCTTCTGTCTATTCCGGCTTTTCCAATACCCCGATAGACCTTGTATTGGACGAGCGTGCGCGTGAACTCTATGCCGAGGGACACCGTTGGATAGACTTGCGCCGTACGCATCAGTTGGTGCGCTACAACAACCTTTTCAATGCCGACCTGGCAGGGAATGCGTTGGGGCGTATGAGCAATGCCAGCGGCGACATCAAATGGTACAAGCCTATTCCGCAAGCCGAAATCAACGCCAATAATGCGCTGACCGAGGCAGACCAAAACAAAGGATATTAACCGAATAAAAATGCTATTGGATATGAAGAAAATACAATATGTACTGCTGTCAATGGCAGCGATAGTGGCTGCTTGTACACCGAAAGACGAAGTACGTATCTATGAACATACCGCTGCGCAGGATGCGGTAGGTGTGTATGAAGGTACGTGGACAAGCGTTTCATCTCTTTCCGGCAAAGAGACTCTCTATAAAGGAACGATTGAGTTTCAGGTATTTAAGGATACATTGGCAAACCAGAGTTTTATCTATGTGCGTTCGGAGGAAGCCAAGTGGAATTTGCGCGGACTGACCAACGTGGCGCATGCGGGCGATGACATAGTCTTCAACAATGACAAGAGCGGAAGCAATGGAATCGGGGCACAGTTTTATGGTCGTTTGAGCAGCGACGGGAAAGCCACGATGTATTTTTCCAGTTTTGGTAAAGAAGGACGCAAAAAGGTCATTTTCAGCAACAGTTTTGTCGGGAAAAAGAAAGAGCAGAGTTAATCTCACTATATTTTACTAACTAAACAAAATTTATCATGAAGAAGTTATTCTTTTTTGCTTCTGCTTTGGCAATGAGCATGAGCATGACGGCAGGCGTGGATTTCCACTATCTGCCTACCGCAGGCGACAAGAACGCTGCGGGTAAGGAGTTTACCTCCAAGGACAAAGTTGAAGTGGCTAAAGGTGAGAAACTGGTAGAGGGTACCAATTTCACCGTGTACAATGCGTATGAGACCACATACAAAGTGGTAGGTATGATGACGGATACGGCATACAGCCATCTGCAGATTGGCGATGTAACGGTTGATTACACCACTCAGCGTATCCAAGGTCAGGACAACCCGACCGCCGGCGGTGCCAACCCCGTTATTGATATGAAATGCCCGAATGCGGGTGCCTGCTTCAAGGTAAATGTCAAGAAAGACGGTTATCTCTATGTGGCTGTTAAATCTACTCCGAACAAGCAGCAGTTTGTATTCGAGGGTGTAGAGGAGGCTAATGGTACGGTAGACGGCACGATGGTAGGTTTCCAATACCTGTCTATGTCGCGTAACACAGGTGCAGCGTTCGGTAAGCCGAATGGCGGTATCTGCGTAGAGTATGTAGGTACCGGCGAATACAACGAGTTGATGGCTCCTCCCCCAATGCCTTGTACCGTTCTTGGCGGCAACTATACAATTAATGGCGTGGGTGTACTGATTGTGCCTGTATATGCTGATGCAGAAAACTATATCGTGGGTACTGCAGGATCGAAGATGATGGCTTGCGGTTTCGGTTTCTCGGAGGAGAAAGTGGAGGTAAAGGCTATCGGCAGCAAGAATATTAAAGCACAAAAGCCGGATTATACAGGTGAGGACAACTACGAAGATGTAGTGCTGACCGATGCTTACTATTTGGTTAAACAAGACTGCTCCGATGCGCCGATTATGCTGCGTGCCAAGATACCTACAAACGAGAAACTGGATACAACTGCAGTATGGAACACCGCTACTACAAACGGCACGAATGCAGATGGTACTCCCAAACTCAAAGCCAGCATCAACCTGACGGGTTATGTATGGGCAGACGGGGTTGAACCGCAATTTATCGCTATGTCCAAATCGGGTGATTATTATGTACTCCAAGTGGACAAACTGAAGAAATTCAATGTAAGTTTCTTGGCCGGCAAAGTAAGCGGTTGGGATGAAAAAGCCGGTTATAAAGGGAAATATGGTCAAACCGTTGACATCAAAGATATCACCGCAAATGCCTGCTACCAGATTACCGGTTTTGATGCAGCAAAGAAAGACCAACTATGTACAATACAGCAGCTTGACTGCCTTACAGGCGAGGAACTGACGGCTCTTGAGGACGCAAAGGTGCTGCAAACGGCAAAGAAAGTGATTACCGCTGACGGGCAGTTGCAACTCGTGATGGCCGATGGTACGGTATTCAATGTATTGGGGACTGTTGTAGAATAAGCATTGCATTTCAATGTATAAAAAACACAGGTTGTCTTCGGGCAACCTGTGTTTTTTTTATGCGGTTTCCCTGCCTATTTGCTTGTATTTTTGTACAATCCGAAAAAAAAGTGTACCTTTGCGGTGTATTTGGATAAGGGAAACAGGTGTAAATCCTGTACAGACCCGCTGCTGTGAGTTGCAATCCGCAGCCCGTTTCTATGACCACTGCCCTGCGGGGCGGGAAGGTCGGGCAAAGGAGCAACAAGTCAGAAGACCTGCCGGATATGCCTGTCGGGCTGTTGGCTGCTCTCGAGGATTGGAGCAGGGCAATGAATGAAGAAAATTCTGTCTGCAATATGGTTTACTGCGCTTTGTGGCGTGTTTTTGTGTGCGCAAACGCATACGGATTCGGTGTCTGCGTTGTTCAACGTGGACGAAGTGATGGTTACGGCACGCACGTTGAGCAAAGATATTATCATTCCGCAAACGCTGCAGGGATCGGAACTGCAGCGGCTCAATTCGCTGTCGGTAGCGGACGCTTTGCGCTATTTCTCGGGCGTACAACTCAAAGACTACGGCGGAGTGGGCGGCATCAAGACTATCAACGTGCGTTCAATGGGCAGCCGGCATACGGCGGTGTATTACAACGGTGTGCAACTCGGCAACGCACAGAACGGGCAGGTGGACTTGGGGCGCTTCTCGCTTGATAATATGGAGGAGATTGCGCTCTACAACGGGCAGAAATCCGACATCTGGCAGTCGGCTCGCGAGTTCGGCAGCGCAGGCAATGTCTATCTGACCACTCGCAAACCCTATTTCAAAAAAAATGAGAAAGTACACGTGCGTGCGCAGATGCGTGCAGGCAGTTTTGCGCTGGCTAACCCCGCAGTGGGCGTGGACGTGCGTTTGGCGGAGGGCTTGAGCCTGACGCTGGATGCCGAATATGTCTATTCGGACGGCAAATATCCATTCCGCTACAGACGTGTGCTACCCGACGGACAGGTGGCGTACGATACCACGGCGGTGCGGCAGAACGGCGACATCAATGCCGTGCGCACCGAGGCGGGACTGCACCACTACTATTCCAATACGGGCTTCTGGCGGCTGCACCTGTACAACTACTATTCCGAGCGCGGGGTGCCGGGGGCGATCGTGAACAACGTGTGGCGCAACGGCGAGCGGCTGTGGGACAGAAACACCTTCGGGCAGGTGCAATGGCAGGACGAGTATTTCGGGCGTTGGAGCCTGCGCGGACTGCTCAAATATGCCAACGATTATACGCATTACGTCAATTACGACGAGCGGCTTCTGCCTGCTGACAATCAGTATCTCCAGCAGGAATTATACCTGTCGCTGGCGCAGAAGGTGATGCTTTTCCGCTGGTGGGATATGAGCGTGGCATACGATTTCCAGTATAACCATCTCTGCCGTGAGAATTTGCTCTTGGATGCCGACTGCGAGTATTTCCATCGCTATTCGCACTGGTTGAGTGTGGCATCGGCATGGAATGTGCAGGACTATCTGCGTGTGCAAGCCTCGGTGCTGATGACGCAGGTGGACAACAATAGCCCGCGTGTTACGCCCGGAGTGTTCCTCAGTCTGCGCCCGTGGCACACTATCGATTTGAGTCTCAATGCGTTTTACAAACAGTCCTACCGTTATCCCACTTTCAACGACCTCTACTACACCGATATGGGCAATGCCGACTTGCGCCCCGAGTTGGCACGGCAGCATAGCGTGGATCTGACCTATCGCCTGCGGAAACAGATGGTGCAGAACCTGCTCCTGTCGGTGTCGTACTACTACAACAGGGTGTCCGACAAAATTATTGCCTATCCCAAGGGGCAGCAATTCCGTTGGACAATGCTCAATCTCGGCTTGGTGAAAATAAACGGTGTGGACGCTAAAGCGGACTTGTCGCTGTCGTTGCCTATGCGTTTTGTGCTGCGAATGAGGCTGAATTACACCTATCAGACGGCGATAGACGTTACCAATCCCGCAGACACCTATTATAATAATCAGATTCCGTATATCCCGTGGCATAGCGGCAGTGCGGTGGCGGGGCTGGACTATACCGCCCGCCGTGGCGACCGGTATGGGTTGAATTACTCGTTTATCTATGTGGGCGAGCGCTACGGGCAACAGGAGAATACGGCATACAACTATGTGCAGCCCTGGTACACCCACGACCTCAGTCTGTACGGCGAGTGGACTGTCTGCCAGCGCCATACTCTCAAACTGACCCTCGAGATCAACAACCTCCTTGGTCAGGACTACGAGGTCATCCAAAACTACCCCATGCCCAAACAAAATTTCCGCTGCACCCTCGCATACCGCTTCTAATGACGAATTATGAATGATGAATGAAGAATTAACGGTCAATTAGCGGTAATTAACGGAGCCATAACCCCGCAAACGTTTTTAATGGAACTTTAATGGTCTTTAATGGAGAAAAAATGAAGAACGGAATACCTATTTGGATTTGTGCATTGTGCATTGTGCATTGTGCATTGCTCCCCTCCTGCCGCACGGATGATGTGGTCTATCCGTCAGGCAACGAAGTCGTTACTACGGACACTATGCCCGGCGGGCTGTATGTCCTCAACGAGGGCAATATGGGCTCCAACAAGGCGCGTATCGACTATATGAACCTCCGGACAGGTGTCTATACAAGCAATATCTATGGTCTGCAAAACCCCAATCAAGTCAAGGAACTTGGTGATGTGGGCAACGACATCAAGGCGTATGGCAGCCGTCTCTATGCCGTCATCAACTGTAGCCACAAGGTGGAGGTGATGGACCTGCAGGCACGTCGTATCGGGCAGGTGGACTTGCCCAACTGCCGCTATCTCGCTTTTGCCGACGGCAAGGCGTATGTATCTGCCTATGTCGGTTCAATGGTCGATCCGGATATGTTAGGCTCTGTGTATGAGGTCGATACGGCTACGTTGCAGGTTACCCGAGAGGTCAAGGTGGGGCACCAGCCCGACGAACTGACCATATTCGGCAACCGTATCTATGTCTGCAACTCGGGCGGCTACCTTACCAATCGCTACGACTCCACGCTCTCGGTGATAGACCTTACCTCTTTCAAGGAAATCAAGACCATTCCCGTCGGACTCAATCCGTATATGGTGCGTGTGGACAGATACGGCAAATTGTGGGTTACCTGCCGTGGCAATTATAGCGATGTCGCCCCATCGCTTACGGTCGTGGAGGGCGATATGGTGACGAAGCGTTTTGCCGTTCAGTGCGACAATATCTCCCTGTTGGGCGACTCGCTCTATGTGCTGGACGCCAAGGCAAAAACGCTTTCTATCATCAATACGCAGACGCTCCAAATTACCCCGCAGAACTCGATTTCCTCCGATATGCAAACGTACGAGATGCCGTTTGGTTTGTTGGCAACGCCGACCGGTATCTATATCACCGATGCGAAGAACTATGTCTCTTCGGGTACGCTCCATAGTTATTCCCTCTCGGGCTTGCACCGCTGGCAGGTGAAAACAGGCGACATTCCGGGGCATCTCTGCCTTGTAGGGGTGCAAAACGACTTGCCCGCCCCCGATACAACGACCACCACGGGCGGCAAATATCTTGCGCACGTGTATGAGTATATGCCCGCTATGGGGCAGTTTGTCAATGTCCTGCCCAAGTATGCAGAGGGCGATGATGCTGAGGCGATGTGCCGCAAGTGCGAGGAGGCGATTGCCAACAACAACGGCGGAATGATTACCATTGGCGGATGGGGAGGATATATCACTTTCGGTTTCGACCATGCTGTGCGCAATGTGCTGGGAGAACGGGATTTCCAAATACTAGGCAATGCCTTTTATCTGAGCGACAACACTCAATACGGCAGCAGCGAACCGGGCATTGTCTATGTCTCCCGCGATGTCAATCGCAATGGTATTCCTGACGACACGTGGTACGAACTGCGGGGCAGCGAGTACGACAATCCTACTACCGACCACCACTACCAAAAGACCTATACTCGTGCGGGCGACACGCTCCAAAACGCTTTCCATAAGCAGCCCTATTACCCGCAGTGGCTTGCCGAGGATGCCATTACATTCGAGGGCGTCCGTCTGGCAAATACGACCGAGAAAATCAGCAATATGTATGTGCAGCGTGTCCTTGAATACGGATATGCCGACAACAAACTGAACACCGATACTCTTGGCACAAGTTTTGACATATCGTGGGCGGTCGATACCGATGGCAATCCTGTTGTCTTACCCTCTGTTGATTTTATTCGCGTAGTAACCGCCATAGACTATTGGAACACTATTGCCGGTACTGGCGAAATCTCTACCGAAATCACCGGTGCCATCGACCTCCATATCAATTAGGAATTAGGAATTAGGAGTTATGAGTTATGAATTATGAATTATGAATTATGAATTATGAATTATGAATTATGAATTATGAATGTCCCCCCGTCCTTAAAGTCCTTAATGACCTTATAGACCTTAATTTCCTTACTGCCAAATTAACGTCTGATTAACGATAATTAATGTTTATCCATGTAATAGGAATTACGTAGAAAGGACGTAGAAAGGAGCGGAGGATAGGCGTTTCTTATATATAGAATAATCAACTGAATAACAAACAATTTTAACAACAAAAACAAAATGAAAAAACTTTTCCTTTTTTGCGCAGCCATGCTCGCTCTTTCCGCGCAGGCTGAAGAAATTACACTCAATTTGGCTACTGCCGTCAATGCGGACTATGCAGGCATTGAGTATAATGCAGAAAACATAATGGATAGTACCTACAGTACGGACTATCGTTGGAGTCCGTTTATTTTTACCAATGACTATGCTTTTATGTTCAGTCATTTGCCCGGCGGAAATAGTTGGGGAGGTACGAGTTGGGAAGGTTTTACTTTTAGCAAGAAGAATACTGATACGGGTAATCAGTTTGAGTGTGCTGCCAAAGGCGGACTTCAAGGTGAAGGTACACCGTTTGTCGTAGGGTATTATTCGGAGTTTTTCACCAACGACAGTACGGATTATCCGTCCTCAAATGTCATTGTCTTTGATGATGCATACTATACAAAAGAGGTTTATATCTGCCAGAGTTCCAATACATTGAAAGCGTTAAAAGAGACTATGTATCCGGCACGTCCGTTCACCGACAAAGATACTTTGGCATTGATTATCACGGGTATCAACAATCAGTATGTAGAAGTCGGCAAGAGCGTGGTGTACTATCTTGCTGTAGATGGCAAGTTCAACCAAGGTTGGGAGAAAGTGGATTTGTCCGCTTTGGATGCCTGCAACGGATTGAGTTTCCGTATGACTTCAACGGATAAAGGTGAATGGGGAATCAATACGCCGACTTACTTTGCTCTCGATGGTCTGACCATCTCTACCGAGAAAGTCGAAACCGCTCTCCAAAATGCAGAGACCACCACCATCAATGCAACCAAACGTCTTGTTAATGGTGTTCTCCTCATCGAGCGCAACGGCAACACCTACAACGCTGCCGGTCAGTTGCTGAAATAATCACTGCTCAAAAACATTCTTTAGGGACTGCCTGACAAGTGTAGGCAGTCCCTTATTTTGGTGGGAGACGACGCGGCTCGCGTCGTCAAGAGCAATCTTTTTCTGAAGAACAGGTATTCTTTTTAACTTGTTAGACACCCTCTTTTTTGTGTTGTGAGAATGAAAAAAAATGTGTACCTTTGTCGCTGATTTCGCGGGGTTCGCTTTTCGGGGCGGAACGGATGCAATTTCGGTACAACCAAACTCTCTAAATAGTATTAGTCTTATGTTGGACAAGGTAACACAAGCGTACGTGGACGGTTTTATGGCGGCCCTCGTACAAAAGAATCCCGGTGAAAGCGAGTTTCACCAGGCAGTAAAGGAAGTGCTGGAAAGCGTTGCACCGATGGTGATGGCGTATCCGTATCTGCGCGAGCAGAAAGTGTTGGAACGTATGGTAGAGCCCGAACGCGTGATTATGTTCCGTGTGCCTTGGGTGGACGACCGCGGTGAGGTGCAAATCAACCGCGGTTTTCGTGTTCAGATGAATAGTGCCATCGGTCCGTACAAAGGCGGTATCCGTTTCCATAGCAGTGTCAATCTGAGCATTATGAAGTTCCTCGCTTTCGAGCAGACGTTCAAGAATGCACTGACCACTCTTCCGATGGGCGGTGCGAAAGGCGGTTCCGATTTCTCGCCGCGCGGCAAATCCGATGCCGAGGTGATGCGTTTCTGCCAGTCGTTTATGACCGAATTGCAACGCCATATTGGTGCCGATACCGATGTCCCTGCGGGGGATATTGGTGTAGGCGGACGCGAGATAGGCTATATGTTCGGTCAGTACAAACGTCTCCGTGACGAGTTTACAGGTACACTCACGGGCAAGGGGCAGAACTGGGGCGGAAGCCTGATGCGTCCCGAGGCTACGGGCTACGGTGTATGCTATTTTGCACAGGCAATGCTGGCTACCCGCGGTGAGACTTTCGAGGGCAAGCGTGTTTGTATCTCCGGTGCGGGCAACGTGGCGCAGTTTGCTGCGCAGAAAGCGATGCGTCTCGGTGCCAAAGTGCTTACTTTGAGCGATTCCAACGGATTTGTTTACGATCCCGATGGTATGACCGAGGAGAAAATGGCTTATGTATTTGAGTTAAAAAATATCCGCCGCGGGCGTATCAAGGAGTATGTGTCCAAATATCCGACCGCACAGTATTTCGAGGGACAGCGTCCATGGGGTATTCCCTGCGACATCGCTATGCCGTGCGCTACCCAAAACGAGGTGGAGAAGCACGATGCGGAGCAACTGCTCAAAAATGGTTGCACCTGTGTGGTTGAGGGCGCGAATATGCCTACTACGCCCGAAGCCATCGCACTTTTCCAGCAGGCGCATATCCTCTACAGCCCGGGTAAGGCAAGCAATGCCGGCGGTGTGGCTACCTCGGGCTTGGAGATGACGCAGAACTCTATGCGTCTCAAATGGACTGCCGAAGAGGTGGACGAGCGCTTGCATACCATTATGGCGGACATCCACGCAGCGTGCCTCAAATACGGCACGGAGCAGGACGGATATATCAACTATGTCAAGGGTGCCAATATTGCCGGCTTTATGAAAGTGGCTAATGCCATAGTAGAGCAGGGTATAGTGTAATAAAGATACAAGAGGCTGTCTGATATTTAAGTCAGACAGTCTCTTGTTATTTTGTAGTTATCGGTGACGCGGACGCCTCGTCCGCGGAAATATACAGCATAGTTATATTGGTTTAAGATAATCAATGGAAAGCGGCGATTATACATCACTTATGGTGCGGAGGGTACGGCGTATCCTCCTTGTTTGCAATAACTATGATAGTTTTGCTTTGGAGGAAGACGGGCATATTGATGTGCAGATTGCACAGGAATATGCCTCGCTCAACTTGAGCAATCCGCCCGCTATTCTCCGTGCGGAGACCACGGTGCAGGCTCTCGGAATGGCGCAGCAGGGCGAGCAGTTCGACCTTGTCATTACGATGAACAATGCCGGCAGTCTCGATGTGTTCGATTTTGCAGAGAGTATGAAACGTCTCTCCCCCGATACTCCCATCGTGTTGCTCTCTGCTTTTTCCAAACAGACCTATCGCAATATTGCCGACCACAAACGGCAGTACATTGACTATTTTTTCTGTTGGAACAACTCCGCCGACCTCATTATCGCCATTATCAAACTGCTCGAAGACCGTATGAATGCCGACCACGACATTCTCGAGGAAGGGGTGCGGGCGATTATCTTGGTCGAGGATTCGGTGCGCTACTATTCCACCTATTTGCCGTTGTTGTATAAACTGGTACTCCAGCAGAACAGCATCGCCATTCGCGATGCGCTCAACGAGAAGCAGCAACTCCTGCGCAAGCGTGCGCGGCCCAAGGTGCTGATGGCTACCTGCTACGACGAGGCACTCGCGCTCTACAACCGCTATCGCGACAATATCATTGGTGTCATCTCCGACATCGGCTTTGTGGTACACAAGGGCGACCCCTCGTCGGCGGAAAAACTCGATGCGGGTGTCGATTTGTGCCGTATCATACGTGCCGACAACCCCACTATGCCGTTCCTTTTGCAATCCTCGCAAGAGTCTATGCGGCTTATTGCCAATCAGTTGCACGTGGGCTTTATTGTTAAGAAATCAAAGACGCTTACTCAGGAACTGAGTGAATATATCGGGCGGGAGTTCGGTTTCGGCGACTTTGTGGCTATTGATCCGGACACGGGTGGGGAGATAGCGCGTGCCAACGATCTGGAGGGCTTTGAGCATATTATTTCTACCATTTCGCCCCGTGCGTTCCGTCGCTTGTCGGACAACAACTACCTGAGTAAGTGGCTCTTTGCGCGTGGGCTTTTTGCAGTGGGCAAACAGGTGAGTCCGCTTACTATCAAGGACGACTCGGATATTGAGCATATCCGTGCTATCAATATCAAGACCATTCACGACTACCGTATCAATCAGGCACTCGGCGTAGTCGCAAAATACCACCCCGATACCTACAATGATACGATCTGGTTCGCGCGGTATGGTGCCGGGGCGTTGGGCGGTAAAGGACGCGGACTGGCGTTTCTCAACCATATCTTGCAGAAATACGACCTCTACGACCGCTGGGAGAATGTGCGTGTTCTCGTACCCCGTACATTCGTAATAACCACCGATTCCTTCGATACGTTTATCCACGACAACGGGCTGCAATACGTTATCAATTCGGATATTTCCGACGACGAGATATTGTCCGAGTTCGTGGCGTCCACGTTGCCGCAAGACCTTACCGAGGCGTTGCGTCGGTTTATCCGTGTGGCACACCGCCCCTTGGCGGTGCGCTCGTCCAGTAAGTTGGAAGACTCCTACTATCAGCCGTTTGCAGGTGTCTATTCCACCTATATGATTCCCCATACCGAGAACGAGGACCAGCAACTGCGTCTGCTCAGCAAGGCGATCAAGTCGGTCTATGCTTCGGTCTATTTCTCTGCCTCGCGTGGCTATATCGCTTCCACTGCCAATGTCCTTTCCGAGGAGAAAATGGCGATTGTGGTGCAGGAAGTATGCGGTGAAACCGAAGGAAATTACTACTTTCCGACCATCAGCGGTGTGGCACGCAGCATCAATTTTTACCCCGTCGGCTACGAGAAACCCGAGGACGGTATCGTCAAGGTGGCGTATGGTCTGGGCAAAACCGTGGTGGACGGCGAGCAGGTACTCCGTTTCTCGCCTCGCTACCCGAAGCACGTAATGCAGACCTCCACGCCCGATTTGGCTATGCGCGAGACCCAGCAGACCATGCTTGCCCTCTGCCTTGCCCCCGAGCGGTTCAAGACTTCTATTGATGATGCGGTCAATCTGCAGCGTTTCTCCGTGGCGGATTGTGAGCAGTTCGAGTCCCTTAAGAAGGTGGCATCCACGTTTGATTACGAGAATATGCGTATGGTGGATTCGTGCTATGTCTCTGGATCGCGTTGTCTCACGTTTGCCCCCATATTGAAATTCAACACGTTCCCATTGGCAGACATCGTTTCGCACCTGTTGGATATTGCTGCAGCGGAAATCAAATGCCCGGTGGAAATCGAGTTTGCTGCCAATCTGATGCAGGAACCCGCTATCTTCAATGTCTTGCAGATTCGCCCCATTTCAGCGGACGGACTGACAGCGAAGGTGGACTGGAAAAATATAGATGAAAGCGCACCGATTATCTGCTCGGATAGTGCTCTCGGAGTAGGCGAAGTAGAAGGAATTACCGATGTAATTTATCTTCGTCGGGATAATTTTAATATATTGCGCACGCGAGAGATGGCGGACACTTTGCGTGCGTGGAACGCGCGTATGCGGCAGGAGGGGCGTAATTATGTCCTTATCGGATACGGACGTTGGGGCTCGCAGATTCCTACGCTCGGGGTGCCGGTTCAGTGGAGCGACATCAGTGAGGCGAAAGCCCTGGTGGAGTGCAGCCTGCCCGATTTCCGTATCGATCCGAGTCAGGGCTCCCATTTCTTCCAGAATATGACCTCTTTCAATGTCGGATATATCAATGTGGACTCGTTTGCGCGTCCGCAAGATACGTTCAATGCGGCGCAATTGGACGCTCTACCTGCTATTGAAGAGACCGACCTGGTCCGCCACGTGCGTTTCGAAAAGCCCTTGCAGATCTACATCGACGGCTTCAAAAACCACGCCCTAATCAAATCCTAGATTATACTAGAACCTCTAGAACTTCTATAAAAAAACTATACAATAAATATGTTAGTAACGGCAATAACGGCTATTTTGATGCTCATTGCGGGTATTGGTATCTTCTTGGTGGCATGCCAGATGATGTCCGGCAATTTGGAATCGGCAAGTAGTGAGCACCTCAAGGCTCTGTTCTCCAAGGTCGGAAACAACAAACTGATAGGTGTCGGTATCGGTGCCCTCAGTACGGCGGCTATCCAGTCTTCGGGAGCCACTACGGTAATGGTTATCGGTTTCGTCAATGTGGGTATTATGTCCCTCAGCCAGGCGGCGACTATCATCTATGGTGCCAATATCGGTACTACTATCACGGCGCAGATTGTCGCGCTCGGTCTCACTTCCGAGGGCGGTTTGTCCACTACCACTATCTTTGCTGCATTCGCAGGTATCGGCGCATTCATCGGGCTTTTTAGCAAGCGCGACTCGTGGAAAACGGCTGGCGGTATCCTCACGGGCTTCGGTATGCTCTTCGTCGGATTGGGTATGATGTCGGGCTCTATGGAGGATTTCGCACGGATGGATGCGGTCAAAGTCTTCCTTGCCTCTATCAGCAACCCGATTCTTTTGGTGCTTATCGGGGCTATCTTTACGGCGATTATCCAGTCCTCGTCCGTGATGACCTCGGTAGCAATCACTATGGTGGTAACGGGGCTTATTTCCCTCAACCAAGGTATCTATCTCACACTCGGTTCCAATATCGGTTCATGCGTCGTGGCGATTATTGCCGGTATGACAAGTGGCAAAAATGCCAAACGTACTGCTCTTATGCACTTGATCTTCAACTGCTTCGGTGTAGTGGTCTTTTTGCTTGCTGCCCTTGTTATGTATCTCGTTACCAAGGGGCAGATCAGTTTCGGTACAATATTCGAGGATATGTTCCCAAATGCGCCGCAGGTACAGTTGGCTATGTTCCATACTATCTTCAACTGTCTCACGGTCATCATCATCTTGCCGCTTACTAACCTCCTGGTCAAAACCGTTTGTGCTATCATTCCCGACAACCTCTCCGAGGAGGAGGGCCAGGCTGCCAAACCGCATTTCTATTTTGTGGACGACAAGATGCTCCGCACGCCTATTATCGCTGTGCGTCAGGTCAAACTCGAGATTGAACACATGGCTGCGGTCGCTATGCACAACTACGACATCGCTGTTTATATGATTTCGAACCTCGATTTCCGTCAGAAAGACGATTTCAACCGCAACGAAGCGCAACTCAACTACCTGAATAACTATCTCATTCAGTATGTCGTCCGTCTTAACTCCAAGCCCCTCAATGAGGTTGACCACCGCTACCTGTCTTCTATGATTCGCTGTATCGGCGACTTGGAGCGTATCGGCGACTATGCCACCAATATCATCGAGTATGCCGAGGTCTTGCGCGACCATAACCTTGCATTCTCCGAGCAGGTAAAAGAGGAAATCGAACAGGTGCGCGAAAGCGTTTTCTCCGTCTATCAAAACGTGATGAAAGCCTATATGGAGGTCAGCGTCGATGCCCTCAACGAGGCAAACAAGATGGAGGACATAGTGGACGAGATGACCGACAAAATGGCGGACAAGAACGTGGAGCGTCTCTCCCGCAACGAGTATAACCCCACCGTCGGTGCCCAGTATCTGGAGTTCGCCAGCGACTCAGAGCGTATCGCCGACCATCTTATCAACGTCGGCAAATCCATCCGCGTCATCCTCCAACCCGAGCGCGTCATCAAATGATAAGGTGCGCCGGGGACGCGGGCGCCCTCGCCCGCGGAAAAATAGTTTTCTTTAATATCCTTTATTTCTCTCGCACCGCCTCAAGAGGCTCCGCAAAATTTATTTTGTAGTGAAGGAAATACCGCTTTCTTGCGGATTTCCGATACGAAAGCCTGAGGCTTGAGTAGAACTCCTTGGACAGAGAGGCGAAAAGGCGGCAACCTAAACTCGTGCAACGGGTTTCAATGTTGCAAGCCCTTTTCGACGAGGGTGCGTAGGACAAACAACACCAATCAACTATGCGTTTGATACACAACCCTTGGCTCGGGGTAGAGGGCTACAACTGTTTCGGGTGCTGTCCGACCAATCCTATCGGCACCCACATGCATTTCTATGAGGACGGCGACGAGGTCGTCTCCGTATGGCATCCCACGCAAAACCACCAGTCGTGGATCAATACGCTCCACGGTGGTGTCCAAGCCGTCTTGTTGGACGAGGTATGCGGCTGGGTGGTCTTCCATAAACTGCAAACGGCAGGCGTTACAGCCAAGATGGAAACCCGCTACCACAAACCCGTTTCCACGCTCCAACCTTATATCACCCTTCGCGGTCGTCTTAAGGAGCAGCATCGCAACGTGGCGTATGTAGTCGGCGAGATCTGGAGTGCCGAAGGCGAACTGCTTTGCGAGTGTCTCTGTACCTATTTCACTTTCCCGCAAGAGAAAGCCAAAGCCGAGATGGGATATATCCCCTCTACCACCGATCCCGCCGACCTCACGTGGGAAGAGGTCATCAATTTGTAGATAGTGCCGGTTCGATATAAGCGGTACATTGGTTAATTTGTACAAAGCAGTGTATATTGAACATACCATCATACTATCAGGAGTAGGTGATTAGTAGGTGATTCTTTATAGAATATAACAATCCGTATTACAGCATCGGGTTATTATCGGATTATTATCGGGTGATTCCTTATAGTATGTCGGGTGTTTACCCATAAGTTGATACCAGTCTTCCGCCGGGGACGCGGAC
>DKEG01000058.1:0-122 GCA_002452095.1 Bacteroidales bacterium UBA6828 | reverse complement strand
TTGGTGCCAACTGCTGGGTAATCGCCGTATGCCGCAACATTGTTGTGTTTTTTGCTAATAGGTAGTGCAAAGCATCGCTTTGTGCGCAGCACGCACTACCTGTTATATAGTGTCCATTTAGA
>DKEG01000054.1 GCA_002452095.1 Bacteroidales bacterium UBA6828 | reverse complement strand
TTTGATGCGGTTGCCCTGGTAAAACACCTCCTCTCTTGTATATATGGGAAAAAAGTTGTACCTTTGCCCCCTAAAAACGCAAACCTGTTATGGAAAACCTTGAACTGCTTGTGGCGAAGAAGTTGTTGCAACTGAAGACTTTCAGCCTTCAGGTCAATAGCCCGTTTGTATGGGCAAACAACCGCAAATCGCCTATTTATTTCGACGACCGCAAGATATTCTCCTATACCTATATGCGCAATTTCATCAAGTTGGAATTGGCAAAAACCGTGGCGGAACTCTACCCCGATGCCGATGTTATTGCCGGCGTGGCGGTCAATGCCATAGCACACGGCGTATTGGTGGCAGAGCAACTGGCATTGCCCTATATATACGTACATCCCACTCCGAAAGACCACGGGCTGGAGAACCAGATTGAGGGCGACCTGCGTCCGCGCCAGAAAGTGGTAATTATTGAGAACCAGGTGAATGCAGGTGATAATGTAAAGAAGGTCGTCGAGGCTCTGCGCAACAACGGTTGCACCATAGAGGGCGTGGTAACGATATTCGACTACCAGATGTCTTCTGCCAAACGTGTCTTCCACGATGCCGATGTCGAATTGGTGCCGCTTACCAATTTTGATGCCTTGGTCAAAGTGGCTGCCGCAGAGCATATCTTCTCCGACAGCGACCTCAAAGTACTGCAAGACTGGCACAAGAACCCCACCAAATGGAAGTAATCATTCATCATTCATAATTCATAATTCATAATTAAGCATAGGTATGTCTGAAGTAAAATACGAAAGCAAAATACAATCTGCCGCTGCTTCGGCAGAACAGATATATCGGGTATTGAGCAACCTCAACAACCTCAACCGTGTCAAGGACCTCATTCCGCAGGACAAAGTGCAGGAGTTGGAGATCAGCGAAGATTGTGTGCGGATGAAAGTGGACGGACTGGGGCAAAAGATTGCTATCCGTATTGTGGACAAGATAGAGAACGACACCATCAAGTTCGGGGCGGAGAATATCCCTATGGAGATGAATTTCTGGATTCAACTCAAAGAAGTTACTCCCACCGATACCCGCATCAAACTAACGCTGAAAGCCGACTTGCCGATGATGTTTAAGATGATGCTCGATAAGAAACTGCAAAACGGAATTGACCAAGCCGCCGAGATGCTGGCAAAGTTCCCCTATACACAATGGAATTAAAGTACGTAAAATGAAACGCTTACACATACACCGTGAAGGACGCAATTTGATTTTCGGATTGGTGCTGCTGCTTTTTGTAATCAACGTACCTATATTCCTCTATTTCCCGCATTGGATATTTGCTATTACGCTGATACTCACGGCAATGCTGTTGGTGTTCGTTACCTATTTCTTCCGCAATCCCATACGTGTGCTGGAGGTGGACGACCCTGATTTCCTGATTGCTCCCGCCGACGGCAAAGTGGTGGTGGTAGAGCCTACAATGGAAAACGAGTATTTCCACGAGGAGCGTCTGCAAGTCAGTATCTTTATGTCGCCTTTCAATGTCCATGCCAACTGGTATCCTATCGAGGGTACTATCCTCGTGTCGGAGCACCAGAAAGGTCGCCACAAAGGGGCATGGCTGCCCAAATCAAGTACCGAGAACGAGCGTTCTTTGGTGGTGATTGAGACCCCTGACAAGGTGCGGATTGCCGTCCGTCAGGTAGCGGGGGCTATGGCACGCCGTATCGTTACCTACGCCAAGGCGGGCAAGCAGTCGCACCGCAACACCCACCTTGGGTTTATCAAACTCGGTTCGCGTGTGGATATGTACCTGCCGTTGGATACCGAGATGTTTGTCGCCGTAGGGGATACCGTCCGTGGCAACGAGACTATCATCGGTCGCCTGCCGGAAAAAGATGATAAATAACACAAACAACGAAAACAACTAACAATACAATACTATGGAGAAGTTTGAAGAACTCTTTGCGCAGTACAACTGCAGCCAAAAGGACGAAGACGTAAAAGCGGCGACCGCCGAGATACTCAAGGCGCATTTCGAAGAGAACAACAATGTAGAGGTTTGGAAACAATGCCTCCACCAGATAGACCTGACCACCCTCAACGGGGACGATACCACCGCCAAAGTGGCAGGTATGGCGCAGAAAGTGAACGAGTTTGGCAAGCATTTCCCCAGTGTACCCAACGTAGCGGCTATGTGCGTCTATCCCGCTTTGGTGGAGACGGCTGCCAATACGCTTACCGAGCCTATCGGTTTGGCTGCCGTAGCGGCAGGGTTCCCTGCTTCGCAGACCTTTATAGAGGTGAAAGTAGCCGAAGCGGCTATGGCGGTTGCTGCGGGTGCTACCGAGATTGACATCGTTATCTCTATTGGCAAGTTCCTCGAGGGCAAGTATCAGGAGGTCTTCGATGAGATTAGCGAAATCAAAGCCGCTATCCGCCATGCGCACCTCAAAGTCATTCTTGAGACGGGTGCCCTGAAGACAGCGGAGAATATCTACAAAGCCTCTATCCTCGCTATGGCGGCAGGTGCAGACTTCATCAAGACCTCTACGGGGAAGATTGCCGTGAACGCCACCCCCGAGGCTACGTATGTGATGTGCCATGCTATAAAGGACTGGTACGAGAAGACCGGTCAAAAGGTTTGCTACAAGCCCGCAGGCGGCGTCAGTACCACCGAAGAGGCGGTGCAACACTATACTCTCGTCAAAGAGATTCTCGGTGCAGACTGGCTCAATAACCAATGTTTCCGTTTCGGTGCAAGCCGCTTGGCAAACAACCTGCTAACCTCCATTATGGGTACGGAGACCAAATACTTTTAAGTGAGAGATATGTTTCGAGTACTAAACAAGCGATTTTTCTCGGAGAATGTGGCGGAGCTGATTATTGAGGCTCCGCTCATTGCACGTAGCCGCAAGGCGGGACATTTCGTCATCGTGCGTGTGGACAGTCGATCGGAGCGTATGCCGCTCACCATTGCGGATGCCGACCCCGATAAGGGTACAATCACCCTGGTGGTGCAGCGTATCGGCGTATCGTCCGCCAAACTCTGTGCGCTCAATGTGGGCAACGAGTTGGCAGACTTGGTCGGTCCTCTCGGGCGTGCCACGCATATCGAGAACTATGGCACGGTCGTCTGTGCGTGCGGTGGAGTGGGGGCTGCTCCGATGCTACCTATAGCCGAGGCACTCAAAGCCGCAGGCAACCGCGTCATCACCGTACTGGCTGCCCGCACGGCAAACCTGATTATCCTCAAAGAGCAACTGAGCCGTTTCTCCGACGAGGTCATCATTATGACCGACGACGGTTCTATGGGGCAGAAGGGACTCGTTACGCAGGGCATCGAGCAGGTGATTCAGCGCGAGAAAGTGAACAAGTGTATCACTATCGGACCCGCCATCATGATGAAGTTTGTTGCCATCACCACGCAGAAATACAACGTGCCTACCGAGGCAAGCCTCAACACCATTATGGTGGACGGCACGGGTATGTGCGGCGCATGTCGCGTAACGGTGGGGGGGAAGACGCGTTTCGTCTGCGTCGATGGACCGGAGTTCGATGCCCACCAAGTCGATTTCGACGAGATGCTCTCGCGCCTGCGGTCATACAAAGCCGAAGAGGCGGCAGCCTATCAGGCATACCTCAACGGCACAACTGTCCAACCGCAAACCACTACCGACACCACACTTGCGGAACCCCTGTCGCATATTGATGTAGAGCCTTTTGCCGGTACAGCCAAAGACCGTGTGGCTATCCCGCGTGTACAGATGAACGAACTGGCACCCGAGGTGCGTGTGCGCTCTATCCATGCCGAGGTCAATCAGGGACTTACTCCCGAGCAGGCAATCTGCGAATCGCACCGCTGCCTGAACTGCAAGACCCCCACCTGCGTGCAGGGCTGCCCCGTGAATATCAACATACCGGGTTTTATCAAGCAACTGGAGCAGGGCAATATCCAAGCGGCGGCAGATGTCATCAAGCAGAGTTCTTCGCTGCCCGCCGTATGCGGTCGTGTCTGCCCGCAGGAGAAACAGTGCGAGTCGCAGTGTATCCACCTCAAGATGGGACACCAACCCGTGGCAATCGGTTATCTGGAACGCTTTGTGGCAGACCACGCAGCAGCGACAAAGAACCAAGAACAAAGAACCAAGAACGGCAAAAAAGTAGCCGTGGTCGGGTCGGGACCGGCAGGACTGGCTTTTGCCGGCGATATGGCGAAGTACGGCTACGAAGTGACGGTCTTTGAGGCTCTCCACGAGATTGGCGGCGTACTCAAATACGGTATCCCCGAGTTCCGTCTGCCCAATCGCATTGTTGATGCAGAGATCGACGGACTGAAAGCCCTCGGCGTTACTTTCCGCACCGATACCATTATCGGCAAGACGATCAGCACCGACCAACTGCATCAAGAAGGCTACTCCGCTATCTTTGTCGGTTCGGGGGCGGGTCTGCCGCGTTTTATGGGTATCCCCGGCGAGAACCTGAACGGCGTCCTCTCTTGCAACGAATACCTCACGCGTGTGAACTTGATGGACGCAAGCAATGCGGCTACCGATACGCCTTTGCTCTACGGCAGGAATGTAGCCGTTATCGGCGGAGGAAACACCGCTATGGACGCAGTGCGTACCGCCAAACGCTTGGGCGCAGAGCGGGCGATGATTGTCTATCGCCGTTCCGAGGAGGAGATGCCCGCGCGTATCGAAGAGGTGCGCCACGCCAAAGAGGAGGGTATCGAATTCCTTACCTTGCACAACCCTATCGAGTACCACGCCGACGACAACGGGCGCGTAAATGAGGCGGTTCTGCAGGTGATGGAGTTGGGCGAACCCGACGAGTCGGGACGCCGCAGCCCCATACCCGTAGAGGGACAAACGCTTACTATCCCTGTTGATTTGGTGATTGTCAGCGTGGGTGTCAGTCCCAACCCGCTTATCCCGCACAGCGTGGCAGGATTGGAAATAGGCAAGAAAGGTACGATTGTGGTGAACGACGCGATGCAGTCGTCTATCCCGACGCTCTTTGCCGGCGGCGACATCGTCCGCGGTGGTGCCACGGTCATCCTCGCTATGTCCGACGGTCGCCACGCCGCCAAAGCCATGCACGAGTACCTGCAAAAAGCATAATAGGATATATAAATAATGAAAGAAAAAGAGGCTGTCTAACAAGTGTAGGTGGTCTCTTTTTCGATGTTGCTTTTTGTAAAATTATACCATAGGAGATCGGGGACGCGGACGCCCCCGTCCGCGGTCAAGTCGTCAGACTTGTTTGTTTTTTCGCTGTTTCTTTAACTTGTTAGACAGCCTCCTTTTTTCAGAAAAAGGACGTTTTTTTGACGACGCGAGACGCATCGTCTCCACACACAATCAGTGCTGTTTTTTTGACGATGCGGGACGATAAGAAGTTTTGCTCATGCCACAGGCTTTCACTCTGCTACGAGAGCACCCCATTTCGCCCACGGGCTTATGGAAACCCCGCAGGCACTCGGTACGCAAAGCGCACCTGCCTTACGCTTCACGTCTCCATACTCGTCTCTACACATGTCTCCATACGTTCCAACAGCCCCGATACCGCAGACGAGGTGTCTTCGGTATCGGCGGAAGATTGGTGCCAACTGCCGGGGGAACCGCCTTTTCGCCCGTATTATGGCGTTTTTGGGATTATGTTTGTATATTTCGGAATTTTGTAGTACTTTTGTATGGGTTTTTCAGATCACTTATGCGCAGGCAAACATACATATTTACCGGATTGGCATTATCGCTCCTCATATTGCTATGGCTGGATCTGTGCTGCGGATCTATATGGCTCAACCCGCTGCTGTGCCTGAGCGGTTTGGACGGAACTCTCTCCGTTGAACAGCAGATTCTTCTCAATATCCGCTTGCCCAAAGCCCTTACTGCCATTCTGGCAGGGGCGGCTCTCTCGGTGTCGGGACTGCTGATGCAAACCCTGTTCCGTAACCCGCTGGCGGGTCCCTACACGCTCGGCGTGTCGTCGGGGGCAAGTCTGGGTGTAGCGTTTGCCACGCTGTGTGCCACGTTTGCAGGATTGAGTGTGGCGGGACGTTTCTCCTCTGTGTTCGCCGCTATTGTCGGCAGTACTGCCGTCTTGCTGCTCGTTATGCTGGTTGCCCGGCGGGTAAAAAGCAATGTCAGTCTGCTCATTGTGGGAATGATGTTCGGCTCGATAGCGGGAGCATTGGTCAATCTCTTGCAGAACTTTGCCAATCCCGATGCCCTCAAACTGTTTATCGTCTGGACACTCGGTAGCCTCGGCAGCGTCGGGTGGGCGGAGATGATGTGGCTCGCCCCTGTCTGGTTGGTTGGAATGGTAGTATGTATTATCGTGATGAAGCCGCTCAATGGGCTGTTGATGGGCGAGGACTATGCCCGCGGACTGGGCATACATATCGGGCGGACACGCTTGCTCATTGTGCTGGCAACTGGCTTGCTGGCGGGCGGTATCACGGCATTTTGCGGACCGATAGCATTCATCGGTGTGGCGGTGCCGCATATTGCGCGGGGGCTGTTCCGTACATCCAACCATCGCATCACCTTGCCTGCTTCCGCCCTCATCGGAGCAGATATGCTCCTTCTGTGCGACCTGCTCTGTTCGCTCTTTACCTATCCCCTGCCTATTTCAACGGTAAGTGCCCTCTTTGGCGCACCGATCATTATATGGATAATCATAAAAGGCAATAAATAATATGCAAGAAGTATTTGAGTTTTTGAAAACCTGTGGCACCTATTATCTTGCCACTATGGACGGGGAACAGCCCCGTGTGCGCCCGTTCGGGTCGTATGCTGTATATAACGGCAAGTTGTACATCGAGACCGCCCATTATAAGGCTGTCAGCCATCAGATTGATGCACACCCGCTGGTGGAGATTTGTGCTTTTGACAACCAAAGCCGCTGGGTGCGTATCGCCTGCCGCTTGGTTGCCGACGAGTCCTACGAAGCCAAACACGCTTTTCTCGAGCAGATGCCCGAACTGCGGGATATGGGCTACGACGAGACGGGCGACAAGATGGCTATCTACTATATGGCGGATGCCGAGGCTACATTCTTCTCTTATACCGAAGCCCCGCGCATCGTACATTTCGGATAATGGAAAAGCCTATGAAACGCCTGTTCTCTTTTTGTATTGCGCTTCTCTGTATAACCGGTGTATGCGCATACACCAATCCCATTCTGCCCTACGACTATTCCGATCCTGATGTGTGCCGTGTGGGCAACGACTACTATATGACCTCCTCGTCGTTCAACTGCATACCGGGTTTGCAGATACTTCATTCCTCCGACTTGGTACATTGGACGCTTCTCGATGCCGCTTTGCCCGATTGTGTACCGGGTACCGAAGATGAGACCACTCCGCAATATGGTGGTGGGGTGTGGGCTCCGAGTATTCGCTACCACAACGGGCGTTTCTATATCTATTATGGAGACCCTGACCGGGGTATCTGGTGCGTGCGCTCGGAGGAGACCACCACGCTGCCCTGCCGTTGGGAAAAAGCCGTCTTGGTCAAGCGCGGCAAAGGATTGATAGACCCCTGTCCGCTGTGGGACAGCAATGGGCGCGTCTATCTCGTTCACGCTTTTGCGGGAAGCCGTGCCGGCTTCAAGAGCGCATTGGCGGTTTGCGAACTGTCGTCCGACGGACTCTCTGCACTCACCGAGAGCCGCCTTGTCTTCGATGGGCACCCCGACAACCCAACTGTCGAAGGACCGAAATTCTACCGGCGCAACGGATACTACTATATACTCTGTCCGGCGGGCGGTGTATCCACCGGTTGGCAGTTAGCCATGCGCAGCCGCTCACCGTATGGTCCTTACGAAGCCAAACGGGTATTACAGCAAGGGCAAACCGACATCAACGCACCGCACCAGGGCGCATGGGTAACTTCAGAACCAATAGCCACCGACCTCGGTACATTCACCGACTGGTTCTTCCATTTTCAGGATGTCGGTGCCGCCGGGCGTATCGTCCACTTGCAGCCTGTCCGCTGGGTGGACGACTGGCCTCTGATGGGTAATAATGGCGAACCTGTGCGCGAATGTAGTCTGCAGAAAGAAAAAAACGCATCTGTGCAACCCGCATCGGGAATTACCCCCGCTTGGCGTGATGATTTTGATGGCAATACATTGGCTCTATGCTGGCAATGGTCGGGCAACTTCTGCCCGCAGTATGCGTTCTGCAATGCCCCGCAGTCGCTCTTGCGTCTGTTCTCCTATCCTGCAGACAGCGTGCAGGTGGCTCCTAATCTCCTCCTGCAAAAGATACCTGCCGGGCGGGCATTCATAGTTACCGCCAAAGTGCGTTTTATACCCAATAAAAAGACTGCGCAGTATGAGCGTGCAGGGCTAATCGTAGCCGGGCGCAAGTGCTTTATGCTTGATGCACCCGCCGATGCCAACTGGGTATGGCTGCGGGTGGAAATGACTGCTACACAACAGGGGCGTTTCTATCTCTCGCGCGACGGCAAGACGTATATGCCCGTCGGCACCTCCTTCCAAGCCGTGGAGGGCGAATGGATTGGGGCTAAAATAGGTCTCTACTGCTCCCGCCGCCCTGTCAAAATCAACGACTCGGGTTATCTCGATGTAGATTACTTTGAAATCCGTTAATCACCAATTAACGACTAATTACACGATAATTAACGTTGCATACACATATAATTTTGGATATAAAATTTATGGTAATTTTGTGGTAATACGGCGTAGCCGTCCGTTCCAAACACCCCCCCAAAAAAATTGGCTATTTGAATAATTTTTGACCATATTTGTATAGAAAGCGCGGCGCGTGTTACAGGGTTCCCGCCGGCAATGCGCAGTGGGATGTCGGTTGCGCCGCAAAAAAGGTTTTGCAAGTTTTGTTTTTATAGTTTCTCGCTGTATCGAACTCACGTTAATTAACGTTTTAATGGAGAATTATATGGGTAATTATATGTTCCTATGTTCCAAAATATGCAAAAAAGTCTCTTTTTATGGGCGATGGCGTGTCTTGCCCTTGTTTTTACCTCCTGCCATACTACTCAAAAAGCAGTAGTTACCACGCCTGCCCCCGCACAGGTAGTGCAACAAGCGGACACAACAGCCCTACCGCCTTTTCCTGTTGAGGCATTATATATCATCGGCCGCGAGTGGGAGTGCATTCACGACTCTGCTTCGGCGAAGTATCTGACTCCCCGTGCAATGCAAGTGCGTGCAACGGAAATGTCTATGCAGGACTATATTGAGCAGCGTCTCATCGAACTATACCCTGAGCGTGCCTACCCCGGTTATATCCGGAAAGTGGAGCAGATGGCGGAGATGCTCATCTATGCCAATGCGCAAACCTCCTCTATCTCCAACTTGATGGACAGCGAACTGCCATCACCCGCACAACTCAATGCACGCTATAGTACGGATCAGTCGGCGGCTTTTTCTGCCGACAGCCTGGCACAGGAGATTGCTTTTCTCGAACTCACCGGCGATGAACTGCTGCGTTTCCAAGCCCTCAACCGTTTTGCCGAGCAGAGCCGTTGGGTGGGGCGTGCTACATTGGATTCGCTCGCTCTCACTTCCATCGAAGAGGAAAACCTCGGTATCACCATTCTTCTCTGGCAGGGACCGCGTATGTTCTACCGTGTACTACAAAGCAAAGAGCGTGCTACCAATATGGCAGAGTACTACTATCCGGGTGCCACTTCGGGCGGTCAGATAGGTGATGCCTACCGCCATACCCTTGTCAATGCACTGCTGCGTACGTATGTGGGGCTGCCGATGACCTACGTGATTATGGATTTGTTTTGGGAAACGGCACATCGGAATGCACCTTGCGACACCTATATGGACTTGCACAATAACGTAGTCGGTCGCAGCACACACTATGCCGATTTTGTCTATTCCGAGCCGTCTGACCTCCCCTCGTGGCAGCAATGGGCGGAGCATGTGCATACTTATATTGCCGACTCCACCAATGCCACCCGCTGCGATTGGAACAAGGAAACCCCTTCGATGGTGGTCATTCCCCAGGCCAATGCCGTGGATAGCCGTTCCTATATTATATGGGGAAAATGATATATGGCGAAAATGACGCTATGCGGGAACAGGATAACCGCCAAATCGGATGATAGTGCGGAGCCGGATTATGCCGGATAATCTCTATGCCGCTGCTTCTTTTGTATTCTCAGCAAAGACTTATTTCTTCCCCCCCAAAAAAAATATGCATAATATGCAGTCTTATATTTTCGTATAGTAATTACGGCAACGACACGGCAACGACACGGCAACGACACGGCAACGAGATAGGTCTTTATGCGGTGCTTACCCGGCAGTTGGCACCAAGTCCCGCCGGGGACGCGGACGCTACGGATTCCCTACAAGTCCCGCCGGGGACGCGGACGCCCTCGTCCGCGGTCGGTTTGGCACAAACCGTATGACTATGCTCTGTATGGAGACGACGCGTCCCGCGTCGTTATGCGCTGCAGGCACACTGAGTGCCGAAGTGACACGAGTCCCTGTGGCTTGAGTAGAATTCCATAGACAGAGAGGAGAAATGGCGGCGACCCAAACTCGTATCGCGAGTTTCAATGTCGCAAGCCCATTTCGACGAGGAATAGGAAACCATTGGTGCCAACTGCTTGGTAAACGCCCTTTATGCGGTGCTTTTATACATTTTATGCACTATTTATATCGCATAAAGTGTATAGGCATTGTTTTGACGGTTGCTCTGATGTCGGAAAAATGACGCCCCTGATATGGGTAAAAAGCACTTTTTGGCTTAAAAGGTGTGAAAAAGTTGTATATATCCGATTTAAGTTGTACCTTTGTGGGCTTTTATACGGGGATGGTCTGTATAGTGTTCGGCTCGCATAAAAGTATATTTTTAACCTTAAGCGAAAACGTAATGAATCGTAGATTATTTTCTTCGTTTGTTTCTGTATTATTGGCAGGTTGGGCTATCGCCGCTTCTGTTACTCCTGCCGAAAATCTTCCTGAGTATTATGCCGCTGTAGATGGCAAGTCCGGCAAAGGTTTGTTCGATGCTGTGCACACCGTAGCCAAAGTGGGCTATCACTCGTTGGACTATGATGGCTTGTGGTCGGCATATAAGGAGACTGATACGGATGCGCAAGGCTACATCATTGATATGTATAGCGATTGCAAATTCAAGGTAGGAAGCAAACAATGTGGTAATTATTCTGGTGAATGTTCGTGCTATAATCGTGAACACTCTATTCCGAAATCGTGGTTCGGCGGAACTAAAAAAAGTCCCGGCTGTGATATTTTTCATCTTGTGCCTACTGATGGATATGTAAATAACAGGCGCAGCAATTACCCGTTTGGCGAGGTAAGCAGTGCTTCCTATACATCGGGCAATGGCAGCAAGTTGGGATCATCCAAGAGTATTTCTGTAAAAGGCAAAACTGTAGCAGGTAACAACATATCTGCCACTTGTTCAGGCAAGGTCTTTGAACCGATAGACGAATACAAAGGCGATTTTGCCCGCGGTTATTTTGGTACGATGATCAAATGGGCAGGCGATTACCAAGCATTTACATCGGGGAATGGTGGTAGTACGTTTAGCAGTAGTTATACCGTTTCCGGTTTCTTCGGACTGACCAAATACGGGGTGGCTTTGTTGCTCAAATGGCATCGTGAAGACCCCGTTTCGCAGAAAGAGATTGACCGTAACAACGGTATCCAGAAGACGCAGGGCAATCGCAACCCCTTTATTGATTATCCCTATTTGGCAGAATATATTTGGGGTGAGAAATCGGGTGAGAAAGTAAACATTAGCAACCTTGTCAGTTCTTCTGACGAGCGTTTTGTCCCGGGGAAAAGCAATGGTATGGGTACGGAAACTGCTATTGAGGATATTACTTTCGAACCAATCCGACCACAAGCCGTTAAGGTACTCCGCAACGGACAACTCCTTATCATCAAAGGCGACAAGGTCTATAACGCCCAAGGTGCGTTGATTAACAATGAATAATTAACATACCTTGCAACCTACGTGAGCGCAGCGAACCACCAGCGCACAGCCACAAACGTGCAACAATAAACGTAAAACTAAAAAACAACATAAATCAATTTTATCATGGCAGAACAAGAATTGAATTTGTTGGCAGATTTTCCTCCGGTGTCCACCAAGACATGGAAAGACAAAATCATTGCCGACTTGAAAGGTGCCGATTTCGATAAGAAACTCGTTTGGCGCACCCCGGAAGGTTTCAACGTACAACCGTTCTATCGTCGTGAAGACCTCAAGGGACTCAAAACAACCGTCTCCGCACCGGGGCAATTCCCTTATGTGCGCGGTACAAAAACCAACAACGAATGGGCTATCCGCCAGAACATCTGTGCTTGCAAGAATGCCCGCAAGGCAAATGCAAAAGCATTGGATATCCTGAACAAAGGCATTACCTCGTTAGGTTTTTGTTTGGACAAAGAAAAACTCAATTACCATTTTATTAAGGTACTGCTGGACGGTATCAAGGCAGACGCTATCCGTATCAACTTCACTATCTGCTCCGGTGCGGCTCCGCAACTGGCAAATATCCTTGTGCGCTACTATGGTCGTATGGGGTACGATGTGAAAAAGATGGAGGGCAGTATCAATGTCGATCCGATCAAGCAAATGCTTATCAAGGGCAAACTGCTGACGCGCGAACAGGTAAAAGAGAAAATTGCGGATACTGTCAATGCGGCTAAATCGTTGCCCGGTTATCGTGTAGTGGGGGTTAATTCCGTGATACTCAATAATTCCGGTGCATACTGCGCACAAGAGTTGGCGTATGCTTTGGCATGGGGCGCAGAATATATGACGATGCTTACCGAGGCGGGTGTGCCGAACTACAAAGCCGCTAATGCCATCCGTTTCAATATGGGTATCGGTGGCAACTATTTTATGGAGATTGCCAAGTTCCGTGCCGGTCGTATGCTGTGGGCAAAGATTGTAGAGGCTTACAAGGCTCCTACTTTCACCGCTGCGCTTAAAGAGGCTGCCAAGATGAATGTCAGCGCAGAGACGAGCCGTTTCAATATGACCATTTACGATGCGTATGTCAATCTGCTCCGTTCCCAAACCGAGACTATGTCGGCTGCCCTGGCCGGTGTGGACGAAATCGTCGTTACGCCGTTTGATGTTACCTACGAGCAACCGACCGATTTCTCAGAGCGTATTGCCCGCAACCAGCAACTGCTTCTCAAAGAGGAATCGCATTTCGACAAGGTCGTTGACCCGGCTGCCGGTTCGTTCTATCTGGAGAACCTCACCCACGCTATTGCTGCAGAGGCTTGGAAACAGTTCCTTGCCATTCAGGAGCTAGGCGGTATGTACGAGATGGTTGCCGCCGGCAAGGTACAGGCTGCCATGCAGGAAAATCTCGCCAAACGTCTCTCGGATGTGGCAAGACGCAAAGAAATTTTGCTCGGCTCTAATCAGTATCCTAATTTCACCGAGAAAGCCGCAAAGAAAATCAAGACTACCGATTGTGGCTGTGGTTGCTGTGCCACTACTCGGCAGGGTGAAATTCCTTCATTGCCTGTAGCACGTGCCGCTGAGGAATTTGAGGCATTGCGTCTCGAGACTGAAGCCGCCAAACGGCAGCCGGTTGCCTTTATGCTCACTATCGGCAATCTTGCTATGCGTATTGCGCGTGCGCAATTCTCATGCAACTTCCTCGCATGTGCAGGCTACAAGGTGATTGATAACAACGGTTTCGCTACCGTGGCAGAGGGCATCAAGGCGGCACGCAAGGCAAAAGCAGACATCATTGTGCTTTGCTCCGGCGATGACGAGTATGCAACCCTTGCTCCCGAAGCATGGAAGAAACTGAAAGGTGCCAAGGAACTCTTTATCGTGGCAGGTGCGCCTGCTTGCTCCGACGATCTGAAAGCATTGGGTATCACCAACTTTATCAACGTCCGCAGCAATGTCCTCGAAACCCTCAAATCCTATAATGCACAACTATTAAACAAATAAGTGTAGTTTACAAACAGAGTAGTCATTTATTGTCAACAAGTCTTTTGTCAACAACAAACAACAACTGATTAACAACTACCAACAACTTATCCGATAGTATGAGTACAGACCGGTATAGCCAAATAGTTTTCTCCATTGTAGGAGCGGCTTATGATGTGCAGCATGAGTTGCGTGGCGGTTTGTCTGAAGCTATATATGAGGAGGCTTTGTGTAGAGAACTGCGTTCGCGAGGATTGCTTGTCGCACCTCAACAAGAATTGACCATTTTCTACAAAGGCGAACCTCTGGATAAAAAGTACCGAGTGGATATCCTTTGTGAGGAAGACATCGTAATTGAATTAAAAGCCGTTGAGCAGATTCTGTCTGAACATCGGGCGCAGTTGTTCAATTATCTTCGTGTAACTGCAATGCCAATAGGTATTCTCATTAATTTTGCAATGAATGGAGTACATATCGAGAGGTATTGCTACGATTTTGATACAAACGAGGTTAACTATTACAATCCTCCGCGTAGAATATCCGAGATTGATACTTTTGAGTAGATTGTTGAATGTTTTTAGCTTGTTTTTGAACGTTTTTTGACTAT
>DKEG01000032.1 GCA_002452095.1 Bacteroidales bacterium UBA6828 | reverse complement strand
TGCCACCGCCAACACCGGCACACCCGATTTCACCCACGTACGCGGCAACCGCACCACCGCACCCTCCCAATCCGAAATCGCCTACCGCACACGCTTCGGCACTATCTGTACCGCCACCCGCCAACGCTTGATGGACGCTTCCAAAGCACCCGCCGACATAGCCGCCTTCAAAGCACAAACGCAGTACCGCACCCTCTACCAGTTCGTCTGGCACCAAGTCGCCGACACCATCGGGTAAAATCCCGACCTCCCCAACCCCTCCAAAGGAGGGGCTCGATAAAATATGACTCATTATTGACATCCACATCCGTCGAGCCCCCTCTTTGAGGGGGGTGGGGGAGTCTCTCCCTTATGCGCACTATCAACCAAATAATCATCCATTGCTCCGCCACCCCCGAAGGACGCGACTATACGGCTGCCGACATCGACCGCTGGCACCGCCAACGCGGCTTCCACGGTATCGGCTACCACTACGTCATCCGTCTCGACGGCACGGTCGAGCAAGCCAGACCGGTAAACCGGATTGGAGCGCACTGCAAAGGGCATAATGCCACTACTATCGGCATCTGCTATATCGGTGGACTTGCCGCTGACGGCAAGACACCCGCAGACACCCGTACACCGGCACAGAAAGCCGCAATGCTCACCCTCGTGCGCTCCCTCCAATCCGCCTACCATATACCGTCATCCGCTATCCACGGACACCGCGAGTTCGCCGACAAAGCCTGCCCATGCTTCGATGTACAACAATGGATTAAAGACGAAAGGTTATGACCGAACAAACCAAACGGGACAACCGCAGAGAACTGCGTTTCTATGTCTGCCTCCTGTTGGGCTTTACGCTCATGATGTGCGGTTTCTTCGCACCGCCTATGGGTGAGATACACAACTCCGTACTCGTCGGTGCAGGACTGCTACTCTCCATCGGCGCACTCGCCGTCGGCATCGACCTCGTCGGCTGTATTCACGAACTCCGTCTCCTCCGTTCCGGCACTACTGATGACCTGAAACAACAGTAACAATGAAACGTACCTGTCTGTTTTTGATATTGCCCTTATTATTGACCGCCTGCCGTACCCCGCAAACCTTGCAGACCGACACCGTCCGCGAAGTCCGTGTCGTCGAGCGTGATACCCTCATCACCATCGCACCCGACTCCGCCACCGTCCGTGCCTTGTTGGATTGCGACAGCACCAACCAAGTCATCCTCCGCCGACTCGAAACCCGCAATGGCACCCGCATAGCAGCAACTGCGAAAACCACAGAATCAACGGGCTCCCTGCTCCTTTCTGTGGACTGCCACGAGGACAGCCTTTCTCGTGAACTCCGGCTCCGCGACAGTATCATCACCACCCTCCGCACCGAGCAGCGCACCATCGAGATACCCGCCCCGCTCACCCGCTGGCAGTCTTTCTGCCTCGTACTCGGACAAATCACCTTTGCCCTCCTCACCACCGCATTACTCACCCTCATAATCTTTTTTATATGCAAGTTTCTCATCAAGCACTGACACGGGGTCCCCACAAGTCCGCGGACGCAATGGGGCGTCTGATTGACCATTTCCAACGCTACAAGAGCACGGATGTGGTCTATGTATCGGGCGACCTATTCTTTCTCACCCATGCCGCCGCACTCTCCTACGGCAACGGCGAAGTCAAGACCGTCCGCCGTTCCGACCTCGCGCAGCCCGCACCTGCCGAACCCGCACACACCCCTCTGCAGGACACGCTCACCGCAGAGCAAATCGAGGCGATGACCTACGAACAACTCAAAGCCGCCTCCGCCGCCCTCAACCTCATCACCGAGGATAACAAGAAAACAACCATCAAGCAAGCACTCCTTGCTTTTATCAATCAATAGCCCTATGTCATTCCCACAAGTCAAAGTCAATGTCGCCAATGGCAACCTCATGCAGTCTGTAGCCGTCCTCGACGCGGTGCCTGCTCTTATGCTCACGGTCTCCACCGAGAGCCTTGTAGCGAAGACCCAAGAGGTCTATTCCCTTGCCGATGCCGAGTCCAAAGGCTACACCGCCGAGGCGGAACCTTTCGCGCACCGCCTCATCGGGGAGTATTACAACGAACTCGGCGGAAGCCAACGCCTGTTCCTTTTCGGTACAGCCGCTTCTATGACTATGGCGGAGGCACTCACCTCCACCGAAGCCAATGGCGTCAGCAAACTGCTGCGCGACGGCCGCGGCAACATCAACCTCATTGCCATCGCCCGCAAACCGCAGTCGGACTACCAACAGGGTACGGCGTTCCTGGACTCCGATGTACCCGCTGCCGTTACTGCCTGCAAGACCGTCGGCGAAGCCATGCAAACCGCCAACACCCCTGTCCGTTTCATTATCGAAGGACGGGTGGCGAATGCCGGCAAGACCAACGACTACACACCTCAAGACGCCACCAATGGTTATGCCTGTGTCCTGCTCGGCGGAACATCGCCCGACGGCTCCGCGGCTGTCAGCGTACTCCTGGCACGTGCCTGCAAATACGGCTCGCATATCAAGGTAGGCAACGGGCAGAACGGTGTCCTCTCCGTACAACAGGTCTATATAGGTGCCGACAAATACGAAGACCGCGTAGATATGGAGACGCTCCACAATGCAGGCTTCCTTACGTTTATGCACCGACCGGGTTCGGCGGGCTACTATTTCGGGCGGGACAACATGTGCTCCAAAGACGATTTCCGCATCCTCGTTCATGGACGTGTCATCGACAAGGCGCAGCGCATTGCCGCTGCCACCTACGCCCCCTATATCGAGACGGGCATCACGATGAACGCCGACGGCACTATCAACGCAACCGAAGCCGCTGACATCGAGAACACCCTTGAACAGGCTATCCTCGCTTCCATGGGTGACCAAATATCCCAAGCCGGGGTTTATGTTGATTTGAACCAGGACATCATCAATACCTCTACTATCAATATCCAACTGCGTATCATGCCGCTCGGCTATCTCACGTGGATAACCGTATCGCTCGGGCTGGCGGCTACGCTCTAAACTTTGTACATTATGCCTAATATGCACATCAAGTCAAGCGAGTACGCTTGGCATCACACCGAGGTCAAAATCGCAGACCGTATCATCGTCGGTATCACCGCATGGGAACTCAAGAAAACCGTCGAGAAAGAGGAACAGTATGGTGCCGGACAGCACCCCATTGACATCCAGGCAGGAAACATCAAGTGCTCGGGCAGTATCACTCTTTGGGGCTACGAGGCAGACCGTCTCGAGCAGGCGGCACAGGCCGCAGGCTACACCTTACAACCGGCGGCGTAAACCGAAGGTTTGCGACGACGAGAGGAGGAATGGCGGCGACCTAAACGCGCAGGCGCGTTTCATTGTCGCAAGCCCATTCCGACGAAGCACGCGGCGTGGCTTTCACCGAGACCACCGACACCCTCAAGCAGAACGACAAAAGACGCGAGTGCTCTATGCCGTTCATCTGTATGGACATCAACAAAACAACCATCAGTCTCTGACCGTTATGAACCAAACAACCCAACAACCGGCACCCGCAGCCGTACAACTTGCCGAACAGCGGTTCGGCAAAGACAAACTCGACCTGCTTGCCAAAGAGTTCAACGGACGCAAACTCTGTATCATCGCCGTCGAAGATAAAATCGCAATCCTCAAACCGCTCAACGCAAAAGAACTCAGCGACTACACCCGCACCATGATGAGTGCCGGACTGGACGTGGCAGCACGCCAACTGCTTGACGCTCTGTGGCTCGGAGGCGACGAGTGTATCCGCGACGATGAAGACTATATATCTCTCGCTAACCGTTCCCGCTATGGGAACACTATAGGAACTCTATATCAACGCCAAAAACAAACAACAACGAAAAAATATCAATCCATCAACCCTTTCAACCACGCATAAACTTATCAACCTATCAACTCATCAACTAAAAAATGAAATCCTACACCAAATCCCAACTCGCCCTTTTCGCAGGTGTCAGCACTGCCACTTTCCGCCGTTGGCTTCAGTCCGACACCGACTACCTCACATCCCAAGGCATCACCCCGCAAACCAAACTCCTCCCGCCCCGCGTCGTCGCCTATCTCACCGACAAATACGCCATCGACTTGCCCGACTAATCAACGTACAAAAAAAGCAAGAACTCGCGACAGCAAACCACTAACACAAAGCAGGCAACGTGAAACAAGGAATATTGAAGGATGTCCTAAATACTTAACAAACAATACCTTAATACATCAAAATAACATTTTCTATTTGTATGTTTCAAAAAAAATGGTTACCTTTGTGCCTACGTTTTGTTAAATCTCAAAGATTTGGTAATTATGAATACGCCTGCATGGTTGAATAGTCCTGACTATCCCAAACAAATAGATAATATCTTGCACCGGATAACGCTCGGTGCTGAGTTGTCTCAAAATGAATCTCAAACAGCGCAAATCTTTGAGCGGGAAATTTATTACCTTTTGAGAGAGCAACTCGGCGTGGAACTGAATATTCAAAAGGAACAACCCGTTTCTAATATCCAGCACACGATTGATGTCCTTGCCAAACGACAAAGCGGAAAGGGAAGGCTTGATGCCATAGTCAATAACTTGGTTATAGAATACAAACACCATTCTAAATTACTTACAGAAACACAACAAACTACGGCTATACAACAAGTTGTGGATTATCTTGAGGCTCTTTATGCACAGAAAAATATCAAATACGATGCTATTCTGACGGATGGATTGCATATTTGTTATTTCTCTTTTATCGGTGAAGATGTCAAATACACCACTTTGCATTCTATCAAACAAGAAGATATTGACAGGATTATTCGTGCTATACTAAACAACCAGCACAAAAAATTTGAACCGCGCAATATAGTTGCGGATTTTGCAGTTTCCGCTGTACATGATTCCAAAACCAAAGAGGCTGCCCGTATCCTTTATACTATGATAACAAAGCATCCTACAGGAAAAACCATCATGCTTTTTGAAGAGTGGAAAGCCTTGATGCGTCTGTCTGCGGATGATAACGGGAAAAGTAGTGACATCCAAAAACGAAGAAATGACCTATCACTCATATTTGATACAGATATACACGACAATGACACAGAACACAGAGCCTTGTTTGCTCTCCAAACAGCCTATGCCGTTTTGGTCAAACTTATTGCATGTAAGGTCGTTGATAAACTGTCTACTTCCGACTGCCAAACAATAGAATACCACAATCTATATACAGAAAACTTTACATCCGACAAATTGCAAGCATTCTTCCAAAGTTTGGAAGATGGCTATACATACACAAATATGGGGGTACATAATTTCTTGGAAGGAGACTATTTTTCATGGTATGCGGACAAGAACCAATGGACTCGCGATTTTTATATCGTCATCCGGGATATTATGGAAATATTGGATGATTATTCCGCTTTCTCGCTGGATGTCAGATATAACCCTGTTGACATATTCAAGGACTTGTATATGAGCATCATCCCGCAATCTGTACGCCACTCTATGGGAGAGTACTTTACCCCTGAGTGGCTTGCAGATTCCGTGATTGAAGGGGCTATGCAAGTTCGGAAGACTGACAATTGGAAAGCCATAGACCCTTGCTGTGGTTCTGGCATTTTCCTTATTGCACTCATTAAGAAAATAGTTGGTGAAAATATCAGTTTAACGGAGTTGTCCAAACAAGAAAAAGAGAATATTCTCCATAGTATTTTGCACCGCGTGTATGGAGTTGATATAAATCCGCTCTCCGTGCTTTCTGCACGTGTCAGTTATTTTATGGCTTTACATCAACTTGGTAATATCCAAGATGTCGAAATCCCCGTCTTTTTAGGCGATTCGGCAGTCGTACCCGTTAGCGTGTTGATTGATGGTATTGAATGTTATAACTATCAGATTGATAATACACAAAAAGGCTTTTCTGTCCTTCTCCCGAAACGATTGGTCAAAACCGATACGTTTGCGCAGGATATGAACCAACTGCAATCGCTTGTTCAAGTAGAAAATACAGAATTGCTGTACGATGCTTTTTGTAAACTCTTATCACACGAAGAGCAGCAGTCACAGGCATTGACACAACGCCTTTGGCAGTTATCGCAAGATCTCGTAACGCTTCATCAACAGCAATGGGATGGTATATGGATACGTATTGTTACCAATTTTATGCTTATTGCAAGATTGCAAGAATTCGACTATATCGTAGGTAACCCGCCTTGGGTTAAATGGGAACATCTCCCCGCCAAATATGCCGAGAAGATAAAAACTTTCTGTGATGTCAAGCATATATTTTGTAATGACAGTCTCTTTGGAGGTGCACAACTCAATATATGTGCACTCATCTCAAATGTTGTGGCAACCAATTGGCTTGCATCCGATGGCGTTTTGGCTTTTCTTATGCCGGATAGCATAATGTCCCAAAATTCTTACGAAGAATTTAGAAATTTCTATATAGATTATGCAGCAGATAAAAGATTATACCTGCAAAAAATTGATAGATGGGTGGCACCATTGAGACCGTTCCGATCAGGGAATAAGGTTGTTTCACAGGATTTTAATACCTACTATTATGCTGCTGATAGGGTTTCTTATAAAGCGGGGATACCTGTACAAGAGATTTCGCGGAAGAAAACAATATCGGACGCAGACCTCAATCTGCTAACCATATTCAGTAAGGCTAAAAAATATCTTACATTCAGACACTATACTGCCATACAAAATGCAGAGGAATCTACTGCCTTTACATACACGTCCGAACAATATGATTATTCAGCAATCTCAGGGGAGTCTGATTATGAGTATAGGACAGGGGTCGAGTCTACACCTTTCGAGGTGTTTAAGTTGATTGGTATAGCACCATCTCAAGAGGCAGAACATTTTTTATTCAAAAATGATGTACGCAAAACTGCGAAATATAAAGTAACCAACATTCCTTCTGCTGGTTGGAATCTGCCTACACGATATATCTATCCTATGGTAGAGGGACCTTGTATATCACCTTTTGAATTCACTTTCCGAAATAATTATCATATAGTGCCTTATGCAAGTTCTGACACAAAACAACCGGTTGCTTTGAACGATTTGTTATCTACAGACAACAAACTTGCGTTATATTTGGCGAATAACAAGGAACTTTTGGAACTACAAGCAGAAAAAAGTAAAATGATGCATCGCGGAAGAGAATTTTATGCTCTGTCTAAAATTGGAGCATATACTTTCGCTCCTCATATTGTCGCAGCAAGGGATAATTCATCTTTTTGTGCTACGGTGGTTGCACCCATTAAGACGCAGTGGGGAGAATATAAACATCCTATATGTGTCAAACATACCATTATCATAAGCCAAGATACTAAAAAACAATTTATTACTGAGCAGGAAGCACATTATATCAATGGTATTCTCAATAGCGGTATAGTCCGCGCCTATATGCATAGCACATTCAAGAAGAATGGATTTAGCCTAAAAAAGGCACATCTGTATATCCCTAAATATGATGAAAATAATATGATTATGCGGAAAATTGCAGAAAAATCAAAGCAGGCAACAGATAAAACCATTACAAAAGAAATGGCAGCCTTGGAACTCACTGCATTATATCTTCAATTATGCAGTCAACCGCACAAAATGCCACTTAAAAACCGCTCCAAACACAACCAAATCGCACCAAACCGCGCCTAATCCTGCCTAATCCGCTCACCGTTATTCCAAAACATACTACCTTTGCACCGTCTTTCGAAAGATAAAGGCGGTGCTTTTCTTATGTACACACAGAAACAGCCACCCGCCACATCGCAAACAAGGCACGCGATGTCAAAGAAACAGCCTTTACAACCAACCTAAACCCAAGACCCGCTCTGCATCTCCCCCTTTGAAGGGGGACTAAGGGGGTCTTACAAACTAAAACTTTTATGTCCAAAATCAAACTCGAAGTCCCCTTCCAATCATTCAGGGGCAAAGTCTGCAAACACTCGCAGATTATATTCAAGCAGATGTACGGCACACGCTTCACCTCCCAAATCTGCAACCCCTACACGGGCGAACCATCCGAGGCACAACTCGCCGTACAAACCAAAATCAAGACCGCCGCTGCCGCTGTCAAGGCATTAACCGCCCAAGAGCGTGCCGCTTATCTCGCCCAGTTCAAAACCCAAAAGAAATACCGCTCTTTCCCCGGCTTCCTCATGGCACAAGAACTCGCAAAACTATCCTAAACCTTAACCCGACCTCCCCAACCCCTCCAAAGGAGGGGCTTACAGAAACGGGTGATGTTTTTAATGAAAAAAATACCTCTCATCCGTCGAGCCCCTCCTTTGGAGGGGTTGGGGAGGTCTTCTAATTAACTATTATGGCTAAAGTATTCTATCTCGACCCGATTGACCACCTCTCGGGCAAAATCTCCAAGCAGTCCCGCACCACCTACATGCACCGCTCGGCTGCCACCTCCAACCCCGCTATGTTGGCGAACCCCAATTTCACCCACGTACGCGGACAACGTACCACCGCCGCCTCGCAGTCCGAGGTCGCCTACCGTACCCGTTTCGGAAAAATCTGCACGGCAGCCCGCAGCCGTATGCAGGACGCTTCCAAGATTGCCGCCGACATCGCCGCCTTCAAAGCCCAGCGGCAGTACACCACCCTCTACCAGTTCGTCTGGCACCAAGTCGCCGACACTATGGAATAAAATGTACGCTTGAATGAAAAAGAAAGTGGCGTGCCGATTTTCTCGGCACGCCACTTCGTGTTTTTGGGGGGCAGCAAGGGTTACCAACCCTCTGTAGATAAAAATCTAGGAGTCATTACTATCTAAAGAATTATTGTAGTATCGCTACCAATCCCATCACATTGGAGACAACTGCCCAGAATGACTCCTGCCCACCGGAATGCGAAGTTTTTAATCATAGAAATTATATTCGTATTTTTAATCATATTATTCAAGTTATTGCTAAAATTATACATACTGATACATCCGCTGACGAATGTATAGAATGGACAAATTGGCTGCCCGAATAACAGGACGGATAACACTACAATGATTACGTTAGATCATCGCTAATGTTGCTATCGCTATAGCATTGACAAAGGTACTACATTTTTTTCAAACTAACAAGCCAAAAGGCGGTTTCCCTGCAAAATGATTGCAGCATCAATACCACACCAATCGCAAAAACGAGTTTTTGCGATTGGTAGAGGAGGAAACGCATAGCCACAAATGCGCATAGCGCGTTTCTTTGCGGAGCGATTTCCGACAAGGAAACTACACCTCCCAGCCGCACTCCAATTTCCCGTTGGACTGCGAAACAATGGAGTACATTCAGAACAACCAGCATCTTGCAGAGATGCTCGGTGCCATTGCCGGCGACCGTGTTATTCTGTCAGGGTGCAATCAGGTCGGGGCAAGATTTATGCCGGGATATATCTTTCTCTGCACAGCCGACTACCCGCAAGGGGAAGTCATCGCTTTTGCCGGAGGCGACAAGTCTTTTACCTATGTCTATCTTGACAAGACACCTATTGCGGTTACAGCCAACTCTGACAGTTACCCCAATGCCTATACCACCCGCCAACTCAAACCGGGATTAGGCTCCGAGCAGTTCCCATGGGCTGATTTCACTGTCCTCACCGACAAGACCAACCGCCAACTCCTTGCAGAGATAACTACTCTCCGCACGCAGATGGCATCGCTCCAACCCGCACCCGTGGGCTCTATCATGATGTGGCCGTCTACCGCTATCCCCGCCAACTGGCAACTCTGCGACGGTTCCTCGCTCAACCGGCAGGAATATGCCGCCCTGTTCTCCGTTCTCGGTACGACCTACGGCAACAACGACAGCAGCACTTTCCGCATACCCGATATGCGTGGTATGTTCGTCGCCGGACGCGGTGCCAACAACTACAATGACCTCAACCAGAAAGGCGGCTCCAATACGGTTGCACTCTCTGTCAACGAAATGCCGAAGCACAACCACGATACCGCAACTTCTATCACGGATGGTTCTGTTACAACCACAAGTAATGGCTCACACTCGCACTCCATACCTGTGGGTGATAGTACCACCAGTAGTGCAAAAGGTGCAGAAAAAGGCACCTATGAAAGTGGTTGGGCAAAATTTAATAGTGATGCTGCCGGTTCACACACCCATACCGTTCCTCTCAAAGCGCGTGGTGCAGGTGCAGCCCACGAGAACCGTCCGCCGTTCATTGTCCTCAACTACATCATCAAAATCAAATAAACTATGGCAACTACATCTCGCGAACAACTCAAAGCCTGGTTCCGCAAGGGTCTCAAACCTCTCGAAAGCCAGTTTGCCGCATGGATAGACTCCTATTGGCACAAGTCCGACAGCATACCTATGTCCTCCATCGACGGACTCAATGACGCACTCAACGACCATACCGTCATCGCCGATGACGCACTGGACACCACCTCCACCAACCCCATACAGAACGCCCCTGTGGCTATCGCTTTGAATGGCAAATCCGACATCGGTCACACCCACACCCCCTCCGACATCACGGGTCTCGAAACCGCCCTCGAGGAAGCCACCACCAACAAGATGAACCGCGACGGCTCCAACTACCAAGGCAGCCTCTCCCTCGTCTCGCCCGCAATCACAAGCCAATGGACTGTCCGCAAACAGGACGGCACCCTCGTCGCCACCAAGACCGACAACGCCATCTCCCTCGAGAACGGTGCCAAGGCGGACTACAGCGGCACATTCCAATACCCCGCTGCCGATGCTGCCCACAAAGCCCCCACGCGCTGCGACGGCTCTTTCGGCACAACGCTCCCCGCACCCGCCACACCCTCTGCCACCCTCACCAAAACAGGGCTCACCACCTCTACCTCTCTCACAGCCAACCTCTATGCCGGCAAAAGCGGTCTCGAGGTCTCCGGCGGCAAGGTCGTCAAAGCCACTGGCGAAGACAAGACCTCCGCCACCGCGTCCGTCTCTTTCTACCACCGACGCTACTGGGGTGTCTCCGCCGATGCCGCTGCTGACATCACAACCCTCACCTCCGAACTTTCCAACGCCCGCGCCAAAGCAATCACTTTCGACTGTTCCGGCGGACGCTACTTTTACTACGCCTACCCGAAAACCCTCGGCACTTCCGCATGGAAAGCCGGAGGATTGGACTTCACCGGCTACACCCTCACCGAGCAGACCATTACCAACGCCTACGGCTTGGCGGTTACGTATTATGTCTATCGTAGCAGCGACCTCCAGACAGGTTCCAATATCAACGCAGTAATATCCTAAGACTATGGCAGATACAAGCAAACAACCCGTCCCTGTGCCTATCTCCGGCACCAATCTTGCCGCACCGGTCGTGCCATACACCACCGCCGACAACTATCCCACCCACCATTCCCGATACGGTCGTGGCGGCTGGCACGAGGTCTCCACCACCGAAGAGCGCGATGCCATTCCCGAAGACAGACGCGCTGTCGGTATGGCAGTACACGTAACAAGCAACGGCAAGACCTATATCCTCTCGCAGAAAGACAACACAACCTACTGGAAAGAGATGCAGTCGGGTACACCCGTTGTCAGCCAAACGGGCAATGCCACTATCCAACCCAATGTCTTGAATGTATGGGACACCGCCGTTACGGCACTGACCATCACCAAAGGCACTGACCTTGACGGCGAACTCAACCACTACTTTGTGCGCTTCAAAGCAGGCACGCCCGCAGAGGGGGAAAGCATACAAATCACCTTTCAGGGCTTTTCGCTCACATGGTATGCCGTCAACGTACCCGCGTGGGTGAGCGGCAAGACCTACGAAATATCCATTATCAACAATCTCGCTCTCTGGGCAGAGTTCTAACCCCGCACAACTATGGCAACAAGAACAGCATATTACCTCAACGGCACCGAAGTGGAACGCCCGCTGTCGTTGGTCTATGACAATACCACGTATGTCCCGCCTACCGACACACAACTCCTCGCGGCAGGCTATGAGATACGGGAGGTTGAGACGGAAACAGCCCCCGCTGCCTCCTACACACCCACTTACGAAGAACGTGTCGTGGAACTCATCCGCATACGCTACTCCGTGGACGACGAACTCGCCATCCTCCGCCAGCGCGACACCAAACCCGATGAGTTCGCAGAGTACAACGACTATTGCGAACAGTGCAAAACCCAAGCCAAGGAGGAACTGCTATGAACCTTGAATTGCGAAGACGGCTATTAGGCTTGGAACCTACAGATATTATAATTGACGCGCGAGATGGCAATCCTAACAGCGTGGCGTTAATGGCATCTATGCATCATTATGGGTATGCATACAACAAAAAATATATGACACTGCGTGAGGCTCTGAAAATTAAAATACTGCTTATAGATGCACAAGATACGGCCACTTAATGATGATATCACGGATTTAACCATACTGCAATGTTTTTCCAATGTCCGCTTCGTGGTATGTACGAGCCTCAAGAATTTGCAGAAAGTCATACTTGCAGGGTTGTGAAGGGTGTTTGAGGAGGTTTTGGTGGTAGGTGCCGTGTGTTGTATTGATGTGCGTTGTCTGCCGCTTTGCGGTGTGCCATTCCGTTGCTTTCATTGTAGTCGTTTTGCAGGGTCGTAGTGGGTGTTTTGGGTGGTCTTGGTGGTAGATGTCGTGTGTGCCGTTTGGTGTTTTCATTGTGGTTGTTTTGTGGTGTCGTGATAGGGTGTTTGAGGTGGTATTGGTGGTAAGTGTCGGTGTGCCTTAATTGCTTTCATTGTAGTTGATTTGGTGTGCTTTGATGGGGGTGTTTTAGGGGTGTTGGTGGTAGTCATTGTAAGTAAATGAAAAAGGGGCTTGAAGCCCCCTCTCTGAAATTAAAGTAGAATTAAAGCAAATTCAACCTCCGTGCACCTTTCATTTTGCACGCACTTTTTTATATCTCAAACAATATCAACGCCTTACACTACCTCCACCCCTGCACCTTTCATTTTACTGGCCATAAGTGTATACTATGTGGCTCCGGAGGGTGTGAAATACCATATTAGCAAAGTTCAGTTTACCAAAGGAGATTTAACGCATGAAGCACATATCATTGAGTATTGGAAACCCGGCAAGCAAGAATCCGTCCGACTGTTAACCAATGATTTGGAGTCGGAGATAGAATGGGTGATAGCCATTTATGACCGTAGGTGGCAGATAGAGATATTATTTAAGCAACTGAAACAGAATTTCCCTCTCAAATACTTTTACGGTGATAGTGTGAATGCTATCGAATCACAGATTTGGGTGACGATGATAGCCAATCTGTTGCTCACCGTTATACATAAGCGTTTGGAACGGAAATGGGCTTTCTCGAATATGGTTACGATGATACGCCGGATGCTGATGTACTATATTGACTTATATGCTTTCCTTGAAGACCCTGAAGGACTCTGGAATACGCTGATTAAAGAACAAAATTTAGCCCCACCTACGAGCAATCCGCAACTGGTACTTTTTGCGTAGGGGGCTCGCTTTTGCAAAAATACATACCAATCTGCCTTTTTATGGGCATTTAGGGGAGACTTTTCTTCTTTGGGCTGTGTTTACCGGACAGCAATAAATATTTATCTATTTTTCCTTGCCGCTAGCGGCATAGGAGACCTAGGATACCAACTTCCGGGTAATCGCATTTTGTCGGTGTTTACCCCAGAGTTGCCACCAACCTCCCGCTAGGGACGCAGACGCTATGGACTCCCTGCAAGCCATAGGCGAAGTAGGGTGACACACCTCGTCCGCAGGGAAAGTCGTCAGACTTGTTTGTTTGTTCGATGTTTCTTAGACTTATTAGACACCCTTTTTTTCTCCGATCATTGTTTTTCTATCAGGATAACCGATATACAAGAAGACACAGAGCAAAACCATA
>DKEG01000047.1 GCA_002452095.1 Bacteroidales bacterium UBA6828 | reverse complement strand
GCGGGAGGTTGGTGGCAACTCATAGGTAAACATTCGGTATCCTATCGGGAATCACCCGATAATCACCTGATAATCACCCGATAATCACCCGATAACAACCCGATGCCGTTATACGGAAGTACTTGCAAAGGCAAGGGGGGAAGTTCCTTTATGCTTCCCTAGGGTGGACGATAATGGCAGGAAACGTGTCAATAACTCTGGAATAACCCGACACAACCCTGGTAAAAGAAAGAACGCTATTGCGTATATCGTGAAAAAGCAGTAATTTTGCACGATTATACCAAGGAAACTTTTAACAATACAGATATGGCAACACAAGAAGAAACATTCAAAAAGATTGTCGCACACTGCAAGGAGTACGGTTTTGTATTCCCGAGCAGCGACATCTACGACGGACTGGCAGCCGTGTATGACTACGGGCAGAACGGAGTGGAACTGAAAAACAATATCAAGAAATACTGGTGGGATTCGATGACGCTGCTGCACGAGAACATCGTGGGTATTGATGCAGCCATCTTTATGCACCCTACCGTTTGGAAGGCTTCGGGACACGTGGACGCATTCAACGACCCACTGATTGACAACCGCGACTCGAAGAAACGCTACCGTGCCGACGTACTGATCGAAGACCAGATTGCCAAATACGACGAGAAGATCGAGAAAGAGTTGGAGAAAGCCCGCAAACGCTTCGGCGAGAACTTTGACGAGGAACTCTACAAGCAGACCAACGAGCGCGTAAAAGAGCATATCGAGAAGCGCAACGCATTGCACGAGCGTTACAGCAAGGCGATGAATGACAACGACTTGGCAGAACTGAAGCAAATCATCCTTGACGAGGAAATCGTTTGCCCGATCAGCGGCACGCGCAACTGGACGGATGTGCGTCAGTTCAACCTGATGTTCCAGACCGAGATGGGTTCGACCTCCGATGCGGCTATGAAGATTTATCTCCGTCCGGAGACCGCGCAGGGTATCTTTGTCAATTTCCTCAATGTGCAGAAGACCGGACGCATGAAGATTCCTTTCGGTATCGCACAGATCGGCAAGGCGTTCCGCAACGAGATTGTTGCCCGTCAGTTTGTATTCCGTATGCGTGAGTTCGAGCAGATGGAGATGCAGTTCTTCGTACGCCCCGGCACAGAGATGGAGTGGTTCAAACACTGGAAAGAGTTCCGCCTGAAATGGCACAAAGCCCTCGGTTTGGGCGACGAGAAATACCGTTTCCATGACCACGAGAAACTGGCGCACTATGCCAATGCCGCTACCGACATCGAGTTCCTGATGCCGTTTGGTTTCAAGGAGGTGGAGGGTATCCACAGCCGTACGAACTTCGACCTGAGTCAGCATGCAAAGTTCAGCGGAAAGAAGATGGAGTATTTCGACCCCGAACTGAACCAGAGTTACACTCCGTATGTCATCGAGACCTCTATCGGTGTGGACCGTATGTTCCTCAGCGTGATGTGCGCAGCATACAAAGAGGAGCAATTGGAGGGCGGCGATACCCGCGTGGTGCTGAACCTGCCGCCTGTGCTGGCACCTGTAAAAGTATGCGTTATGCCGTTGGTACGCAAGGACGGACTGCCCGAGAAAGCGCATGAGATAGTGGAAATGCTCAAGTTCGATTTCCATACCAACTACGATGAGAAAGACTCTATCGGCAAACGCTACCGCCGTCAGGACGCCATCGGAACACCGTTCTGCATCACAGTGGACCACGATACGCTGACCGACAACTGTGTAACGGTTCGCTACCGCGATACAATGCAACAGGAGCGTGTGAATATCAACGATTTGCATACCCTTATCGCCAAGGCTGTTGACCCGAAAGTGCTTTATCGCAAGATAATGGGGAAATAACTTCCCACAAGAGATTATACAAAAAGAGGTTGCCCTGACTGGACAACCTCTTTTTTATTGTATGCTATGTTTTTATAGCGACAGTGGTTTGCATTTTTCTTTCAGAAACGCCGCATCGTGTGCGTCCAAGCGCGGCGCAATCTCTTTATACACCCACGTATGGTATCTGTTGAGCCACTCTATTTCGGCAGGTGTCATCAGCGACATCTCGATGAGCGCGGTGTCATAGAAACAGAGGGTCAGCGTTTCGAATGTAAGGAACTCGTCATCGGTGGTTGCAGCAGCCTTGCGCTCTGCGGGAATGACGGTGATCAGGTTTTCGATACGGATACCCCATTGGTTGGTGCGGTAGATACCCGGTTCGTCCGATACAATCTGCCCGACTTCCAACTGCGTCGGGTTGTTGTCGGTGCGTATGTTCTGCGGTCCCTCGTGGCAACCGAGAAAATGCCCTACACCATGCCCCGTACCATGCCCGAAGGTGATGCCGTTTGCCCACATATACTGCTTTGCCAAGGCGTCCAGTTGGTTACCGCGTGTACCGCGCGGGAAACGAGCGGTTTGCAAAGCGATATGCCCCTTGAGGGTATAGGTGTAGTCGAGTTTCGCCTGTTCGGGTATCACGCCGCCGAGCCATGTGGTACGCGTGATGTCGGTGGTGCCGTCGAGGTATTGTCCGCCCGAGTCCAGCAGGAGCATTCCTTCGGGGCGCACCTCGGCGCAATGGTCTGCCGTGGCGGCGTAATGGACGATCGCCCCGTTGCCGTTGTAACCGGCTATTGTACCGAACGACTCTTCTACAAAATGTTTCCCCATAGTGCGGTACTCGTGCAGTTTCTCCATCAGCGACCATTCGGTTTGCGTCTGTCCGTTGGCAAACGCCTCTTCCGCCAGCCAGCGGAAGAAACGGGTCAGTGCCACGGCATCCTCGCGCATAGCGATACGCTCGCCCTCTATCTCCACCGCATTCTTCTTGCTCTTGGCTACCAAAATTGGCGATTGTGCGTTCACTTTCCTGCAAGCCGCAGGAATAGCCTCATAGAGTGCCTCGTTTACTTTCGCTCCGTCAAACATCACCGTGCCTTTGAGACCGGCGATATAGGCAAACACGTCCTCATAGCCTTGCACGTCAATATGCTCCCGTTGCAGGTAGGCAGCCGCCTTTGCGTCCACTTTCTTTGCGTCCACAAACAGCGTACAGCGGTTTGATTCTAATACTACATAACTGATTACCATCGGATTATACTCTACATCTGTGCCGCGGATATTGAGCAGCCATGCTATTTCGTCCAATGCAGAGATAATCATCGCATCGGCTTTTTTCTTTGTCATTGCCTCGCGGATACGTGCCAGTTTGCTCTGTACCGGCTCGCCTGCATACTGCTCCCCGTATTCATAGAGCGGGTTCTGCGGGATAGCAGGACGATTATCTGCCCACAGCGGGCGGATCAGATCAATAGACTTGGTGGTCAGCCCTGCTTCCGCCAGTTCGCTTTGCAGTGCCGCAAAGGCATTCACACTGTACATCTCGGGGTTCAGTCCCACCGTTCCATGTACGTTCTCGCAGAGCCATTGGGGAATGGTCGGGCAGTCAATATCCGACTCGCGCATCAGTTCCACCGACGAACCTGCCAACTCAATGTTTGCCTGCAGATAGTAACGCGAGTCCGTCCAAAGGAACGCCTTGTCCATAGTAACCAGCACGGTACCCGTCTCCCCCTTGAAACCGGACAGCCATGTGATTTCCGTCCAATGCTCCGCCATATATTCCGAGGCGTGCGGGTCTGTACCGGGTACGATATACGCACTCAACCTGTGTTTGCGCATCAACTCGCGCAAAGCAGCCAATTTTTCCAAAACAGTCATATCTTTTTCATTCATAATTATTTCGACAGTTCCTCTACCGCCCGCTTGGTAATCTCGTCATCGCGCTCAAAGAGCGGGAAGAAACCCTCGTCGCCGAGGATATTGCGCACGATGTAGGCATTCACCAGTCGTGTCAGCGGCTGGCGCGACTTGCGTATGTCCGCTTCGTTGGGTTCTATACCCTTCTCTTTGCAGTAAGCCACAAACTCGGGCAGCCAGTTGGCGTCATTCAGGTGTTTCTCCAATGCCTGCCAGTCCTTATACTTCGTCAGTTCCTTGCGGTGTTGGTTGGTATATTGATAAGCAAACTGATAGGTGTATGCACGATTGACCACCTTGTTGAAATACGGACTATATAGCGTTGTGTCGCGTCCGACGAATACATCGGGCATAATTCCTCCTCCGCCGTGAACGATACGCCCGTTCTTAGTGTGATATTCTGTGGTGTCCGTATAGTGGATGCTGTCCGCATTGTAGAACTCGCCGTTCTCAAACCGGTCGAGCAGTTCTTTCTCGTAGTCCATCTGGTCGCCGAGGGTATAGGGCTTCTGTATGCAACGCCCCGAGGGGGTGTAGTAGCGTGCCACGGTCAGGCGTATCGCACTGCCGTCCGCAAAAGGCATCTGCTGCTGTACCAGCCCCTTGCCGAATGAGCGGCGGCCGACTATCACGGCGCGGTCGTTGTCCTGCATCGCCCCCGAGAAGATCTCGCTTGCCGATGCCGAGAAATCGTCAATCAGTACGGCGAGCGGCACGTTCTTGAAACGCCCTGTTCCGTTGGCTTTCGCCTCATAGCGCGGGTAAGCACGCCCCTCGGCATAGACTATCATCTCACCTGCATTGAGGAACTCGTTTGCCATACGGATAGCCTGGTCCATAAACCCGCCCGAGTTCTCGCGCAGATCCACAATATATGCCGTCGCCCCCTGTGCTTTCAGCGATGCCAGTGCCGATATAAACTCGTTATAGGTGTTCTCGCCGAATTTGTTCACGCGTACAAATCCGATCTTTTCGCCGTTCTTTGCGGGGATGATAAATTTCGCGTCCACCGATGTTACGGGTATATCACCGCGGGTGATGGTGAAGTAGAGCAGGTCGGGTTCGCCGCTGCGTTTTACGCCTATCTTCACTTTGGTGCCTTTCTCCCCGCGCAGCGTATGCATCACACGCTCGTTGTTGATTTTCTTACCCACAAACAGCGAGTCGTCCACTGTGATGATCTTGTCGCCCGCCAGCACACCGATACCTTCGCTCGGACCTCCTGCCACCACGGCAACGATGTTGATCGTATCGCTTTGGATGGTGAACTGCACACCTATACCCGAGAACGAAGACGACAACTCCGAATTGACCATCTCTAGGTCTTTCTTCGGGATATAGGCGGAGTGTGGGTCAAGTTTCTGCACGATGTCTTGCATCACCTCATCGGTGAGCGAATCGATGTCCAACTCGTCCACGTAGGCGGTCTGCATCAGTTGCATCAACTGGTCTATCTTCGATTGCGGCTGCTGGTAGAACTGCCCGTTTTGGAATACAAAACGCTGTGCGTTCACCTTGTTGCTCACCGCATCGCCTATCAGAAAACCCGCCAGCAGACATACTACCGCCACCGTCGGGAAAATATACTTCTTTGCGTTCTTCATAATCATTCTATTTTTCTATCCTTCTATTTTTCTATATCCTTTAGATAACACACCTCTATCCCTGCCCGTTGCAGCAGGTCGATGCCGTCCATAATGCGGTACTCTTCGCCATATACCACGCGCCTGATACCCGCCTGAATTATCAGTTTGGAGCACTCCATACAGGGCGAGGCGGTAACGTACAGCGTCGCCCCCTCGCTGCTGTTGTTGCTGCGTGCTACCTTGGTGATGGCGTTTGCTTCGGCGTGCAGCACGTATGGTTTGGATACGTTGTTTTCGTCCTCGCAGTTGTTTTCGAAGCCGCTTGGCGTACCGTTGTACCCGTCGGATATGATCATTTGGTCTTTTACCAGCAGTGCGCCCACTTGGCGGCGGCGGCAGTAACTGTTCTCCGCCCACGTGCGTGCCATACGCATATACAGATGGTCTCGTTTGGTCTGTTTGTCCATAGTTATATAAGTTTCATCTATCGTTATACAAATCCCGTGCCACGCTAAATCTCTAATCCCCCGTACCTCTCCACTATCTCGTCCATTATACGGAACACCTCGTCCTGCGTCTCCGCACGGAGCAATGCGATACGGGTCTGCTTGAAATCGGGCAGCCCTTTGAAAACGGGCGAAGCGGCAAAATGGCGGCGGCTGTGGACTATGCCTTTGCGCTCGTCGCCTATCCATGCGATACTGCGCAGTACATGCTCTTTCAGTATCCCTACGCACCACGCCATATCGCGCTGTGGCAGCAGTTCGCCGGTCTCCAAGTAGTGTTTCATATCCTCGAATATCCACGGGCAGCCGAATGTGGCACGCCCCACCATTATTGCGTCCACGCCATAGCGGTCGAAACAGTCTTTGGCTCGCTCGGGCGTGCTAACATCGCCGTTGCCGATAATCGGGATATGCATACGCGGATTGTTCTTCACCGCCCCTATCAGCGTCCAGTCCGCCTCGCCGCGGTACATCTGGCTGCGCGTCCGCCCGTGTATCGCCAGTTCGGCAATGCCGCAATCCTGCAACGCCTCCGCCAGATTCACAATGATACGGTGGTCGTCGTCCCAGCCGAGACGGGTCTTGACCGTTACGGGCGTATGCACCGCATCCACCACCGCGCGGGTGATACTGAGCAACTTGGGTATGTCTTGCAGCAGTCCCGCACCGGCTCCCTTGCCTGCCACTTTCTTCACGGGGCAGCCGAAATTGATGTCGATAAAATCCGGTCTTGCCTGCTCTACAATCCGTGCCGCGTCCGCCATCGGTTCGGGTTCGCGCCCGTATATCTGTATCGCCACAGGGCGTTCCTCGTCGCTTATTTGCAGTTTGCGGGTCGTGGAAGCCACATCGCGCACCAGCGCATCGGCATTCACAAACTCGGTATAGACCCTGTCCGCCCCGAACCGCTTGCAGAGCAATCGGAACGCAGGGTCGGTTACATCCTCCATCGGAGCAAGATACAGTTGCATTGGTTTGTTGATACGTTGATAGGTTTATGCGTTTATGCGTTGATGAGTTGATACGTGGTTTATGCGTTGATAGGTTTATGCGTTTATGCGTTGATACGTGGTTTGGCGGGTTTATTTTAGGTTAAACCCATTCAACTTCTAAACTTATTCAACGCCGCATAACTAATAAACCCATAAACGAATAAACTATTATTTCTGAATACTCGGGTACGTGATTCTGTGGTGGTTCATTGCCACAAGTCTGTTTTTGAACACACGGCGTATGTCCTCCACGTCTTTGAACGACAGCGGTGTCTCCGAGAACTGCCCGTCCGCTATCTGCTGGTCAATCATCTGATCCACTGCCTGACTGATAGTCTCTTCGGTAAACGTACTCAGACTGCGCGAGCGTGCCTCCACTGCGTCCGCCATCATCAGTATTGCCCCCTCTTTCGTACTCGGTTTCGGACCCGGATACTGGAACAGCCTTTTGTCCACCTTCTCACCGGGGTGGGCGTTCACGTAGGTGTTGTAGAAATAGCGCGTAAGCGAGGTGCCGTGGTGCGTGGCAATAAAGTTGATAATCACCTCCGGCAGGTGGTGTTTGCGGGCCAGTGCCACACCGTCCGCCACATGCGCAATCACTATCTTTGCCGCCTCGGTAGGCTCCATCTCCGACAGCGGGTTGGGACCGCCCTGCTGGTTCTCCGTGAAATAGTACGGATTGGTCAGTTTGCCTATGTCGTGGTACAATGCCCCCGTCCGCACGAGCAGCGCATTTGCACCGATGGCTTTGGCTGCCTCCGTGGCGAGGTTCGACACCTGCATCGAGTGCTGAAACGTCCCGGGGGCTTTCTCCGCCAGTGTATGGAGCAGGTCGGAATTGATGTCCGTCAGTTCCACCAGCGTAATCGATGATATAAAACGGAACAGTTTCTCAAACAGATAAATCATTCCGTAAGAACCGATAATCAGCAGCGCATTCACTAGAAAATATACATACATCATCGGGTCTATGGCGTGGTAGTCGCCCGACGTGGCAAACGCAAAAGCGGTGTAAGCCACGGTCTGCGTGAGGAATATCCAACCCGCTGTCTGCGCCAACTGCGCCCTGCGCGTCATATCGCTCAGACTCGACACCGCCACCATTCCCACGGTTATCTGGATAAAGAAAAACTCCACCGGCGCAGGCACTGCCAGCGACACTATCAGCACCGTTGTAAAATGCAGAAACAATCCCGTGCGGGCATCGAAAAACACGCGCGTCAGAATAGGCACCCATGCAAAGGGTATCAGATAGATACTCAGACTCGTATAGCGCAGCGTCAGGCACGACAGCACAATCACTATCGCCGACTCCAAACAGAAGAACAAGACCGTAGAAGTACTCTGGATATACGAGCGGCGGAATACATACAAGTAAATGACAAACAGCGCAATAAACAGGCATATCATAATGCTTTCCCCCGCTATGGACAATATGCGCTGGTGCTGGCTGACGCTCTCGTCTGCGTATGCGCGGCGCAGCGACTCCAGTATCTGATAGTCCTGCTCCGTTACAATCTCACCGCGGTCAATGATTTTCTCACCCGTCTGTATCACTCCCTGCGTCGGCGCAATCGAAGCAAGCAACTTCGTGCGCATCGTGTTGGTCAGTGCCGTATCCTGTACCAGATTGGGCTTCGCATCGTCGTATGCCTCGCCGAAATGCTCACATGCCTTGCCCGGTGTATAAACCTGCGACAGCGGATATACTTTCGATGTCTTGTTCTGTACCACCGATATGCGGCTGTAACCCTCATTCCGGAGTGCCTCCATATCTTGCAGCGACACTATCAGCGGCAACTGCGGCGCACCGTCCGTATAGCGGAAATAGGGTGCAAAACCCGACAACAGTTGCTCCTGCTCCTGCTTCAACTGCTTGTCCGTCTTGTAAATCGGAAAGTCAAACTCAGCGGTGATCAGTTCGTATGCCCACGGCTTGCCTACCTCGAAATGGTAGCGGAACGACGTGTTGTAGCGCGGAAACAGCAGCACTGTCAGCACTGCCAGTGCCACAAAAGCAAGAATACGGAATATCTCCTTCGGCATCGTATGCCCGGTAAGTTGTATTTTCTTCATAGCGCAAAGCAAAATGGAAGTAAGTATCAATCAATTAAGTATCAATCAATTAAGTATCAATCAATTAAGTATCAATCAATTAAGCATCAATTAAGCATCAATCAAATATCAATCAAGTAATCAATCAAGTTTGGCAAGACAACCATCATAACACCTCCCTGTTTTGCCTGCAAAGATAGCCTTTTTCCGCTGAATATGCAAATTTCGCCCTTATTTCTTCAGGGCAACCGCATCAAACATTAACACATTTATGCATTGCAAGAACAGGGCAACCGCATCAAA
>DKEG01000049.1:193-25232 GCA_002452095.1 Bacteroidales bacterium UBA6828 | reverse complement strand
TTTGATGCGGTTGCCCTGATAGTTTATTGATATATTTGGGGAGACTTCATATTCAACCTAAAATGAGTCTGAGTTATTAACTATTCAACTAAAGTCCAAGTCTCGCCCATTCCCATAAACAGTCCTCCCCGCTCCTCAGTCGTGTCGGTGATTATCGTTTTATACATTACAATACCCTTGCCTTTCACTATCTTGGCGGCATTGGGAATCACGGTTTCACTATGAAATCTATCCCTATAATAGGCTTTTAAGGAAATTGTATCACCTAAATACTGGAATATAGCATCTGGTTTTGAAGACTCATTTTCTGCAGTGAAAGAAATTAATAAATCTTTGGTAGTAGTTAGGTCTATGGATAAGTGTTTTCTGTTACCCCCAATACTCATTCTAAAAAAACGAGGAGTTACAATATTCTCATTGGTATCATTTGTAAACTTTGTTGTAATACTATACATTTCCGAAGCAGTTGTAAATCCTCCGAATGCTTCCTCTATAGGGTCTCTTTCCGGACGTGGCGTATACCACCTATTTATTTTCTCCACCGTTAGATTAAATGTATTACCTTTGTCAGAAACATACACTAACTCTGTACCCTCTTCAGGAAAGTAGCAGTCAACTCGTTCAAAGGGGAAATTATCCCAACCATACTTGATGTATGGAACAGTCTTATCGGGATTGTTTTTGTCTCCATCGCAAGAGCATAAAAGTAGCGCAATGCAGGCTGCTCCGATTTTTACAATGTCTTTCATAATTATTGAATGTAAATTTTATCGGAATGTAAAATTCCGTTGGTGGTTATTTTGATTATATACAATCCGGATGCGATATCATTGGTCTGAATGGTATTAGTACATTCATCAAAAATACAGATGCCATTGACAATGAACGACAGAACTCTACAACTCTGTCTTTCTTATAATACCCCCATCGACAGAATTAAATATGCACTAACTTAATTCCGCCAATGGGTTTTATTAAATTCATTTTATGATTATAATGCAATAATAGTTTATCTGCATTTTTCGTAATGCTATCTCCCCCTCGTTACCAATCATCGCGTAGTATCTTATGTTGCTCATTATCGTCCCAGCGTTCTGCCTTGCCCTCTTTATACAATTTCTCCATAATCTCTTGCAGTGAATACCCCTTTGGTGTAAACGGATTGCCGTCTTCAAAATTTCGTATGTCAATTTCAACGCTATCGATATTTATACGGTATTCTGTAGTAACATAAACAGGCGAGTTACCATCTAATCGGGTTAGTTTCAAATACTTATAATCGGGTGTCTCTTCCATTACGCGCATGGCTTTCTTATACTCTGTCCGTGTTCCTGCCATATAAGTACCATCCATACAACGACACTGCTGTATGGAGATGGTATCGTAATAGGTACGTGCACTGTAAGTTTTGGTTCTATGAGTCTTTTGATCGTAGCATTTTTCAATCTGTATATTCTCTATGGCAATTGTTGTATTGGGGGCATAAATAATTATATCATGGATTCCGAATTGTTTCGTTGCGGTATCAAAATCACATGAGGCGCAGCATATGGTCAATATACATAGTACGACCGCCTTTGATAAAAATCTAGATATTGTTTTCATAATAGTAAAATAGTGAGTGTTATTTTATAGATTATTTGTTATATACCCACATACAGCAATATGGAGTTGTTGTTTGTACTTGAAGGATGAAAATTTTCTTAACACGCTGCAAAGGTACGCAATTTATTTATTATACGCAACATTTTGCTTGTGTTTTTATTTGGAAAATGTATTTTTGTTACAAAATGGACTGTATTTGTGTGATTGTGTAGTTTTTATTGTTAGTTATCTGCCATAGAGAGAAAAGCATACATATATGTGTTGACGGTCGCTGGTTTTCTTTTTTATTAGTATGCTACTGCCAAAAGCGTCTAAATGATGGCTTTACGGCAGAACAAATCTGCGTCCGTAGGCGTCTTGTATCTCCGCGATTCCCGCATCTTTCCGTAGCAGGCAGTAGGCGGCTACGTCCGCTTCCTGCTGCATATACAGATGCGACGTGCCCACTATAACTCTTTCATTTTCTTTCGCTTCAGGAATAGCCAAAACTATTGCTGTAAGACCGGCCTCAGGACTATCATCACGCAGTAGGAAATCGGTTCGTATTCCCTTGTCGGTGTATGGCGACCGGATGGTTACAAACACATCAATCTCTATCTGAAATCTTGTTCCTTGCAGACAGAGGTGAGCCTCTTTCCCTACTATGTATGTCGGTGGCTCTGCTATAATTCCCTTGGGCGAAAACTCAGTATATGCCTGCTCCGATTTGAGTACAACAAAATCCTCTTTTTCTCCGTTTTCCTTGATAAATACCACCGAGTCGCCAACCGCATAATGCCCGAATAGATACTGATTTTCTTCGGAAAACATCTCGTCCGCCTCTGCCTTTGCCGCCGCATTGTCCGGCTCGTTGCAACCATTGAGAACCAAACCCGTCAGCAATAAGAAAGGTAATAGTATGCGTTTCATGGAGATTTTTATGAATGTTCGTTATCTTGTCCGTGCGAATTAAACCGTACTCCATACCACGGACTGATTCTCGAACCATAGTGCAACGTGGTGTAGTGGATGCGGAACCTTTCCCGTATGATATCGTCTTCCGACGGAAGAGACTGTGTATCAGGTAGTACGAACTCATAGGTCAGGCTGTTATCAACCCGATAATCGGCAATCGTATCTTCTATACACTCTTTGGTAGCAGTGTCTATGCGGTAACGCGTTATCTGAATACGCGTTAGTGCATCGTGATTGATGCTGAATATCAATGTATCTCCCACCGCAAAACATATTTCCCGCGGGTCTCCTTTCTTTGTCAGTGTCGGATTGAATATATGCATCGGGTGCAAGACTATGCTTATGTCGTTGAACTCCTGTTTTCCTTTCAGTATTGTGTCATTTAGATAAAGTATAGTATCGTGATCATTATATGAAGCCATCAAATCAATCCATAGATCCCCCATACCTTCCACTTGAAAATCAAATGTGCCATTGGTTTCGGATAGTAAAGTTTTTGTATTGTCATAGCGTATCATACTGCCGTATGAAATAATGTCGTACAGATAGTATTGAGCCAATGTAATAACATTTCCATCTGGCGACATTTGTTTTCCGTCTTTGGTAAGATAGTATTGACCGGTGATGTGCATAGCCGCATCATTTTTCGGTGATGTCATATCGCAGGAATACATCAAGATGCAGAATAACAGACAGGTAATCATTCGAGATTGTGAAATAAGTTTCATAATTAACAGTTATTTGATTAATATTTTTGATGTTTTTGTGGTTTCATTTCCTAATGTGCCGGTTAGTATGTTGATTCCAACTGGTAAATAGGCGGGAAGCATTATTTGATTATTTGCATCAATTTCTACATTACATATCCGCTGTCCTAATGATGTATATAGGCAAGATGATGTACAACCAAATTTTTCAAGACCTTGCAAGTCAATGGCATATTCTTGTGTTTCTTTTACATTGTATGTATCTGGGAGGTATGTTAGTAAATATTATATCGTTGGCAAAGATATAGATATTATTTTACTTATGCAAGAAAAATGTTATATAACATATCTTTTTGTATAGTTTTTTGTTTTATAATTATTTATTCTGATGTGTTTTATGTACTTTAGTAAGCAAAGTGTCTGCTGCAATGCCGTGTGTCGAAACTGTACCGATATGGTCGTGCAGATTATGCAGAAAATATGCATTATATGCAATAGGCATACCTTGTGCTATCAATTACGTAGAAAAGACGGAGAAAGGACGTAGAAAAGACGTAGAAAAAGTGGGCCTTTCCCAATAGGATAAGCCGCTTGTTTATGCAGATTATGCAGAAAAATATGCATTACATACGTTATTATTCTGTGTCGGTCGGAATGTACGTGAATACACAAAAAATCCGGCTGCCACTTGTGGCAGCCGGATAGAGTGGGGAAATTGATATTGCTCCCCCATAGGGGAAATAGAAATCGGTTATTTTACCAATGCGCCTGTAGCGGTATATACATTGCCGTTGCGCCGGATATATATCTGTCCGTTTTGGATGTATTTGGTAACCTCTGTGGCATCTGCATTCACATCCTCGATAGCCGTCTGCAGCCCCGCATTGATAACCACGTGGATAGGTCTGTCATACGAATTGACAGCGTCCACCGTGATTTTCAGTTCGCCATTGTTGTTCTCCACAACCGCCTTACCCGATACCATAAAGAATATGGGTTGTACCAGCATATTGTCAGAGATGGTGCTATAATAGGAAGGATATACTTGGTTGTTGCTATTTATACCGGTGGTCGCCATTACGGTGCCGACTGCATTGGTATAGTTTATCGGATATTCACCCGCGGGGATAATGATGTCTTTATCCGTGTTCCCGCAAATAAAACCGATAGTGGTATAATCTGCGCCATTGGCGGATTGTGCATCCACATAAATAACCCCTTGCGAAGCATAATCGGTATCTACCACAACATTGTCAACCCCTGCCGTATAGGTGCGATCTACGCTTCCAGTCTTGGCATCAGCCGTCAGACGTACAACATCATCGTATTCTGCCATCATAGTAATCTTATAATAGGTCGCATCCGTACCGACCATACCTGCGACTACAGTAATCTCCTTGCCGACAACCGTAATGTTTACTGTTCCATCCAAGAACTCTACAAGATCATCGTCGGTAGCAGTCCATGGATCATAAACCACGAATGAGTATTTGGCATTTAATTGGTCTGCCGTGTATGTGCCTGCCACTTTCCCTCCTACGTTGGTAGGATAGAAACTTACGGCGTACGTCAAATCAGTAGTCTTGCCCTCGATTTGGAAAGCATCTTCCGTTTCTATTTTGTTGTGAAATCGGGCTTTCGGGATGTTGATTGTAACTGTATCTTTGCACTCGGGGATAACGGTTGGTGCTTGTTTCGTACGGATATTGTAGGTGTTGCCGTCCGATGCGGTTACGGTGGACGTAACCAAAATCCGGTTGTCCTCTTTGCCCAGCGTAACTTTTCCGTCTGCCGTGATTTGTGTTGCACCGGTGGTCTTCGGCGTGATGCCGATGTTGGCATCATATGTGCCGTAGAACGGTCTGCGAGAAAAGGTCAGCCGCTCTTCCGCATTAGCACTTACCAAAAGCGTAAGTGCAAACAAAAACGAAAAGATTTTCTTCATATTAGTATATGTTTAGTTGTAAAATAGTGGTTTAGTATATAAAAGCAACTACAAAAGTACTGCTTTTGCGTGATATATGCAATACCGTATGCATATTGGTCGTATTTTGCTGCATACATCTGCAAAACAAAGTCCTTATAAGGCTGTATCTCGTTGCCGTGTGTTATAAGGAGTTCTACTCAGCCCACAGGGCTTCGTCTCGCTACGGCACTCAGTGTGCTACGCACACCTGCCTTACGCTTCACGTTGCCGTGTCGTTGCCGTAATTTTCATTGCGGATGAGATTAAGCAGTGCTTCTACGGCGTCCTCTTGCGGGATATTCTTCAGGACGCACTCTTTGCCGCGATAGAGACTGATGCGTCCGCGCCCGGCACCTACATAGCCGTAGTCGGCATCCGCCATTTCGCCCGGGCCGTTTACGATACAGCCCATTATGCCTATTTTCAGTCCCGTAAATTCCGCCGTGGCGGCTTTCACCTCGGCAATGGTCTTTTCCAAGTCGAACAGCGTGCGCCCGCACCCGGGGCAGGAGATATACTCCGTCTTGTAGATACGCACGCGTGCCGCCTGCAATATGTCTTTGCCCAGCCGCTCCAGCCGGTCGGCGTCAAAATGCGGATTGCCCAATACGAGATGGGTGGCATTGTATTCCCACTGCAGCCGTCCGCACTCTGCAGCGGCATGCAATTGAAACAGTCCCCAATCGGTATCTTCATCGGAATAAAAGACGGTATCGCCCTCCACGGAAACACACGTGCTGTCTGCATAGCGGATACTCTGCGGACTGGCGAAATAGTCCACCAGGGCGCGTGCTACTGGAATCTCGTTTTCGGGGGCTTCGCTCAGGCTCACCCGCACCGTGTCGCCGATACCGTCCGCCAATAGGGCACCTATTCCGACCGCCGACTTGATGCGTCCGTCCTCGCCTTCGCCCGCTTCCGTAACACCCAAGTGCAGCGGAAAAGCCATACCCTCTTGGTTCATCTGCTGCACCAGTAGCCGCACCGTATCGACCATAATGCGGGTGTTGCTCGCCTTGACAGAGATGACGATATTCATAAACTGTTCGCTTACCGCCACGCGCAGAAACTCCATCACGCTCTCCACCATGCCGGCGGGAGTGTCCCCGTAGCGCGACATGATACGGTCGCTCAGACTGCCGTGGTTCACGCCAAGACGGAGGGCGGTATGGTGTGCTTTGCATATATCGAGCAGGCGTGTGAAACGTTCCCGCAGTCGCCCGAGTTCGGCTTGGTATTCCTCTTCGGTATAGTCGATATGTTTGAATTTGCGCGCAGGGTCTATGTAGTTGCCGGGGTTGATACGCACCTTCTCCACTACCTGTGCTGCCGCATCAGCCACATCGGCTTGAAAATGGACGTCCGCAACCAGGGGAACTCTGCATCCGACCTCCCCCCCCCCTCCAAAGGAGGGGCTTTCAGATTGTCTGTTAGCCCCCTCTCTGAGGGAGGAGGGGGAGTTGTGTATTCGTTTCAGCGACTCCACCTCCCGCAGCCCCTGTGTAGTGAAACGGATCAGTTCCGCCCCCGCAGCGATACAGCGTTGCGCTTGGGCTACGCTCCCCTCTATATCGTTGGTCGAGGTATTTGCCATAGTCTGGATACGGATAGGCGAATCGCTGCCTATATAGATGTCTCCTACTTTTGTCTGCGTCGTTTTCCGGCGTGAATACGTCTTGTTTATGTTCATATTGTATGATTTTTCTATTAAAAGCAAAAATAATGCACCAATTATTTGCAGAGTCCAAAAAAAAGCCGTACCTTTGCACCCGCTTTTGAGAAAAAGCCTGAATCAGTAGCTCAGCAGGTAGAGCACATCCCTTTTAAGGATGGGGTCCTGGGTTCGAGCCCCAGCTGGTTCACAGAGAGGAGAGCAGTGCTCTCCTTTTTTGTTTTATATAGGTCTCTTTCTTGTAGCATAGTTGTCTATTCAATGTCTGTTCAATATAAAGTGGAATTGTCTTACTTGTCCGCCGTAGGCGATAAGATTTACAATGGCAATTTATGGATGTGAGGATGTAAAATTGTAGATTTACTCAGATTTCTTGCCGCTTTGCGGCAAAGGAGTTTCTTATTTCGAATTCACGTTATACTATTATCTGTTGTTTAATAGTTGTTGACAGTTGTTGACCGACAAAGTCTCTTTCTTTCGAATTCACGTTATTTCTTTCTGTGTTGCCGGCGGCGCAGGAGACGGAGAAACCATTGCTTGGTTTGGGTGACCATACGCCATGTGCGGCTCGGTTGGGGAATATCCGTCAGGAATACATCGCGCACCTCGCCGCCCATCTGCTGCTCGGGGTAGAGTATCAGATAGTTGTGTTGCCGGAAGAAACGCTCCAGCATATCGGGTATTTGCTCGAAAAGCGGGTTGTAACTGGCAGTGGCATGCCGCGAAGAGACCATTACAATCATATCATCCTTTTCTGCCTCTTTCGCCATCATCAGTACCTCTTCCCAGTCGCCCATCTCGCGGTATGACGCCCGTAGGTACTTGCCCTTGCGGCGGCTCATGGCTTTCAGTACGCGCTGCGTGTCCTCGTTGGCAAAGAATACCACTGTTGCGCCTATCTGGCTGCTCAGACGGCGTATCTGCCCGAAGCAGGATATGAAATCGTACTCCTTCTCGGCATAGCGCGGCACGGCTACCAGCAGGCGGTTAATCGTGTTGAGTGGCTGCACTTCGTGATAGACAATCGTCGATTTGCCCCGCTGCTCAATAATCTGCCGTGCATCCGCCCAGTCATCGCTCTGTACCAGTTCCGTCTCGGGCAGGCTGCTCAGGTGGCTCAGTTCTTTCAACTGGTCGTGCAGGTCTTCGCCTACTGACATCACCAGCCATTCGTCTTCCGTCCTGTCGCTCTCCAGTTTGGCTTCTTCCTGCAGGGCGATCTGCTTGGCGGCATGCTCCGTAACAAACGACGAGATGGTGCAAAGCACCAGTATCATCAGCACCGCCCCGTTGAGTATCTCGGAGTTGAAAAGCCCCACTTGGTAGCCGATTGTTACTATCGCCAGCGTGCCTGCCGCCGTGGCGTGGGTCAGTCCGAAAACCAACTGCCGCTCCATACCCGATAGGTGGAACGACCCTTGTGCCGCCCATGCCGCCAACCATTTGCCCGCTAATTTGGTACCGATCATTACCGCCGCGATGGTGATGGTCGCCCAGCCGTGCCAGCAGAGACTGATGTCTATCATCATACCCACGTCTATCAGAAAGAGCGGCACGAAAATACTGTTGCCCACAAAATTGATACGGTTCATCAGCGAGGAGCGGTTCGGTACCAGCCGGTTGAGCGACACGCCGCATACAAATGCACCGAGGATACCCTCCAAACCTGCCCAGTCGGCAAGAAAAGCCGACAGCATCAGTACCGTCATCACGAGCATAAAGCAGAAAACCGGTTCCTGCTGCCGCTTGAACGCTTTCTGTACCACCCACGGAAACGCCCACAGGGTCAGCACCGCAAAGAGGGCAATCTTTCCCGCCAATGCCCACCAAAAGAGCGGACTTTCGTTGCCTGTCAGGTGGCTTTTCAGTCCCGCTAATACAAGGAGCGACAGCGTAATAGCCACCATCGTACCGCCCACGACGATATTCACTGCCGCATTTTTCTGTATGCCGTAGCGACTCACTATCGGGTAGGTCATCAGCGTATGGCTGCCGTACATTGCCCCCATCAGGGCGCACGTTGCCCAACCGAACCCCATCAGGCGGCTGGTGAGCATACCTAATGCAAAAGGTATCAGGAATGTATAGAAACCGAAAAGGACTGCGCTCCGTTTGTACTGGCTGAAGTCGTTCATATCAATCTCTACACCCGCCTGCAGCATGATATAGAGCATACCCATCTTGCCCAACACACGTATCGTCTCGCTCTCGGCAAAGATATTCAGCCCGTATGGTCCCAACGCAATGCCCGCCAATATAAATCCCACAATGCTCGGCACGTGTATCTTGCGGCACACGGGCGGTACGAGGAGTATTACTCCCAATACAATTGACATTATGGCTAATGAGTTGGAAATCATACTTTTGCTTCGCGTTGTCGGTTTGCTTCGCTCACGTTATTGGCGTTGCGTTTGTGGTCTTGCGTTGTTGGTTGCACGTTGCTGGCTTTGCGTTTATGCCCTTTCTGCAAGCCCCTCCTCTGGAGGGGGTGGGAGGTCTTACAGAAACCTTCCCGTAATGCTCTCTTTGCAGTTTTTCACTTCCTCTATCGTCCCCTCGCAGACTATCCGCCCGCCGCCGCGTCCGCCTTCGGGACCCATATCAATCAGATAGTCGCAACTGCGGATGACATCCAGATTGTGCTCTATGATCAGCACGGTGTTGCCCTTGTCCGCCAGTTTGCGCAGTACGCCGAGCAGCACGCGTATGTCCTCGAAATGCAGCCCCGTCGTTGGTTCGTCCAATATATATAGGGTCTTGCCCGTGGAGGGGCGTGCCAGTTCGGTTGCCAGTTTGATACGCTGGCTTTCGCCGCCCGAGAGCGAGGTGGACGATTGCCCGAGTTTGATATACCCCAAGCCGACATCCTGTATCGTCTTGATCTTGCGCAGGATATACGGCTGGCTCTCAAAGAACTCCACCGCCTGATTGACCGTCATATCCAGTACGTCGGCGATGTTCTTGCCCTTGAAACGCACTTCGAGCGTCTCTTTGTTGTAGCGTTGTCCGCCGCACGCTTCACAAGGTACGTACACATCGGGCATAAAGTGCATCTGTATCGTCTTGTACCCGTTGCCGGCGCACTCCTCGCACCGTCCGCCTTTGGTGTTGAAACTGAAGCGGTTGGCTTTCCACGCCCGTATCTTAGATTCGGGCAGTTGGGCAAACAGTTCGCGTATGTCGTTGAAGACATTGGTGTAGGTGGCGGGGTTGGAACGGGGTGTCCTGCCTATCGGCGACTGATCAACGGAAATCACCTTGTCGATATTCTCCACGCCCTCTATGCTGTCGTACGCCAGCGGTTTTTGCAGACTGCGGTAGAACTTCTGCGACAGGATAGGGTAGAGTGTCTGGTTTATCAGCGTCGATTTGCCGCTGCCGCTCACGCCCGTAACGCACACCATACACCCCAGCGGAATGTGTACCGTAACATTCTGTAAATTATTGCCCTTGCACCCGCGCATCGTGAGCCATTTCGTGTCTTTCCCGATAGGCGTGGCGGTATGTTCGGGCGGCGTAACCTGCAACTCTCCGCGCAGGTATCTGGCAGTCAGCGTGTCGGTATGCAGCATCTCGGCGGGCGTGCCGGCAAACATAATCTCCCCCCCCAACCGTCCGGCTTTCGGACCGATGTCCACCACATAATCCGCCTCGCGCATCATCTGCTCGTCGTGCTCCACCACAATCACGGAGTTGCCCATATCGCGCAACTCTTTGAGCGAGTTCAGCAGCCGCTCGTTGTCCCGCTGGTGCAAACCGATACTCGGTTCGTCCAATATATATAGTACGTTCACCAGACGCGAACCAATCTGCGTCGCCAACCGGATACGCTGGCTCTCGCCGCCCGACAGGCTGTCCGCCCCGCGTCCGAGACTCAGGTAACTCAGCCCTACGCTCTGCATAAACTGCAGCCGCACGCATATCTCCTTGAGTATCGGCTCGGCAATCGCCCGCTGCTGGCTGCTCAGAGAGGCAAATATATCCTGCCCATCGCCATTGGTAATCGCAGTCAGAAACTCTAGGAGTTTGTCTATATCCATATCCGTCAGGTCGGCGATGGTCTTGCCTGCAATCTTGTAACTCAACGCCTCTTTGTTGAGCCGCTTGCCGCCGCACTCGGGGCAGACTATCATATCGTCGTCCGAACCGTCTTTCTGTTCCTCCTGCTCCTGCACGTAGGCGAGCATACGCTGATACCAGTCGGCATCATCGTGTACGATGTCGTCCAACTGCTTGTCGTCCGTGGTCTGCGATGCGTGTATCTTGCCAAGCCCTTTACAGCACGGGCACCAGCCTTGCGGGCTGTTGAACGAGAACGTGTGCGGTGCAGGGTCGCCGTAACTCAGTCCCGTAGTCGGACACATCAGGTTGCGCGAGAAATACCGTACTTGGGGTTCTTTGTTCTTTGTCCCTTGTTCTTTGTCCCATTCCGCAATCATCATCACCCCGTTGCCCTGCGTCATCGCTTTGTCCACCGACTGACGCAACCGCCGCAAGTCCTCTGATTCGTTTTCCGAAGAAGCATTTGGTTCTTCGTTCTTTGTTCTTTGTTCTTTGTCCCTGATTGCCAGCCTGTCCACCACCACCTCTATACTGTGGTTCTTGTACCGGTCCACTTTCATTCCGCGCACCACCTCTTGCACTTCGCCGTCCACGCGCACGTACATATATCCCTTGCGCCGTATGGTCTCGAATAGTTCTTTGTAGTGTCCCTTGCGGTTGTTCACCATCGGTGCCAAGAGCAAAATTTTCTTGCCGGCGTAGTCTTTTTGTATCAGATCCACTATCTGCTCGTCGGTGTAATGCACCATCTTCTCCCCCGTCAGGTACGAGTACGCCTCCCCTGCACGCGCATAGAGCAGACGCAGAAAATCATATATTTCGGTAATCGTACCTACAGTCGAACGAGGGTTCTTGCCCGTCGTCTTTTGGTCTATCGAAATTACAGGACTCAACCCTGTGATCTTATCTACATCAGGACGTTGCATATTGCCGATATACCCTCTCGCATACGACGAGAACGTATCGATATACCGCCTTTGCCCCTCGGCAAAGATGGTATCAAACGCCAGCGACGACTTGCCGCTGCCCGACAAGCCTGTGATGACGGTTAGTTTGTTGCGGGGGATGTTTACGCTGATGTTCTTCAGGTTGTGCACCCTCGCTCCGACCACCTCTATTTGGTTGTTTTCTTCTTCACTCATTGCGCTTGCAAAGTTACTGCTTTTTTTCGGCTTATGCAAGTGCAAGCGATGGCATATTTTTTGTATGCTTGCGGTCGGAAAAAATACCCCTTTGTGTATTTGTTTCAAAGCGCGGCGCATGTTGCGCCGCAAGACCGGTTTTGCCGGTTTTGTTTCTTTATACGTTGTTTGCTATTTAGAATTCACTTTGATGTTATGACAGAAAAAGAAAAAATGCTCGCAGGGCAGGTCTATGATGCCTGCGACTCGGAAGTGCTGGTGGAACTCAACCGCTGCAAAGATCTGATTTTTGAGTACAACAACCTCCGCCCATCGCAGTTGGCGGAACGCAAAGCACTGCTCCGCAAAATGCTCGGTGCTTGCGATGACCAAGTCTTTATCAACCAGCCTTTCTATTGCGATTATGGCACCCATATCCGTGTCGGAAAGCGTTTCTTTGCCAATTTCCATTTTACAGTGCTTGACGAAGCGTATGTTACCATCGGCGATGATGCTTTTATCGGACCGAATGTGTCTATCTATACCGCTTGCCACAGTACAGACCCCGCAGAACGCAATACGCGTCAGGAATGGGCAAAACCGGTAACCATCGGCAACAACTGCTGGATAGGCGGCTCGGTTACCATTCTCCCCGGTGTAACCATCGGCGACAACTGCACCATAGGGGCGGGCTCCGTCGTAACCCGTGATATTCCTTCCAATTCCGTTGCTGTCGGCAACCCATGCCGCGTCATCAAAACCCTCTCCTATGAATAAAACCGCCCGACAAGCCGTCTCTCCCATACTTCGTGCTATCAGGTCTATGTGATTATCGGGTGATTATCGGGTTGTTCCGCATAGGATATGCTATGTTCATTCATATTCCACCGGGGACGCGGACGCCTCGTCCGCGGTCGGTTTGGCACAAACCGTATGACTATGCTATGTATGGAGACGACGCATCCCGCATCGTTATGCGTTATGCGCCACAGGGGCACACTGAGTGCTGTAGTGAAACGAATCCCTGTACCTTGAGCAGAACTCCCTATCGTCTCGTCCGCTTTTGTGATTATTATTTGCTAATTTGCTGTGTAATCACTATAATATCAACTCCTAAAAACATATATGTTAAACTGTAATGACTATTGATAATCTGTATATTAACTGTTAGAAATAACTCCTAAAACACTCCTTGCGCTTGCGCACGTACATTATATACACTAATTTTGCAGCGTCTTTTGATGAAAGATATTCTAATACTATTTAATCAACTTAAAAATCTAAGTACGTATGAAAACGAAACTTTACGTCTTTATGGTTGCTGCCCTGTTGGCGTGCAACGTGTTTGTAGCCAATGCTACACGTCTTTATCTGATGGGAGAAGCCACCGAAGCAGGATGGGCACTCAACCTGATGGATATGATGGTCGAGGACAACGGCTCCTATGTCTGGGTCGGAGACCTCAAAGACGGTTCCCTCAAATTTATGTTCTCCAATATGTCATTTGGTGATTCCTACGGTCCTGTTGCTGACAAAGACAGTCTCAAAACAGGTAGCATCAGTCTTGGCTTGAATAGCAATGGCACCGACAACAAGTTTGCTGTCAAAGCAGGGCGCTACAGCCTGACTATCACTCTCGGCGAGACCCCCACAATAGTTGTCGCTGACGGTACAGGCTTGGCTGACAAGCGCATTGCCGCTGCTGACATCTATCCCGAGACACTCTATGCTGTCGGCAATGCCACCGAAGCAGGGTGGACACCGGCAAATGCGATTGAGATGACCGAAACCGAGTATGGCAAATACGAGGGTGGCTTCTATATCAAAGCGGGTGAAAACCTCGAACTCAAGTTCATCGCACAAAAGGCTTGGGGAACTCAGTACGGTCCTCAAAACGATGGCGAAGAGGTGAAAGCCGCAGGCGAATACTCTCTTGTGAAAGCCACATCGGGCGACCCCAAATACCACACCGCGTTCACCGCAGACACCTATTTCAAAGCGCAATTGGATATTCCGGCAGGCAAGATGACGCTCACACCTGCTACGGCTCCGGTGAAAGTACTCACTACCATGTGGATGATTGGCGAGGCTACCGGTGGTTATAATTTCGATGATAATGCTATAAAGATGACTCTCGACGCTACGCAAGATAGCGTTTGGACTTGGTCAGGCGACCTCGCTGCAGGCAAACTCAAATTCTGTGGCAAATGGTGGGATTGGAACTCCGATACCTTTGGCGCAACAGAAGATGATGTCAAATTAACGACAGGCGGTAGTCTACCCGTACAAGTTATCAATGGTTATACTATTGACTATCAGTTCCTTGTTACCACTGCCGGCAAGTATTCGCTCACTCTCAACCTCAAGACCATGACCCTCACGGCTACCGGTGCCACTCCTACCGATGTCATCACCGTAGGTCAGCACCCGCAGCCCACCAAGGTCATCCGCAACGGACAGGTCTATATCCTTCGTGGCGATGCTCTCTACGACTTGACAGGTCGTTGCCGGTAAATTATATGGGAGACGGTGCGGCTCGTGTCGTCAGGGAAATGGGGGTCTTTCAGCCCCATTTCTCCTTCCTAATTCTATCTCTTATTATTCAATATCAAACTTACAATACCTGATTCTTATGCGCGCCATACGATTTATACCGTATGCCCTCTTGGTGCTATACCTGTTCCTGCCGCTTTCTCTCATGGCAAACGGCAACATTCGCATCAGCGGCACGGTGGTGGACAAGCAGCGTGAACCCCTCATCGGCGTCTCTATTCTGGTGCAGGGTACTTCTATCGGTACCATCACCGATATGGACGGACACTTCTATTTAGACGTGCCGGGCAAGCAATCCAAACTCGACATCAGTTACGTCGGCTACAAGACCCAAACCATCACCGTCGGCAGCGACATCAGTTTCTTCATCACCATGGACGAGGACACCGAGGCTCTCGACGAAGTGGTCGTTGTCGGCTTCGGCAACCAGAAGAAACTCTCTGTCATCGGTTCTATCCAAGCCCTCGAACCCAAAGAACTGCAGGTCGGCTCCACCCGCTCTATGAGCAACAACCTCGCCGGACAGTTGGCGGGTGTCATCGCTGTGCAGCCCTCGGGCGAGCCGGGCTACGACAACTCCGACTTCTGGATTCGCGGTATCGCCTCTTTCTCGGGCAACACCTCCCCGCTGGTCCTCGTGGATGGTGTCGAGCGTTCTCTCAACGACATCGACCCCGCCGAGATAGAGGCGTTCTCTGTACTCAAAGACGCTTCCGCCTCGGCTATGTACGGTGTGCGCGGTGCCAACGGTGTGATTCTGATCAATACCAAGCGCGGTACCGTAGCACCGCCGTCGGTGTCTATACGTGTGGAGCAGGCTTTCTCCACGCCCACCAAGTTGCCGCAGTTCATCGGAGCAGCCGAGTATATGGATTTGCTCAACAACCTGCAGTCCGACCCCAACAAACGGCTTTTTACCAAGGACCAGATCCTCAAGACCTATTACGGTTATGACCCCGACCTCTATCCCGATGTCAATTGGATTGATGCCATCACCAACGACCTCGCTTATTCCACCCGTGCGAACCTGAATGTAACGGGCGGTTCGGAGCGTATCCGCTATGCCCTCACAGGGTCTTACTACCACGAGAAAGGTATTATGGCTACCGATGAGACCCTCCCGTATAGTACGGCTTCCAAACTCAACCGTTTCAACCTCCGTGCAAATGTCGATCTGGATGTAACCAAAACCACGCTCCTGCGTTTCAATATCGGCGGTTACTTGCAGCAACTGCGCAAGTCCAGTTCCTCCACCGACGATGTCTTTGCCAAAGCCTTCGAGACCCCGCCTTTCGTCCACCCCGCCATCTATTCCGACGGTACTATCCCTATCGCTTCTGCCAACCGCTACAACCCGTGGGCAATGAGCACGCAGAATGGCTACTACCGCAGTACGGCGGGCAAACTCGAGTCCCTCTTCGCTATTGAGCAGGACTTGAAGTTTATCACCCCCGGACTCAAAGCCAAAGCCACTTTCTCGTTCGACTATTTCTCGCAGACCTATATGACGCGCGGCAAAAGCCCCGACTACTATAGTGTCGCCAAGTCCCGCAACGACGAGGGTGAACTGGTACACAGTATCCTCAAATACGGCTCCGAATTCCTCGACCATAGCAGCAATGCCGACTATGGCAACAACAGCATCTATTTCGAGGCGGCCCTCAGTTACAACCGCACTTTTGCGCAGAAACACGCCGTGGACGCCATGTTCCTCTACAATCTGCGTTCCTACGACAACGGCGATTACCAGCCCTACCGCAACCAGGGTATCGCCGGGCGTCTCTCCTATACCTATGACCGCCGCTATGTAGCGGAGTTCAACTTCGGTTACAACGGCTCCGAGAACTTCGCCAAAGGCAAACGCTACGGTTTCTTCCCCTCCGGTGCAATCGGCTGGCTGATGTCGGAAGAACACTGGATGGAGGACGCACGCGATGTCCTCTCCAAACTCAAACTCCGTGCTTCTATCGGTCTCGTCGGCAACGACAACATCGGTGGCTCACGACGTTTCGCCTATATCACCACTATCAACCGCAATGCCAATGGTTATAACTGGGGCTACACGGGCGATGTATATTATCAAGGAATCCAAGAGGGCGAAGTGGGCGTGAGCGATCTGACATGGGAAACCTCCCGAAAAGCCAATGTCGGTTTCGAACTTGGTCTCTACAACGACCTCGACCTCCAGGTCGATTTCTTCCGGGAACTGCGCAGCAACATCTTTATGCAGCGCAATACCATTCCTACACAGGTCGGCTTCCTGAGTAACCCTTATGCCAACTTCGGTAAGGTGGACAACCGCGGTGTCGACCTCTCGCTCACCTACCACCACCATTTCGAGGCGGGCGTCAACCTCTCTTTCCGCGGTACGTTCACCTATGCCAAGAATACTATTCTTGAGATCGACGAACCGGAGAGCGTCAAAGGCACCTACCGCAGTCAGACGGGGCAGTCCATCAATACCCTCTACGGCTATTGGGCGGACGGACTCTATACCGCCGAGGACTTCGATGCCGACGGCAATCTCGCCAAAGGGCTTCCCGTTCCCGAGTTGGGTGCAACCGTCCGTCCGGGCGACATCAAATACCTTGATATGAACGGCGACGGCAAAATCACCAACGAAGACCAGGGCTATATCGGTGGCACCAACGACCCCCGTATCGTCTATGGTTTCGGGGCGAACATCGACTGGAAAGGTATCGACCTCAGTTTCTTCTTCCAGGGTACGGGCGACACGTGGCGTATCATCGGCGGAGACGACTATTTCATCCCGGGTTCCGGTCAGGGTGTGCTCGGCAACGTCTTCGCCAACTACAACGACCGCTGGACGGAGGACAACCCATCGCAAAATGTCTTCTGGCCGCGACTCAGCGAGTCCACCAACACCAACAACAATGTCGCCTCCACATGGTGGAAGAAGAATATGTCTTTCCTGCGTCTCAAGAGCATCGAACTCGGCTACACCTTGCCCAAATCGGCTCTGCAGAAGATGCACGCCAAGAATTTCCGTATCTTTGTTTCGGGCAACAACCTCTTCTATTTCTCGTCCTTCAAACTCTGGGACCCCGAACTTGCTACCAACAACGGTCTCCGTTACCCGGCAATGCGATCGGGGATGATCGGATTGGAAATCGGTTTCTAAGACGTATATAAGTGTTATACTTCGTGCTGACAGGTGTATGTGATTCGTATGTGATTCGTATGTGATTCCTATGTGATTCCTATGTGATTCCGGAATGTATCAGCAATGTATGTAAAACCGATACTGCATATTAATTGTTAATTCTTACTTGTTAATTGAATATGAAAAAAATAGTATATACCATTCTTACCGCCCTTTTGCTGCTGCCCGCAGCATCGTGCAGTTTCTTGGACAAGGAGCCCGATACCGAGTTAACCCTCGAAATGGTCTTCAACGACAAGACACGCACTATGGGCTGGCTTGCCGGCGTCTATTCCGACATCCCTGATCCTTATATGGGTTACGCGCGTTTCCTCGGCTGGGACATTCTCGGCGATGATATGACACCCTCGGAACGGTGGCGTCAGTGGAACTGGAAAGTCATTCCATACCTGCTCGGCGAATGGACACCTACCAGCGACTGGGACGGCAACTACTGGGCTTCGCTCCCGCAGCGTATCCGTGAAGCCAACATCTTTATCGAGAATGTACACGCCCTCCCCGAACAGGGTATCTCCAATCAGGAAGTCGAGTATATGAAAGCCGAGTGCCAATGTATGATTGCCTACTACTACTGGCTTTTGGTCAATACCTATGGTGCTATCCCCTTTACCCCGGGCGTTATCTATTCCACGGATGCCGCTGCCGTTGACCTCCAGATAGGGCAGGTGCCATACTATACGGTCATCAACTGGTGCGACTCTGTGTTGCTTGATGTGGCAGACAAACTGCCCGCCAAGTACAGCAGTGCGCAGAAATACGGGCGTGCCACATCTGTTATGGCACTCGCCATTCGCGCCCGTATGCTACTCTATGCAGCCTCACCTCTTGTCAACGGCAATACCGACTATGCGGGCTACACCAATGCCGACGGCGTAGAGATATTCTCGCAGACTTATGACCCCCGGCGGTGGCGCAAAGCCGCCGATGCCTGCAAACTCCTTATCGAAACAGCGGAGAACGCAGGACACGAACTCTATGTCGAGCGCAACAAAAACGGCGACATCGACCCCTTTATGTCTGTGCAGAATGTCCTGCTCACCAAGTTTGACGAAGGCAATACCGAGATCCTCTTTGCCCGCCCGGGAGGCTGCGACTATACCGAGTATGAGAAGCATATCACCCCCGCCAACTCCGGCGGTTCGGGCGGTCTGGGCGTTACACAGTCTCTCGTGGACGCTTTCTTTATGGAGAACGGACTGCCTATCTCCGACCCCGACTCCCACTACGAAGCCACAGGCTTTGAGGAAACAACCATAACCAATGATGCCACCTCGTGGGACGAGGATATCAACGGCGGTGCTATCACCTATCCCCACACCTACAAGATGTATTGCCATCGCGAACCGCGTTTCTATGTCGCCGTCTCGTTCCATAACTCGTATTTCACACAAGAGGAACGCACCTTCAATTTCTTCAACGGGGGGGCGGACAATATCCACACCCACGATGCACCGCAGAACGGATATCTCCTGCGCAAGAAAGTGCACCCGAAGACCAATGTCAAAGAGGGAAACTTTCAATACCGCCCGGGAGTCCTATACCGCTTGGGAGAAGCCTATCTCAACTACGCCGAAGCCCTCAACGAGTGCGACCCGGGCAATGCGGAGATACTCACGTATCTCAACAAGATCCGTCAGCGTGCGGGCGTCCGCACCTACACCACAGGGGCTACCAACTCTGCCGAGATACACGTGGATATGGCACAGGACGCTATGCGCGAGACTATCCGCCGCGAACGCCGAGTGGAACTCTGCTGCGAGGGGCTGCGCTACGACGACCTGCGCCGCTGGAAACAGGCGGAGACCGTTCTCAACGGACCGCAGTACGGTATGAACTTTAGCGGTAAGGACGAAACCAACTTCTTCCAACTCACCGCCTACCAGACGCGCGTCTACCGTCAGTCCTACTATTGGTTCCCTATTCACCAAAACCAAATGGATAAGAACGCAAAACTCGTACAAACCCCGTTCTGGAAATAACCCTGTAACTGTTTATAGACAATGAAAAAACTTCTATATATCGCCCTCGCGGCACTGGCACTTGCCGCCTGCAAGCCCGATACCGTGCGTTTCGACATACCGCAGTTGGAAGACGAAATGCATATACGTGCTTCGGTAGAGCGCATACAACTGCGCCAAGTCGATGCTGCCGACACCGCCGTCGTATTCTCGTGGGATATTCCTGCACTGAAAGACGGCATCACAAGTTATGAATACTATTTCAAAATGGACATCTCCGGCAACGGCTTTGCTTCATCTATCTCGCCGATGCTGATGGACGGAGGCAACTCGGTCGCTTTTACACACAGGCAAATCAATGAGATGATCGAGAACTGGAAAATCACCGCAGGTACGTGGGCTGCCCTTGATGCCGAAATCATTGCCGTACCGCAGGGGCTAGACCACTATGTCAAACCGATGATAAGCACAGTTACCTTCGAAGCAATGGGCTATGCAAGTGTTCTCTACCTCGCCGGTTCTGCCACTTCGGTCGGCACCGACTACACCAAAGCACTTGCTATGAGTAAGGTTGCAGGGCAGGATGCCTATACGTGGACGGGTGCATTGGACGAAGGCGGCTTTCTGTTCTTGGTGGACCGCTCCGACTCTACTGCAGTCTATGGCAAAGCGTCCTCCGAAGATGCGCTTGCCTATTGGGAGACAATAGCGCAGGCACAGTCATTCTCTGTTTCCCGCGCAGGTTACTATACCCTCACTGCCTCGCTGGCGGACATGAGTCTTACGCGTGTCGAACCGCTGTTCCTCTTTGGCTCTGCTACCGAGGGAGGCTGGTCTTTGCCCGATGCCACGCCTATGACCAACATCACGGGAAGCACACTCACATGGAGCGGTATCCTCTCGGCGGGGGAACTCAAATTCCTCTGCGAACCGGATCCTAATGCTCGCCGCTTCGATGGCGCATTCTATATGGCTCCCGAAGAGAACACGCTTGCTGACGGTACAACGAGTATGCTCTTTGCCGCAGACGGCAACCCTGACCAAAAATGGCAGGTTCCTGCTGCAGGAATGTATCAGATCAGTGTTGATCTCTCGCAGCGTTCTGTTACTTTCGCCGTTGATGCCGATTTCGCCAAGTTGCCCTATAAGCAGATTTGGCTCTGTGGCGATGCTACGCCCAATGGCTGGAATACGCCTTTCACGGAACAGATGACCTATGATGTTACCGCAAGTAATGGCTCGTTCATATGGACGGGCAACTTGGCGGCAGGAGAAATCAAGTTTCCCCTCAACCCGAATAGTTATGAGGGAGCCTTCTTCATAGCACCGGCTGTGGGTACACCCGTCTCCGACCAACCTTCGGCGGTGAAATATACCCCGAATGATACCCCCGACCAGAAATGGGTGGTAACCGATGCGGGGAAGTATAAGATTACCATCAACGTATTAGATATGACTGTTAAATTCGAAAAACAATGAGCAACCAAATGAATATCTTTCTATTAGCCTTAAGTGTGCTTGCTCTCTCGGCATGCGAGCAGAAAATCGACACAGGCTGGAGTATCGACCGGGTCAAAGACGACCCCGTTATCGAACCGGTCAAGGTGCAGGAGCATGCGCCACTCTATTGGACGGTGTACGAATACTGTTTCGAGGCGGAGCATGCGGGTACCGACCAGAATATGCCCAAGAATATATGGGAAGCCAACATACGTTGGGTGTCAGAGAACCTGCTCCCTTATGGATATGATATGATCGTTACCGACGGATTTATGTCTATGTACAACGTGCCGTCGGCAAATAGTCAGGGCTATATGACCCACTATGGTCCCTATTCGCTCAAAGAACTGGTGGCTCTCTGTGGGCAATACGGACTCAAACTCGGTGTCTATGACAACCCGCTTTGGATTCACGGCAGCGACGACATCATCATCGACGGTACCAATATCCGTCTCGGCAGCCTCACCTACGACCCCGAGAAAGATAAAGTTATTCGTCCGGATGCGCCTGCCGAGAACGAAATCTTCAAGTGGCTTGTCCCCTCTCACCCGGGCGCAAAAGAGTATATCGACGGTTTCTTCAAATACTATTCCGAACTCGGTGTACACTTTATCCGTATGGACTTTATGTGTCTTTTTGAGACGGGGACGGGTATGGGCAAAGATGCCCGCGGCTACGGGCGCGATGAGTACCTGCTTGCCCTCCAATATATCAACGAATCGGCTACCAAGTATGGTGTATTCACCTCTATCGTGATGCCGAACCAGAAGAACCACGCTGAAGCCGAAGCACGCTATACCAATATGATGCGTGTTACTGCCGACTCGTTCTGTGGTCGTTGGAGTGCTTTCTCCGGTACTACACCCGATGACCTCGATGAGAACAACGAGCATTATGGCGAGTCGGTTTATTTCCGTCGTCGCGGACATATAGACGAAGACAAATGGCCTACTTGCTACAACGTTTTTGATGGTATGGTCTGGTTCTCCGACATTGCAGGGCGCGGCAAACTCATTATGGACGGCGACTTTACACGTCTTACTACGCTGAATAACGACGACGAGTGCCGTTCCGTCATCTCGCTCCAACTGGTGGCGGGCGGCCCCGTGGCGTGCGCCGACCAGTATAGTTCCACCAATATCGACCATTGTGTGCAGTTCTATCAGAACGAGGAACTCCTTGCCCTCAACAAGGACGGCTTCGCGGGGCAACCCCTTTCGCGCGACCTCAACAGCACCGACAGCCAGATTTGGACAGGACAAATGACCAACGGCGACTGGATAGTAGCCCTTTTCAACCGCGAGAATACCGAGCAGACGCGCTTCTTTGCTATCAAAACTCTCGGCGAGGAATCTATGTATGTGCGCGACCTTTGGGAGCATACCGACCTCGGCAAGCAACGCAACCTCAACTATACCATTCCCGCCCACGGCTGCAAAGTATTCCGTCTAACCAAAGCAGAATAAGTATATCCTATAAATCCTAGATTTACTAGTTCTCCTAGAACTTCTATACTCTTGTCTCTATGAATAGAATCCTTTCAATCCTCTCTACCCTGCTGCTGACCACTACCCTGTCAGCAGCAGAGCAACTCTTGTCCCCGGACAACCGTCTCTCTATGTCTTTCTCTACCGATGCCGACGGACGTATGACCTATTGCCTCACCATGCAGGGCGACACCCTCATCCGTCCTTCACACCTCGGCTTGTCATTGGAGAACGACCAACTCCTCACCGGCTTCCAAATAGTCAACACCGAGCGCAGCACCTTCGATGAGACATGGACTCCTGTCTGGGGTGAAGAAAACAAAATCCGTAATCATTACAATGAGTTGTGTGTATTCCTCCGTCAGATGCCGCAAGACCGCTATATCTATATGCGTTTCCGTCTCTTCAACGAGGGCTTGGCTTTCCGATATGAGTTCCCGCAACTCGGCTTGGGCTACTTCACCATCCTCGAAGAGAAAACGGAGTTTGCTATGCCCTCCGACCTTACCGCCTACTGGATACCGGGTGACTTCGATACGCAGGAGTATATGTACACCCGTTCCCGTCTCAGTGAGATACGCGCCAAGAGTGAGGCACAGCGTGTCGGCAACCTCAGCCAGACAGGTTTCTCCGATACAGGCGTACAGACCGCTCTCCTGCTCCATACCGACAACGGCGTATGGCTCACCATTCACGAGGCGGCCCTCATCGACTACTCCTGCATACACCTCAACCTCAACGACACCAACCTTGTCTTTACCTCGTTCCTTACCCCCGACGACCAAGGCAAAAAGGGCTATATGCAGACACCCTGCCACACCCCGTGGCGTACCGTACAAGTGGCAACCGATGCCCGCGACATTCTCGCAAACCGTATGACCCTCAATCTCAACGACCCCTGCAAGATAGAAGACACCTCATGGATTCACCCGATGAAGTATGTCGGTGTATGGTGGGAGATGATCAACGGCATGAGCAACTGGTCATACACCAACGATTTCCCCTCTGTCAAGATAGGGCAGACTGACTATGCACACGCCCGCCCGCACGGCAAACACGGTGCCACTACCGACAACGTCCTCCGTTACATCGACTTCGCAGCCAAGTACGGCTTCGACGGTGTCCTTGTCGAGGGCTGGAACATCGGCTGGGAAGACTGGTTCGGACATCAGAAAGACTATGTCTTCGATTTCGTTACCCCGTACCCTGATTTCGATGTGGAGAAAATCCACCGATATGCCAAGGAGCGGGGAGTCAAGATGATTATGCACCACGAGACGTCCGCATCCATTCGCAACTATGAGCGTCATCTTGATACCGCCTACACGTTTATGAACCGATACGACTATCCTGCCGTGAAATCTGGATATGTAGGCAATATCGTTCCCGTAGGCGAGACCCACTACTCGCAATGGCTCAACAACCACTACCTCTATTGCATCACCGAGGCAGCCAAGCACCATATTATGGTCAATGCCCACGAAGCCACACGCCCCACGGGTATATGCCGTACCTACCCCAACTGGATAGGCAACGAGTCGGCTATGGGTACCGAGTACCAGGCTATGATGGGTATCCGCCCGGGACACACGTGTATCCTGCCTTTCACACGTCTCAATGGCGGACCGATGGACTACACCCCGGGTATCTTCGAGATGGATATGTCCAAGATGAACCCTCACAACCACAACCATTGTCTCACCACTTTGGCTAACCAACTCTCGCTCTACGTAACCATGTATTCGCCCCTCCAGATGGCGGCGGACTTACCCGAGAACTACGAGCGTTTCCTTGATGCCTTCCAATTCATTCGCGATGTAGCAATCGACTGGGACCAATCGTGGTACCTTGAGGCGGAACCGCTTGAGTATATCACCGTTGCCCGCAAGACCAAAGGCAAGGACGAGTATTTCATCGGCGGCACCAACGGCGAGCAGCCCCGTACTTCGGACATCCGTTTGGACTTCCTTCCCGCAGGCAAGAAGTACATCGCCACTATCTATGCCGATGCCCGGGACGCCGACTACCGCACCAACCCGCAGGCATATACTATAACAACCAAACGCGTAACCTCCAAATCCAAACTCTCGCTCTATCAAGCCCCCTCCGGCGGCTACGCCATCACCCTCCGCCCCGCAGAATAGTAATGCGGAATAAAGAATTATGAATGAAGAGACTGTCTAACAAGTGTAGGCAGTCTCTTGTATTATGCTCTTGGGTGTGGGAGACGATGCGGCTCGCGTCGTCAAGAGCAATCTTTTTCTGAAGAA
>DKEG01000049.1:0-179 GCA_002452095.1 Bacteroidales bacterium UBA6828 | reverse complement strand
TTGTTAGACACCCTCTTCTATGGTGCCACTAGACCGGCTGACCGGCTCTTTTCTAAATCTTATATACCCACGTGCGCGCGGGCGGGTGTGTATAAAACAGCCGGTCAGCCGGTCTTACTGGTACCATCGTCGGAAAAAAAGAATCGGGAAGAACCCACAAAACACCAGGGCAACCGCAT
>DKEG01000044.1 GCA_002452095.1 Bacteroidales bacterium UBA6828 | reverse complement strand
GTTTCTAAATGGACACTATAGTGAGAATATGGAAATAGTGTAAAAATGACTACTTCCATCTTATAATAAGGTAGTATTGTCCGGTGATGCAGTGTTATCTTGCGGCGAAACGTTATCTTGCGGGGTGGGGGTGTCTATGTGCTTGGTGTATGCAGAGACAATGTGTTTGACCAACGGGTGGCGGACAATGTCTTTCTGATTGAACTCCACGATGGCAATGCCGCGAATATCCCGCAGCCGCTCAATGGCATCCCGCAGTCCGGAACGCTGGTTGGCAGGCAAATCGACCTGTGTGAGGTCGCCGGTGACAATCATCTTGCCATTGATACCGAGACGCGTGAGGAACATCTTGAGTTGGGCGGTGGTGGTATTCTGTGCCTCGTCCAGAATGACGATGGCATCTGCTAATGTGCGTCCGCGCATGAAAGCAAGCGGGGCAATCTGTATCACGCCGCGCTCCATATATTCGTTCAGTTTAGCGGGCGGGAGCATATCCTGCAAGGCATCGTAGAGCGGTTGCAGATAGGGGTCGATCTTGTCTTTCATATCGCCCGGCAGGAAGCCGAGTTTTTCGCCTGCTTCAACGGCAGGGCGCGAGAGAATGATTTTCTTTACCTCTCTGTTTTTGAGCGCACGTACCGCCAAAGCGATAGCCGTGTAGGTCTTTCCGCTGCCGGCGGGACCTATAGCAAACAGGAGGTCGTTGTCCTCGTAGGCATCCACGAGCATTTGCTGGTTGTGGCTGCGGGCGACAATAGATTTGCCGTTCACACCGTGCAAGATCAGGTTGTCTTGCAGGTATTCCTGCGGTTGCTCACCATGCAGGAGCATAAGTATCTGTTCCTCGTTGAGGGTGTTGTTTTTGATGCAGAAAGCCTCACACAGGCGCAGGCTGTGTTCAAAACGGGCGATAGCGGCTTCCGCCCCCGATACTTTCACCTGATAGCCGCGTGCCACGACCCGCACATCTGGGTGCTGGTTTTTGAGACAGAGGATATTTTGATTGTTTACACCATAGAAAACCGCTGTATCGAGGTGGTCTTGTAGGGATATGATTGTATCCATAGATGATTATTGTTCTGTTAGTTGTTCCCAAGTGGGGAGAATGGTAGCATATTGTATTTCTTGTCGGTTGATGCGGGCTAAGATGGTTTGTGGGCCGTTGTGGAGAATGAGGAACGGTACGGAGAGGGTGCGGTTGTAGGTAACCGCCTGGTCGAGCACTTTCTGCGTGAGCGGTACAGACTCCGCCTTAAACTCTATCAGTACCAACGGCTGCATTTGGCGTGTATAGACGACGGCATCACAGCGTTTCTGTGCATCGCCCACAGAAATAGGAATTTCCACCCCGATGAGCGACATAGGGTAGCCGTATTTCTCTACCAAAAGGTGGAGAAAACGCTGCCGTACCCACTCTTCGGGGGTAAGGCGCACCCATTGGCGGCGCCATTCGCAGAAGATCTGTCCTTTGTTGTTATAAATACGGGTTTTCATATAGGGCAAGCCTGGTACAAATGATAATCCACGAGTTTGTATGCACGGCATACAGAACTCATGGATTCTTAATAATCGTACATTTTTATCCTTAGCCTATCCTATGCGCATCCACCTCACATCCTCCTTACTTTTCAGTATGCAATGTATGGTGCCGAAGGTATAGGAAAATCTTAATAATCGTATACTTTTCGGGGAACGATTATTTCAGCAGGGCATCGGGATTGAGGTTGTTGCGCTCAATGTCGCGGAAATAGCGGAAAGTGCTTACTTTCAGTTCGTCGCACGCCGCTTCGTCGCAGACAATGATGCCGTGCTGGTGCATCTGGAGCGCAGAGACCGTCCACATATGGGAGATAGGTTCCTCGATAGCGTGCTGGAGGGCGCGTGCTTTGTTGTGTCCGTTGACCATAATCAGTACCTCCTGCGCGTCCATTACGGTGCCTACGCCGACGGTGAGAGCGGTCTTGGGTACCTTGTTGACATCGTTGTCGAAGAAACGCGAGTTGGCGATGATGGTGTCGGTGGTCAGTTCCTTTTTGCGAGTGCGGCTGGTGAGTGACGAACCGGGTTCGTTGAACGCAATATGCCCGTCAGGACCGATACCGCCGAGGAAGAGATGAATACCACCATAGTTCTTGATTTTCGCCTCATAGCGCGCACATTCGGCTTGCAGGTCGGCAGCGTTGCCGTTGAGGATATTCACATTCTCTTTGCGGATGTCGATATGGGAGAAGAAATTGTTCCACATAAAACTATGGTAACTCTCGGGATGGTCTTCGGGTAAGCCGACATACTCGTCCATATTGAAAGTTACCACGTTGCGGAACGACACTTTGCCCGCATGGTTGAGTTCGATAAGATGGCGGTACATACCCAGTGGCGATGAGCCTGTGGGCAGACCGAGCACGAAGGGTGTGCTTTCTTTTGGTGCAAACTCGTTGATACGATTGGCTACATAGTTGGCTGCCCAGCGGCTGAGCAGTTCATAATCGGGTTGAATGATAACACGCATTGTTTTAGTTGAGAGTTTAGAGTTGAGTGTTTAGAGAAGTTTAGAAGTTGATAGTTTAGAGGAATTATTTTGCAAGTATTTCTTTGATCTCATCCTCAGACGGGTTGCGGGCAACGATAATGCCGTTGGCATCAATAAGGAACGTGGACGGAATAGCCATAATACCATACACATCGCATGGGTTGTAAGGATCTTGGCGTTGGTCGCGGATTTGCAGCCACGGCAGTTCCTCCTCGGCTACGGCTTTCTGCCAGGCAGCAGAGTCGCGGTCGCAACTGATACCGAGAATCTGCAGTTTGCCTGCGGGTTGCGCCTCGTAGATCTCTTTCAGCACAGGCAGCAGGTTGCGGCACGGGCGGCACCACGAAGCCCAGAAATCCACTAAGACATATTCGGTCTTACCGACCAATTCGCTCAGTGCGAGCGGGGTGCCGTCAGCCTGCAGGGCGGCGATGTCAGTGTATTGGTTGCCGACAGCTGTGATTTGCTCAATGCGATAGTTGTCGTAGAGGTCTTTGATGCCCTCCGAAGCCAATTTCTCTTTCGACATTGCGTCAAAGATCTTGGTCTTTTGATTGGTATCCAACAGATAATAGACATCGAATAGCACCGAGTCGGCATATTCGTCCTGCATATTGCCGAGGTACATATCCATCACCTGCGCTATATACGAATCCAACAAAGCCTCGAATGCTGTCATATCGGTCATAGTGTCCAATGCGGCGTCCGTCTCTTGGGTAAGGGTGGTGTATTGCTCTTTGAGTGTGGGTTTGTTGCAGGCAACCAATGTGATGGCTGCTGCGATAAGGAGTATTTTCTTCATAATCAGTCGATTTTTTCGAGTACTATAGCCGATCGGGCGGGGATATACAATTTGAGCCAGCCTTTGCCGTCCTTGGCATAGAGTTCGTCATATTGTGTAAAATGTTCTATTGTGTCGTCGTTCTGTCCGAAGCCCGCAAACTGTTTGGCATCGGTGTCCAAAACGACACGATATTTGCCCTCTGGGGCAAGGATACCATAGTCGGCAAACGATTTCTGTCCGTTCCAGTTAAAAACAAAAATCAGTTTTCCGCGCTCGAAAGCCACCACTTGGTCGCCCTCGTTGTCCCACAATTTGTATATATAGGGCAGGTGCGTACCGTTCTCGTCTTTTACCGTCAGCAGTTTTTTGCGCAGCAGGTGTACCATCGCCTCGTCGAAGCGATTGAGGTCGGCGTAGTAGAAATTCGGGTTGTCCACCAGGCTCCATTGGCGGCGTGCGTACTTGCAACTCCAGCCATTGCCCTGGCGCGGGAAATCAATCCACTCGGGGTGTCCGAACTCGTTGCCCATAAAATTGAGATACCCGCCGTTGATGGTCGAGGCGGTGATGAGGCGTATCATCTTGTGGAGCGCAATGGCACGATCGACCATATAGGTGGAGTGTCCGTGCTCGAAATGCCAGTACATATCGGCATCCGCAAGGCGGAAGATGATGGTCTTGTCACCCACCAATGCCTGGTCGTGGCTCTCGGCGTATGAGATGGTGCGTTCGTCGTCGCGGCGGTTGGTCATCTCGTAGAGGATATGTCCGGCTTTCCAGTCCTCGTCGCGCACCTCCTTGATATACTTGATCCAGAAATCGGGAATACCCATCGCCAGACGGTAGTCGAAACCCATGCCGCCTTCGCTCTGCGGGCGTGCCAGCCCCGGCATACCCGACATATCCTCGGCAATGGTGATAGCGTGTTTCTTCACTTCGTGGATTAGTTTGTTCGCCAGCGTGAGATAGCAGATCGCATCGCCGTCCTCGTTGCCATTGAAATAACTGCCATAGCCGTTGAAATCCTCGCCCAGACCGTGGCTCAGGTACATCATGGATGTTACGCCGTCGAAACGGAATCCGTCGAAATCGTACTCGTCAAGCCAGAACTTGCAGTTTGAGAGAAGGAAATGCAGTACTTCGGGTTTCTCGTAGTTGAAACACAGACTGTCCCACGCAGGGTGCTCGCGGCGGGCACCCGTGTGGAAATACTGATAGGGCGTGCCGTCGAAGTTGCCCAGTCCTTCCAACTCGTTTTTTGCAGCGTGCGAGTGGACTATATCCATCACTACCGCCATTCCGCGCCCATGGGCATCGTCAATCAGTGCTTTCAGTTCCTCAGGCGTACCGAAACGGCTGGAAGCGGCAAAAAAATTGGTTACATGGTAGCCGAATGAACCATAATACGGATGCTCCTGTATCGCCATAATCTGCAGGCAGTTGTAGCCCAACTCGGCAATACGCGGCAGTACTCTCACACGGAACTCCTCGTAGGACGACACTTTCTCCTCCTCCGAAGCCATTCCGATATGGCACTCGTAGATAAACAGTCCCCCTGCGGTTTCCCTGCGGATACCCCGATGTTGCCATTTGTATGGCTCTGGGTTCCACACCTGTGCGGAGAATATCTTGGTCTTCTCGTCCTGTACCACGCGAGTGGCGTAACTCGGGATACGCTCGCCATATCCGCCCTGCCATTCCACTAATAGTTTGTATAGTTGCCCGTGCTTCATGGCTTTGGCGGGCAACGTAGCCTCCCAAACGCCGTTTCCTATGGGCTGCAGGCGGTATTTCTCTGACTTCTCCCAGTCGTTCATATCGCCCTTTATATAGATGGCGGTGGCATTCGGTGCCCATTCGCGCAGCACCCAACCGCTTTTTGTGCGGTGCAAACCGAAATACAGGTAGCCGTCCGCCCAATCCGACAGCGGCTTGCCACCGGTCAGTTGCTGCTCCTTGCGGATAGCGTAGTCGTACCGCCCTTGTATGGCAGACTCGTAGGGCTTCAGATACGGGTCGGACTGTACCAGTTTGAGTGTCTTTTTTGTCTCTTCCATATCGCGTATAATAAGACAAACAGACCGCAAAGACATACTGCCTGCGGTCTGTGTTGATTAGACGTTTGCTTTGGTTTTAACGATTATTTTTCGGTAATGTTTGCCCGGAGCAATGCCCGGTTGGTGTGCATCGGTCGGGAAGAATACGGCAAAATGCCCGGCGGGTACTACAAATTGTGCCGTAGCCTTGTCGGCATAAAACTCTACATCCTTACCCTCGTCGTACTCTTGTGTTACCTCTTGGCAGTCCACTTGCGATTTCCACCCCATAACCTCGTCATCGGTCAGCGGAATCTGAATATCAATATAGTCTTTGTGTGCCTCCATGCGGCAGTTCTCTTCCTCTTTGCCGTTGAAATCGAGGATATTTACATACAGATCGTTGCCGTCCAAGTGAATCTTGCAGGCAGGCATCTCCTCAAGGTCGTTTTCGTTGAAGAACTTCATAAATTGGGCAAAGCCCGGAACGCTGTCAAAATACCAGTCAGCGTTTTCCAATTTGTCAAGAATCATATTAGTTTGTTTAGTTAGTAGTCAATAATTCGTGATAATAACATATATTATTTGAATAATCGGTACAAGCATAACAAAAATATCTTTTATGGTTAATTAGTGATAATACGGCGCAGCCGTCCGTTCACAACTCATCCTGCTATGCTTATTTGAATAATTTTTGAACATATTTGTCCGAAAGCGCGGTGCGTGCGCCGCAAGACAGGTTCTGTTTCTTACATAGAAACACACGATTAAATTGCCGCAAAGGTACGAAATAATTTGCATACGTGCAAGAAAATGAGTACTTTTGCGAGCAATTTGAATACATAATGTAAGTAACCGTATGAAAAAAATCGTTTTTTCGCTTGCAGCAATCACGCTTATGACTACAGCATGCACCAAACAACAGACAACGGGAATCCATCCTGAGAACCTCGACACTACGGTCGTTGCTCAGAACGATTTCTATGATTTTGCGTGTGGCGGTTGGATGAAAAACAACCCGCTCACACCCGAGTACAGCCGTTTCGGCAGTTTCGACAAACTGGCACTCAACAACCTTGAGCAGGTTAACGGTCTTATCCAAGACATCGCAGCCGGAAAACACGCTCACGGCACTATCGAGCAGAAAATAGGCGACATCTATAATATGGCTATGGATACCGCCCGCCGCGATGGGGAGGGCATCGCACCTATACAACCCACCCTCGATGAAATCGCCGCTGTCTCCGACCGCAGCCAACTGAGCGAACTGCTCGGTAAGGCAATGGAATATGGTATCTGGGGTATGTACGTGGAGGCGGATGCTATGAACTCCAGTATGAATATCCTCAACGAGTGCCAAGGCGGTTTCGCCCTCGGCGAGAAAGAGTACTATTTCGATACCGACGAGGCGACCACCCGTATCCGTAACGAATACCGCAAGCACGTGGCGCGTATGTTCTCGCTCTTTGGCTATGCGGATGCCGATGCCAAAGCCGAGACCGTGCTCCGTCTCGAGACTCGTCTGGCAGGTGCCGCTTTCAATAATGTCGAACTCCGCGACCCGCAGGCCAACTACAACAAGATGTCCGTTGCTGAGTTGCAGGAACTCGTGCCGCAAGTGGATTGGAAGACCTATTTCGCTGCTATGAACATCGCCCCGGACAGCCTCAGCGTAGGGCAGGTGCGCCACCTGCAGGAAGCAGGCAAAATGCTGGCTGAAGAACCCCTCGAAGACCTCAAAACGCTCTTTACGTGGCAGGCTATCGACGGCTGCGCAAGTTATCTGACATCGGAGATCTATGCGGAGAATTTCAATTTCTACGGCAAAGTGCTGTCAGGTCGTGAGGAACCGAGTCCGCTCTGGAAACGCTCGGTAGGTATTGTCAATGGTACGCTCGGCGAGGCGGTCGGACAGATGTACGTCAAGAAATACTTCCCCGAGGAAAACAAAGAGCGTATGCTCGCTCTCGTGAAGAATCTCCAGAAATCTCTCGGAGAGCGTATTGAGAACCTCGAGTGGATGTCCGACGAGACCAAAGCCAAGGCTATTGAGAAACTCAATGCGTTCACTATCAAAATCGGTTATCCCGACACATGGCGTGACTATACCGCCCTCGACATCGATCCGGCGCTGCCCTATTATGCCAACCTGCAGCGTGCTGCCAAGTTCGAACAGGAATATAGCCTCAGTTACCTCGGCAAACCCGTGGACAAGACCAAATGGTATATGACCCCGCAAACCGTCAATGCCTACTACAACCCTTCCAGCAACGAGATCTGCTTCCCTGCCGGTATCCTCCAATATCCGTTCTTCGATATGTCCGCAGATGATGCGTTCAACTATGGTGCTATCGGTGTCGTTATCGGACACGAGATGACCCACGGCTTCGACGACCAGGGCTGCCAGTTCGACAAGGACGGCAACCTCAACAATTGGTGGACACCGGAGGACAAAGCACGTTTTGACGCCCGCACCAAGGTAATGGCGGATTTCTTCAGCAACATAGAGGTGGCTCCGGGTGTACACGCCAATGGCGAGTTCACCCTCGGAGAGAACATCGCTGACCACGGCGGATTGCAGGTGGCTTTCCAGGCTTTCAAAGAGAACGAGGCTGCCAAACCCGCTTCGGAGCGTCTCAAAACGCGCGACGGCTTTACCCCCGAGCAGCGTTTCTTCCTGGCGTATGCCAATGTTTGGGCAGGCAATATCCGTCCCGAGGAAATCCTCAACCGTACCAAGTCCGACCCGCACTCGCTCGGTCGCTGGCGTGTCAACGGCGCACTCCCGCACATCAACGCATGGTATGATGCATGGAACGTTACCCCGGAGTCCCCGCTCTACGTAGTCCCCGAAAAACGTGTATCTATCTGGTAATTTTTTTCAGACAAAGAACGAAGAACAAAGAACGAAGAATGGATTAGTAAGGGGGTGAACCATACAATACATTTTGGTTCTTTGTTCATTGTTCCACGTTCATCGTCAAAACAAATTAGTTCTTTGTTCAAAATTCATTGTTCCTATGATAAAGCATATCGTTTTCTTCCGTCTCCTCGACGAGGCGGAGGGGCATACCAAATTGGAGAATGCCCGAATCATCAAAGAAGGCTTACTGTCGCTGCGCGACAAAGTGGATGTGTTGGTCAGTGAGGAGGTGGGCATCAATATCCCCAACGCTAAGAAAACCGACTACGACATCTGTCTTATCTGCGAGTTCCGCACGTGGGAAGACGTGGATACATACCAGAACCACCCGGAGCACCTCAAAGTGGCAGGCTATATCACCAAATGCCGCTCCGCCCGTGCCGCCGTCGACTACGAGTTCTAATTCTCATTAGTATATTACGCAAAAGAGGCTGTCTAACAAGTATAGGCAGCCTCTTATTTTGGTGGGAGACGACGCGGCTCGCGTCGTCAAGAACTGAAGAACAGGTATTCTTTTTAACTTGTTAGACACCCTCTTTTTTATATATCGTCGTGCTGTCAGGTCTATGTTGTTATCGGGTGATTATCGGGTTGTTATCGGGTTGTTCTGCATAGTATGATAGGTGTTCCATAGGAGTTGGCACCAAGTTTTTGAAACAATGCAGCGCGGCGCATATTGCGCCGCAAGACAGGTTTTGTTTTTTGGTCTTCGTTTTTTGCTGGCTGTTTTCTTCCGTTTTTTCTTGCCGCTCGCGGCAAAGGAGTTTTTATGTTGAACTCACGCTATATCATCAATCAATAGTTCGGCAGTACTTAACTGCCAATAAATAAATTTATTAGGCATTTTTTAACGAACTATTGTTGTATAATTACAAACAAAATCACTAATTTGTCAACTTTTATTTTATTCCCATCTTTTGCGTATTGTTAATAATGTTTGGTATAGTTCTTGCACTATATCGGTTATATCTCCTGCTGACAGGTCTATGTGATTCGTATGAGATTAGGCTGTTTTTGCTTGTGTTATAGCGAGTTACTATACGCAAGATATGTGCTGAATAATTTAATAAAATATGTTGAATATAAATCTAATTTAATAATATAAAAACACTATGGCAACTATAAAATTAGAAATCCCGTTTGAGTCCATCCATGGCAAACTTACCCAAAACTCCAACATCATCTATCGGCGCAAAACCACACGCAATCCTAACGGCAATGTAATAGGTGAATGTGTCCAAGAAGCGTACGTTATCACCAAACCGCGCAACTGGAAGAGCAACCCGCCGCAAGGGGCTGAATTAGAGAAAATCAACCGCTTCCGCACGGCCTGCCGACTTACCACCGAACAACTCAATAATTCCATTACGCGTGCCGAATGGGAAAAGCGTTTCTTTGCGCAGCAGCAGACACCCGATGCCGATGCACCTTTCGACCCTCGCACGGGCAAGCGCAAACAGTACGGCTCCCTTTGGAATTATACACGTGCCGTCATCCTCCGTTCGCTCCAATCCCAATCGCCGAAAGACGAATAAACGCATTGCCGCTTCGCAGGAAAAACATTACCCTTTGTATATATCAGAAAAAAAGCGTAACTTTGCAGGCTCATAGGGTGGAGGAAATCAACCTCCCGCATAGAATACAAATAATGACTATCCTTTGTATAGAAACGAGTACACACGTGTGCAGCGCAGCCGTTACTATCGGTGGCATACCTGTTGCCGAGCGTATTAGCAGGGAAGGCGGTAACCACGCCAAACTCCTGCCTGTCTTTATTGACGAACTGCTGCAGGAAGTGCGTGCCAAAGGGCTTGAAATCGAGGGCGTTGCACTCTCCGAAGGTCCTGGCAGTTATACCGGACTGCGTATCGGTACCAGCACTGCCAAAGGGCTGTGCTATGGGCTGAATATACCGCTTATTCCTGTTCCTACATTGCTGGTGTTGGCTGCTTCGTGTGTGGCGCAGCAGGGCGAACAACTGCACGAAAACGCCTTGCTTTGCCCGATGACGGATGCACGCCGTATGGAGGTCTATACCGCCCTCTACGACGAGGAATTACATATTGCTAAAGAGGTGGAAGCCCGTGTGGTGGATAACCCGCAATGGTTGTTGGACACTGGTAAACACGTGTACTATTTCGGCGATGGCGCAGCCAAATGCAGGGAGATACTCAGTGCCCCCTCTCTGCACTATATCGCTGACATCGTTCCGGAAGCCAAGTATATGGGGCTGCTTGCCGAGCGTATACTGACCGAAGGCTACAGCGGGACTGATGTAGCATACTACGAACCGTTCTATCTCAAAGAATTTATCGCGGCTCCATCGCATATAAAAGGACTATAATTTATGTATCAAAAGAACAGACATATCGCTTTTGCAACGGGGTTGACGCTTGTTGTGTTGCTCTGTGGCTGTTCTACGCAGAAGAATACACCCGCCACCCGTTCTTTTCACCAGACCAAGGTGAAGTACAACATCATGTATAATGGCAACACCGCCTACGAGGAGGGACTGAAAGCCATACGTGATGCCAACGAGGACGACTATTCCGCTATTCTCAATCTTTACCCCGTAAGCAATCATCAGGCAGCCGAGGCGGCAACATCACAGATGGATAAGACTATCGAGAAATGCCGCAAGTGTATCAAACTGCACTCTATCAAAGCAAAACCGAAACCCGATCCCAAGAAGCGTAACGACCCCAAATATAAATTATGGCTGCAGCAAGAGGAGTTCAACAACCAGATGGGTGAGGCGTGGCTCCGTCTCGGTGAAGCTGAGTTCCATAAGGGGGATTTCCTCGGTTCTATCGGCACTTTTACCTATATCAGCCGCCACTACAGCACAGACCCCGATATGGTGGCACGCTGCCAACTCTGGATAGCCCGTGCCTATGGCGAACTGGGCTGGCTCTACGAGGCGGAGGATATGCTCCACAAGGTACAGATCGATGCACTCAACAAGAAACACGCACGTCTCTATTCTGCAGTCAGTGCGGATATATTGCTCAAAACCAAGCAATACCATGCCGCTATTCCCTTTGTTAAGATTGCCATACCCTACGAGAAACGCAAGGTCTATCGCCCGCGCTT
>DKEG01000059.1:12395-13176 GCA_002452095.1 Bacteroidales bacterium UBA6828 | reverse complement strand
ATTCTTTTGTATTGCATCTGCCTTGGACGGTTCTTTGGGGCGCCCCCCTGTCAGCCCCTGTTTCGGTACCCTCAACAGGGGCTGACAGGGGGCAAAAGTGTACCCCAAAATTGCGTTTCTAAATGGACACTATATGCTATTTGGCAAAACAGGAGGATTGTACCGGTAGGTTTGTGAATGTCGGTAATTAGCAGTATTTTTGCATGAAAATACACTTTTTATGATACGATTGAGAGAGATTGGGAGTGGGGATGCGGGGTATGTATTTGTGGAAAGATTGTGGCAGGCGGCTTTCCCAGAAGCGGAGAGACGGGACAGAGAGGCGCAACGGGCGAATACGGATAGCAATCCGGTGTTCCATTGCGTGTTGGCGGAAAACGAGGATGATGTACCTGTAGGATTCTTGACCTATTGGGACTTTGGTACATTCTGCTATGTGGAGCATTTTGCCACCGACCCGGCGATGCGCAACCACGGGTATGGCGGGCAGATACTGCAGGTGGTGCTGGAGCGTGTTGGGCGACCATTGGTGCTGGAGGTGGAGATGCCGGAAGACGAGATGAGCCATCGCCGAGTGGGGTTCTATGAACGGAACGGGCTGCGGCTCTGGCAGGAGACGCCCTATATACAGCCGGCATACAGGGTGGGGGGCGAGAGTCTGCCTATGCGGCTGATGACAACGCCCGATTTGCAGCAGGAGAGGGATGCAGAGCGGGTTATTCGCACGATACACCGATATGTATATGGTATAGATGGCTGAATCACCCGATAATCACCCGAT
>DKEG01000059.1:0-12387 GCA_002452095.1 Bacteroidales bacterium UBA6828 | reverse complement strand
AATCACCTACTAATCACCTACTCTTGGTAGCATAAGGTCTTTAAGGTCTTTAAGGTCTTTAAGGACAATGAGCATTGTGCATTATTTTATGTGTTGTGCATTGAAAAATATGCTGTGCAGCAGGATTTGCATTTTTTGTTTGCAGGTGTTGTATTTTTGTTGTATCTTTGCAAACGAGAATACCGCTGCGGTTATGAGTTGTCTGTCTTGGGGCGGCGAAACCTGTCTGACGGTTGCCGAGGGTGTTCTTGCTATAAATACCTAATAAAAAACACAATTATGGCTAAAGTTTATCAAGCAAACGAGATCAAGAATATCGCTATGTTGGGCGGTAGCGGATCGGGTAAAACCACTCTGATGGAGGCGATGCTCTATGAGAGTGGTGTGATTAAACGTCGTGGTACGATTGATTCAAAATCAACAGTATGCGACTATTTCCCCGTAGAGAAAGAGTACGGATACTCGGTTTTCTCGACGGTTTGCAACATCGAGTTCCAAGGTAAGAAACTGAACATTATCGACTGCGCCGGTTCGGATGATTTCTGCGGTGGTACGGTAGCAGCTTTGCAGATGGTAGGTTCGGCACTGATCGTGCTGACCGCCAACAATGGTATCGAAGTAGGTACCCAAAACAATTTCCGTCTGGTGGAAAAGGCAAAGAAGCCGTTGGCATTCGTGATCAACAAATGCGACCACCCTGACGCTGACTTTGACCATACGTTTGCACAACTGAAAGAGAATTTCGGTAACAAGTGCACCCTGATACAATATCCAGTGAACGCCGGTGCGGGTTTCAATGCGGTGATAGATGTGCTGAAAGGCAAGATGCTCGTCTGGGGACCCGAAGGCGGTGCGCCGGAGGAGAAAGAGATACCGGCAGAGCATCGGGAGCGCGTGGCAGAGATGCGCCAGCAACTGCAGGAGCAGGCAGCCGAGGCCGATGAGACGCTGCTGGACAAATTCCTGAGCGAGGGGCTGACCGACGAGGAGATTATGCGCGGTTTGCGCTCGGTCTATGCCGACGGGTCGATGTACCCTGTTATCTGCACCAGTGCATTGAAAGATATGGGTATCCGCCGTCTGATGGATTTTCTGATTACGATGGCTCCCGAGCCTGCGAACTTCAAGTATCCGACACTTGAAGGCGAGGGTATCAGTCCCGACCCGACGAAGCCGACCAGTCTGTATGTATTCAAGACCTCGGTGGAACCGCATATCGGCGAGGTGAACTATTTCCGTGTGATGCAAGGCACGGTGAAGGCGGGCGACGACCTGCAGAATATGGACCGCGGCGGCAAGGAACGTATCTCGCAACTCTATATGGTAGCGGGTGCGAACCGTGTACCGGTTGACGAGGTGGCGGCAGGCGACATTGCGGCTACCGTAAAACTGAAGGACACCCGCACCGGCAACACACTGAATGCGAAGGACTGCGACCTGCACTATGCGAAGATAGAGTACCCGCAACCTCGTTTCCGCCGTGCCATCCGTCCTGTGAACGAGGCAGACAACGAGAAACTGGCGGCTCTGCTGACCCGTATGCATGAGGAGGATCCGACATGGATTGTGGAGCAGTCGAAAGAGTTGAAACAGATGATTGTTTCGGGTCAGGGTGAGTTCCACCTGCGTACGCTGAAATGGCGTTTGGAGAACAACGAGAAGATGCAGGTGGTATTCGAGGAGCCGAAGATACCGTATCGCGAGACGATCACGAGGTCGTCACGCGCCGACTACCGCCACAAGAAACAGTCTGGCGGCTCGGGACAGTTCGGTGAGGTACACCTGATAGTAGAGCCATACGAGGAGGGTATGCCTGTAAAAGAAACTTATAAATTCGGCAACCAGGAGTACCGCATCAACGTAAAGGATACGCAGGAGATACCATTGGAGTGGGGTGGCAAACTTGTGCTTGTGAACTCTATTGTGGGCGGTGCTATCGAGGCTCGCTTTATCCCCGCTATTCTAAAGGGTATTATGGATCGTATGGAGCAAGGTCCGCTGACGGGTTCATACGCCCGCGATGTACGCGTGATTGTCTATGACGGCAAGATGCACCCCGTAGATTCCAACGAAATTTCGTTCCGCTTGGCAGGCCGTCATGCGTTTGCCGAAGCATTCCGCAATGCGAATCCGAAGGTGCTGGAGCCGATTTACGAGGTGGAGGTGCTGGTACCGAATGATTTGGTAGGCGATGTGATGTCGGACATCACAGGTCGCCGCGGTATGGTACTGGGTATGGAAACGGAGAAGAATTTCACCCGCCTGCATGCCGAAGTGCCGCTGAAAGAACTGACCTCGTATTCAACGACTCTCAGTTCGCTCACGGGCGGCAGGGCAACGTTTACGATGAAGTTCAAGGACTACGAACTCGTACCTGCGGATGTACAGGAAAAACTCCTCAAAGAATATGCTGCAGCAAATGCAGACGAGGAGTGATTTGTTTTTCACTTAAATTTTAATGTTTGTTGACGGCTTTCCATGGGAATGGGGAGCCGTTTTTTATTTGGCGGTAGCGGTCTGCAGGTGGTTTTTGAGGTTTCTATGCCGCAAGCGGAAAGAGGCTGTCTAACAAGGTTTAAGAAACAGCGAAAAACAAACAAGTCTGACGACTTGACCGCGGACGGGGGCATCCGCGTCCCCGATCTCCTATGGTATTACAAAAAGCGACATCGAAAAAGAGACCACCTACACTTGTTAGACAGCCTCCTATGCACACGCAAGCGGCGCACTTAGAAACAAATACACGAAAAATTAAACCAAATATATTCAAATATACATCGTTGTGTCACAAATTAACAAATATACCCTTATATCGCCTGACGTTATTATATATTTGTTATTGGATTTTGTGGATGATGGTTAAGCCGTCGCGGAGCGGGAGAATGACTTGCTCGAAATGAGGGTCTTGCACCAGACGGTCGTTGAAAGCACGCAGTCCGAGTGTCTGCTTATCCTTGTCGTAGGCCGGATCAATGATATGTCCGTCCCAGAGGGTGTTGTCGGCGATGATCCAACCGCCTACAGGTAGAAGGGGATAGACTAAATCCAAATACGTACAGTATTCGCGCTTGTCGGCATCCATAAAAACAAGGTCGAAAAAGCCCTGCAGGGTGGGGAGTATCTCTTTGGCATCGCCGATGCGCAATTCGATTTTGTTCCCGAGTGGGGAAAGGGACAAGTTGCGGCGAATGGTATCTTCTAGTTCGTCGTTGTGTTCGAGAGTGAGCAGTGTGCCGCTATCGGACAGCCCTTCCGCCAGGCAGAGGGCGGAATAACCGGTGAACGTACCTAACTCAATTATGCGTTTTGGGCGGATCATCTTGCTCAGTAGCGCGAGCAAACGTCCTTGCACCTGCCCTGAGAGCATGTGCGGGTTGAGAATGTGGACGTTGGTATCACGGGTGATGAATGCCAAAGCGTCATTTTCTTTTGACGAATGGGCTTCTATGTAGTCGTTGAGTGTCATTTTTCCATAAACAGATATGCAAAAGTAGTAAAAAACTTGTGGGTGTGCAAAAAAAACAGTAATTTTGCAGAGGAAATCGGTGTTTTTGTTACAACAGGTACGATTTTTGAATAAAAAAGGCAATACATCAAACAGTTATGGAAAAAATAGACGGTTTGGATCGAAAGATCCTGAGTGTGATTACACAGAATGCACGCATTCCTTTCAAAGAGGTGGCAGAGATGTGCGGTGTGAGTCGTGCGGCTGTGCATCAGCGCGTACAGAAAATGTTTGATAACGGGGTGATTGTAGGCTCCGGTTATCAGGTAAATCCGAAGATGTTAGGCTATCAGTTGTGCGTATATGTAGGCATAATGCTGACGAAGGCATCTATGTACAAGTCGGTGAGTACCGAGTTGGAAAAGATTCCGGAGATTGTGGAGTCGCAGTTTACGCTGGGGGCTTATTCGATGCTCATCAAATTGTATGCAAAAGATGACCAGCATCTGATGGAATTGCTCAACTCGAAGATACAGGAGATACCCGGCGTGGCAAACACCGAGACACTGACTTCGCTTGACCAGCGTATCAATCGTACCCTGCCGGTTGGCATAGAATAATAGAATAATAGAAAAATAGAAAATGGAAAGAGTGATTAGTGGCATCCGTCCTACCGGAAACCTGCATCTAGGTAATTATTTCGGTGCAGTAAAGAGTTTCGTAGAAATGCAAAAAGAGTATGATTGTATGTTCTTTATTGCGGATTGGCACTCTCTCACTACTCACCCCAAACCCGAAAATATCCGTAATTCGGTTAAAACGATTCTTTGTGAATATCTGGCTTGTGGTATCAATCCGGAGATAGCACCGATTTACGTGCAATCGGATGTAAAGCAGGTTTTGGAATTGTATCTCTACCTGAATATGAACGCCTATCTCGGTGAGTTGGAGCGTGTTACATCGTTCAAGGACAAGGCACGCAAGCAGCCGGACAATGTGAATGCCGGTTTGTTGACTTATCCGACTCTGATGGCTGCTGATATATTGATGCACAAGGCAGACAAAGTGCCTGTAGGAAAAGATCAGGAGCAGAATATGGAAATGGCGCGTTTGTTTGCCCGCCGTTTCAACCGTATATATAATGTGGAGTATTTCAAGGAACCCGAATCGTTCTATTTTAATGCCAAAGCGGTGAAAGTGCCCGGTTTGGACGGCAGCGGAAAGATGGGCAAGTCGGAGGGAAACTGCATCTATCTGTGTGATAGTGAGGAAGTAATCCGCAAGAAAGTGATGAAAGCCGTTACCGATGCGGGACCGACGATGCCCAATCAGGAGAAACCGGAGGTGATACAGAATCTGTTTACACTGATGGAACTGGTGTCGGACAAGCAGACCTACGACTATTTCAACGACGCATACAACAATATGACTATCCGCTACGGCGATATGAAGAAACAGTTGGCTCACGATATCAATGCGTTCTGTGCGCCTATCCGTGAGAAGATTGTGGCTTATCAGAATGACAATGAATACCTTTCTAAGGTGATCAAAATGGGTGCGGAGCGTGCTTCGGAGCGTGCCGAAAAGACCATTGAAGAGGTGCGTCAGATTATCGGTTTCCGAAGAATCTAAACGATAGAATAATAGAAAGATAGAATAATAGTGAAACAGTATAGGTACATAGTGGTTTTGTCGGCGGTGGTTGCAGGGTTGGCATTGTCTGCCCGTGCGGACGACTATGTGGACGATGTGTACTATTGGGACACCCAGCAACGGACGCAGCAGTTGTCGGATAATAAGGACGAAGACTATCAAGCGGAGGAAGAATATACCGATACGTCTGCCGACAACCGCCAAACGGAAATCACTTTTATAGAAGACTCCGTAACGCGGAACAATGCTACCGTGATAAAAGCAGTCATCAAACGTCAATAAGTATGAACCGTATTCGTTATATAGTCCTTTTGCTTTGTGCGGCAGGTACAACTGCCCTTTCTGCACAGGATACGCAGCGTCTCAGTGAGCAAGAACTTACGGGGACGGCGCGTTATGTGGGTATGGGCGGTGCGATGACGGCTATTGGCGGCGACCCGTCGGCAGTAAAGGATAACCCTGCAGGATTGGGGTTGTATCGCCGTATGGAGGTGATGATTTCGTTTGACGAACGATATGATTGGACGCACCAGGCAGGAGCGGATTTGAAAAATACCAACTATTTTGCCGCCCCGCAAGCCTCGTGGGTGTTTACCTTTGGCAACCCGTACAAAGAACGTGGCGTGATATATAATAATTTTATGTTCTCCTACTCGCGGTTGCGCACGTTCAACTGCTCTTTTGCGGCAACGGCTACGGGACAAACCACTTCGTTGGCAGATGTGATATGTATGAATACCAACGGTTTGCAAGAGGCGGCTTTGCAGCCTGCGAGGCGTTGGAATGATGAGAACGTGGGTTGGCTCAGTTGTCAGGGATATGACACGTATCTGATTGATCCGACCGAGGCGGGAGGCGACCAATGGACAACTGTGCTGTTAGATGGCGAAACGGTGGATAACTCGCTTCGTATTCGTGAATACGGGTATGTGAATCAGTATGGTTTGGATTGGGCAATGAATATCTCCAACCGGGTTTATCTCGGTGCGGGGGTGCGTATGCTCTCGTATTCCTATAGCCAGACGGCAGAGTACTATGAACAATTCGGCAAGGGCGGAGACCTGCTGAACCAGACCGATCTGACGATGTCGGGTATCGGTGTGAACGGGTCGTTAGGTATCATTTATCGACCGGTGGAATGTATGCGGTTGGGGGCTTCGTTCCAGACACCGACGGCAAGCACACTTACCGTGGGCAATAGTGGTACGCTGAGTGCCACCACCGATTCCCTGCGGTCAAGCGGTACACCTACCAATTCTACGCCAGTGCAGGGTTTCCGTATGCCGTTGCGCAGCAGTGTGAGCGTGGCTTTCCAAATAAAACGATATGGTCTGCTGTCGTTCCAGTACGACTATCAGCACCAGAAGAATATGAACGATGTACATAGTCTGCGTGTCGGTTTGGAGGTCGTTCCGACCAACAATCTGTTTATCAATGCGGGTTATGTGTACGAATCTTCGTTCCGCAAACAGGACGATATCGTGGAACACGCCTATAATGCCGTGCGTACGGATACCTATTTCCAAAATATCCGCCGCACGCAATATATCAGTTTGGGAGCGGGCTATCGTGGCAAGGTTTTTGTAGCCCAAGCAGCATACCAGTTTGGCTTGCAGGGTATCAATCTTTATGCGCACCAGTTGGCGACACCCTACGATATGCGCACGCAGACGCACCGTATAGTGCTTACTTTGGGTTGGCATACGCGGGATTGAAACCTTACACGCCACGATACGCAGCAAGAAAAAATAGAAAAATATGCATTAAGCATTGTGCATTACGCATTGAAATAGGTGCCATACAGCACAGAGACCGGAAAACTCAACAAATAAAATCAACCGGGGTAAATGCCTGACCAATGGCGTGCCGATACTCGCCTGCGATGACCCGACGCAAGTCGGAGAGCGGTGGAGGTGGTCGGATTACAGAGAGATGGTACACTCCAAATCCTATTCTTTAGGAGTTTTCTCGAGTAAGTTGCTGTACGGCACTTTTTATACAAACAGAGAGACTGTCGGAATGTTCCGGCAGTCTCTCTGTTTTTTATTTCGCAGGTACTTTAGTTGAAGAAAAGCGACAGACCTATTGATAGGACTATCGGTCCCGACGGGGCTTTGATACGACCATGGTCGATGGCTGCCTGCTCTATAATAGTCGGAGTAAGGTGTTGTATATATGCCGCTTCGGCAAAGACACCGAAATTATGTACAATGAACCATTCCACGCCGGCGGCAAAACGCAGGGTGGGAACTGCAGAAAACCGGTCTTTCAGTTGATATGCTTCGCCTGTTCCGTCTAAGGGTTCAACCGTCTTGACGTACGGAATAGACACTCCCGGTTCAATTGATACAAAGAAATCCCAATGGTTGAACCACGGTTTCTCGTAGAAAGCGCGGATATCTTTTACCAGCGGAATACGATAGCCAACTCCCATTCCTATCTCGTAGTACCATACCTCACCCGTGCGAACATTGGTACCTGCAACGCACAGTGAGTCATAGGTGTTGCTGTGGGTGTCAAACGAGATAAAAGCAAACGTGCCGTAACTCTTGTGGTGCCGCCAGCCGAGACGCATAGAGGAGTTGAAAGTCGCCCCCTCTATCCCGTTGGGCGTAATACCGACACCCAACACCGTAGGCAGATCCAATGCATCGAAGAAATCGCTGAATGTGTAGCGTGGTTTGACGGTAGTACTGTCGAACTGAATATCGTTTTCCGCTATACGACCGTTGTCCGTTGTCGGATTTTCAGCAAACAGCCCCATACTCAATGAGCACAGGGCTGCCAGTATAAGCAGATGTTTCATCGCATTCTTTTGGCTTGTGCTTTGGCGTTCTCGCGTGCCATACGTTGTTGCTCGCGTTGCATCTTTTCCAAGCGTTCCATAAATCCTGATTTCTTCTGTCCGTTGCCTTTCTTCTTGGCGTTAGCCTCCATCTGCGCCAGCAGTTTCTTGTCGTTGATAGTCCAGCGGAAAATCATTGTCTGCAGGATTGTGAAGAACAGCGACAGCAGGTAGTAGTAACTCAGACCGGCTGCGTAGTCGTTGAATACAAAGAAGAACATCAGCGGCATCAGGTACATCATCCACTTCATAAATTTCATACTCGGGTCGGTGGACTGCGTCTGCATCGTGATGTAAGTATAAACAAAGTTGGTAATCGTGAACAACAGACAGAACAGGCTCAGGTGGTCGCCAAGCAGCGGGATATTCGTCCCCCACGAGATGATTGTGTCGTATGTAGAGAGGTCGTCCGCCCACAGGAATGACTTGCCGCGCAACTCAATAGCCGTAGGGAAGAACCAGAACATTGCCATTACAATCGGGAATTGGAACAGCATTGGCAGACAGCCCGACATCGGACTGACGCCCGCCCGCTGATAGAGTGCCATAGTAGCCTGCTGACGCTCTTGCATCTTCTCGGGCGGATACTTGGCGTTAATCTCGTCCAACTGCGGTTTGAGTACGCGCATTTTGGCACTCGACTTATAGGAAGCGAACACAAACGGCAGAATGATCACTTTGATAACCAGCGTCATCAGCAGAATGACCAAACCGATATGCAAACCCCACGAGGTGAAGAGGTCGAACATCGGAATGACCAAAATCTTGTCGATCCAACTGACCACTTTCCAGCCCAGCGGTACCAGTTCCTGCAGGTGCAGGCGGTCGGCTTTGTCCACGTCTTTGTCGTAGGCTTTGAGGGTGTTGTAGTGGTTCGGACCGAAGAAATAGCGGAAAGTCGTCTCTTTCTGCCCCGTTACGTCAAATGCAACACCCGTTGTGGTGCTGTATTCCTTGATGTAGTGGCTGTGTTTGTCTTGCGGAGTGGACTCGAATACCGATGAGGAGAATGCATCATCGGCAATCATCACCGTGGAGAAGAACTGGTCTTTGTAGCCGATCCAGCGCACTTTGGCATTTTCTTTCTTGCTGTCGTGTTTGCTTTCGGACAGTTTCTCCATATCGCCGCCCACCAGCATATATTGCAGTTGCGCATAGCGTTCCTCAAACTTGCGTCCGCGCTCCTGTTGCGGGATAAGTTGCCGCCATTGCATCTCAAGCGAGTTTACGTTCAGTGCCAGCACCGACTGCATATTGTGCGCAAGGATAGCCATCCGCACCATATAATCGTCCTCTGAGATGGTATAGACGAAATCAAGATAGGAGTCCTCGTGGTCGGTATGCAGACGCATAATGAGCGTACCTATCTCCGGTTCGATAGGCTCGAAATACAGGTTGGCGGTTTGCAGAATACGGTTGTTTGCCGTGATGAGGGTAAAACTCTGCTTTGCTTCGTCGGCACGGAACAGGCACAGCGGGTTTACGCTGTCGCCATACGCCTTGTATTCTTTCAGTTCCGCACGTGCGATACGTCCGCCTTTGCTGTCTATATAGAGGCGTATTTTCTCGTTTTCGAGTATGGTGGCTTTGTTCTCGCCTTGTGCCGATACGGCAAATGCACCGTAGGTGGCTTGCAGTTGTTGTTGCAAGTTTTCGGTTTTAACTGAATCACTTTGGTGAACCGAGTCCGCTTGCAGTTGGGCGATTATTTGGTCGGAGAGTAACTGTGCTTCCTGCTCCATTTGTTGTGCCAGCGCAATGCTGTCGTGTATGCGCTGACGCTCTGCCAGTTCCTCTTTCGACGGGCGACTGATCCATGAGAAACCGATGATAATCAAGGCTATCAATAGAAAGCCAATCCAAGTATTTTTATCCATTTATTAGTATATTAATTACAAATTACAAATTACAAATTACAAATTATCTCTGTATGTGTCCGAACATAAACCCTATATATAGTCTCGGTCCTGCGGGGGCGACATAGTTGCGCCATGATACGTCTTGGTTGCTCAGTTTGGAGTCTTTCGCCCCGAAAGGCAGCACCCAGTCTATCCGTGTGAGCAGCGAGATATGGTTGTTGAGCGAAAACTCCAAACCTATATACGGGTCAAGCATAAAAAACGGTGTCTTGGTGTAGGATGCATTGTATTCGGTGGTCTGTCCCTCTTTGTCCTCTTTGCCTTCTACAATCTCGCCGTCGTATGGTACATACAGCCGACTCGTGCTTCCTCCGCCGATGGTCATTCCCACTATCGGGCGCACTTTCTTGCCCCAGTTGCCGTAATAATCACACAGGATACCGCCGTACCCCGTGCGTATTTGACTGCCGGTTTTCATCAGCGGCATTGTGCTGACAAACCCTTCCGAACCGATGTGTATATGATCCATAAGGTGTATGCGCAATGCGCCGCCTATGCCCATCGTTACACCGCTCTTGGGCAGGTTGCTGTCCGTCATCAGCGACGGATTGCGGAACAACTCGTCCGGCGACTGCGAGAACACATATCCCAAATGGAGCATCATTCCGCCCGAGAAACCGGTAAAAAGGCGGTTGCGCGAGTTTTTTTCCTCCCCTTTCTCCTCTTTGGCAGAAAATTCCGACTGCTGCTCTTGTGCGATGAGGCACAAGGGCAGCAGTGCGAAAAGTATCAACAGCGGCTTTCTGCTCATACAAGCGAGAATGCCACATCCATCATGTGGGTAAAGTTGTTCTGTCGCTCCTCGGCGGTAGTTACTTCCCCCGTGATGAGGTGGTCGCTTATCGTGCAGATAACCAGTGCTTTGTTTCCGCTGCGAGCCGCATTCATATAGAGTGCGGGAGCCTCCATTTCCACGCACATCACACCCATGTTGATCCATTTGTCGTTGTGCGCATTCTCCGTGTAGAACGTGTCCGACGAGAACACGTTGCCCACCTTGTAGTGGTAGCCGAATTTCTCGCAAGCCTCGGCGGCACGGCGGCATAGGTCGAAATCGGCTATCGGCGCATAGGTACCGGGCAGTTCGTATTGTGCGGCATAGTTCGAGTTGGTGCATGCGCCCATAGCGATAGCCAGGTCGCCGATGTGCAGGTCTTTTTGCAGACTGCCCGCCGAACCGACACGGATAATCGTCTTTACGCCATAGAAATTATACAACTCATAACTGTAAATGCCTATTGACGGGATACCCATCCCGTGTCCCATCACGCTCACGCGCTTGCCTTTGTGGGTACCTGTATATGCGAGCATTCCGCGTACATTGTTCACTTGTACGGCGTTCTCCAAAAATTTCTCTGCCATCAGTTTGGCACGCAGCGGATCGCCTGCCATAATCACGGTTTCGGCAAAGTCGCCGAATTTAGCCCCGATATGGGGAGTCGGTGTGTTGTTCATAAAATGTCTGTTTACTGAGGTTATTCTATTATTCTATTCTTCTGTCACACGATATATTCCCTTTGTTTCAGGTACTCAATCGCCCTTTCCAGGTCGGCGGGGGTGTCTATGCCTACGGTCTCTGTATCGCATACAGCCACCTTTATCCGATACCCGTTCTCTATCCAGCGCAACTGCTCCAGGCTCTCTGCCAACTCGGCTGCTGACTGTGGCAACTTGGTGATTTTCTCTAATATATCCGCCCGATAGGCATACATACCGATATGTTTGTAGTGCTTCCCTTGGGCGAGCCAGTCGGCTTTGTCCACGCCGCGCAGATAGGGTATCACGCTGCGCGAGAAAAGCATTGCCTCGTGCGTCTGCTGCGAGAATACCACTTTCGGCGTGTTCGGGTTCTCCAAATCCGCCCATGTGTCCTGTGCTGTGAACGGCTTCACCAAGGTCGCAATTTCCGTGCCGTTGGCATCGCCGTTGGGTTCAAGAAAACACCCCTCTATGACCTCTATCTGTTCGGGCTGGATAAACGGCTCATCGCCCTGTATGTTGATTATCACCGTGTCCCGGTCGTTCTGCTCCCTGTACAATGGGTTGGTAATCAGTTGGTATGCTTCCAAGCAGCGGTCTGTGCCGCATTTGTGGTCAGTGCGGGTCATCACCACTTTGCCGCCGAAAGCCGTTACGTGGTCGTATATGCGGTCGTCATCGGTAGCCACCAATATGGTGTCCAATACTTTCGATGCCTGTTCATACACGCGGCGGATCATCGTCTTGCCGCATATCTCCGCCAGCGGTTTGCCGGGGAAGCGCGTCGAGGCGTAGCGTGCCGGTATGATTCCTATAAATTTCATTGTTGTAATGCTTCTTTTTGTTTCTCGCATTAAGCGTGCAAAGGTACAACTTTTTTTCGATATAACCAAATCCGTTTGCTGCCCGTACTACGCAACCGCATCAAAATTGCATATCATTCCGCAGACACCACGCTCCCTACAACCCATCCCTGGGGACGCGGACGCCCTCGTCCGCGGGCAGTTTGGCACAAACTGGATGAATTTGCAGTGTTTGTGGGGACG
>DKEG01000010.1 GCA_002452095.1 Bacteroidales bacterium UBA6828 | reverse complement strand
TTGCATCTGCCTTGGACGGTTCTTTGGGGCGCCCCCCTGTCAGCCCCTGTTTCGGTACCCTCAACAGGGGCTGACAGGGGGCAAAAGTGTACCCCAAAATTGCGTTTCTAAATGGACACTATACATCTTGCGTACTTACTGGAATATGGATACACACAAAAGCGGGAGAATCGCTTCTCCCGCTCCCACTTTCATAGTTAGTGTTTGATCAGTCCGTTTATTGGATATCTATGATACGTCTCGGATTCTTTTTGATTGTCGGATCCAACTTAGGCAACTCAATACGGAGAATACCGTCGTTCACCTTAGCCGAAATCTCGTCTTTGTTTACATTGTCCGGCAGCAAGAGCGATTGCTCGAACCGGCTGTAAGAGAACTCGTGGCGCAAATACTTGCAGTTGCACTTCTTTTCCTCTTTCTTGTCGCAGTTGCAGTCCTTGTCGTTGTGTTCATCTTTCTTCTCTACGAGAATAACCAACTCGTCTTGGTCGTTTACGTGGATGGAGAAATCATCCTTAGTCATACCCGGAGCGGCTACTTCAACGTGGTAAGCCTTATCGTCTTCCAAAACGTTGATAGCAGGCGTTGCGGCATTGGTATTGTGCATTAGAGGCCATTCCTCACTGAAAAAGTCATTGAACATACTCGGTAACCAATTTTGGTCATTTCTTTTTGATGGTAGCATAGTAGTAAAATTTAATAGTTAGTTTAGTGCTTGTGATGGTAAGCAACTCTTGTAGGGTTTTCGCACCCCTCGCTTGCTTCACTCATCTCAAGCATTCGCTCTATATAAATCAACTTTTGTGCCAATCTCCGATATGTGCCATTTTGTCCGACAGTTGCGCCAAAATGGCATATAATATCCTAATAATCTGACATATATGACAGATTGTAAGCGTGGGAGTATAGTTACAGACTGCATTGTACCCCATACCTCTGAAATTATCAGGGCAACCGCATCAAATGTAGTAATGAAACAATGGGGAAATGATACAGAAGCCCTCAAGACAGCCTCTAAATGCCCTCAAAAAGACATAATGAAACGTATATGTAGTTCGGCAAAGCCGATAACGACGCGGGATGATAAAGAGTTCTACTCAAGCCACGGGGATGTGCTTTCGCTATGGTGCTCAGTGCGCCTGTGGGTGCATAACGACGCGAGCCGCGTCGTCTCCCGGCGTAGTATTGTTATTCAGGTTGTGGCAAACCGGTCGCGAATGAGGGTGTACACCCTACTTCGCCTATGGCTTGCAGGGAACTCGTAGCGTCTGCGTCCGCAGCGGAAGATTGTGCCAACTTATGGGTAAACGAAACGTATGGCAAGGATGGTATTATCTACCGTGTATCTACCGTGTATCTACCGTATATCTACCGTGTATGTACCGTAGTTGGTAGCGGAAAGCAGGCGCAAAAAAGCAACAAAAAATAGGCTGCTTACAGATGTTGCAGGCAGCCTATTTGAGTATTCCCAATGGAATGTTTACGGATAAGGGGTATCGATCTCACACCGTGGCTTCGATATTCCACGTGAAAGCGCGGACACCGACCTCTTTGTTGCGGAGGTCGAGTTTCTCAACTGCTTCGAGCAGAGACGATACCTTGTCGTCGTCCACTATGGTGATGACGCAGGAGTTCATCTCGGGCCATGTGTGGGTGCCTCGGCGGGGTTCGCCGTCGTGGGAACCGCGCCCCTGCACCTGCTCGAACATAGTGAAACCACGTATTTTCAATACATCAAGCATATACTCCACACGCTCGGTGTTGGCTTGATTGAATACTATCATTACTGCTTTCATATAATTATGAATTATGAATTATGAATTATGAATTGCAACCTTTTGTATAATTATGAATTATGAATTATGAATTATGAATTGCAACCTTTCATATAATTATGAATTATGAATTATGAATTATGAATTATGAATTGCAACTATCGACTGACGTGTGACTATTTGTTGACGATGCGAGTTATTGACGACGCGAGCCGCGTCGTCTCCCAGCAATGCTTGCCCGACATATAGTTATGAGTTGACAGTGGCATTATCTTTCTTCACTTTGATGTCCATAAAGATAAAGTTCTCGCGTACTTTCTTGAGTTTGTTGCGGTCGTCGTGCCTTGATATTGCGCCATATAGCACAGGCACGATGTACAAGGTAAGGAACGTGGAGACGGTGAGACCGCCGATGACGACGATACCCAGCGGTTGCCACATCTCAGCACCTTCACCGGAACTGACAGCCATAGGCACCATACCGAGGATGGTGGTGAAAGCGGTCATAAGGACAGGACGCAGACGGCTTCGTCCGGACATCTGAATAGCCTCGTTGAGTTCGTGCCCACGCTCGCGCATAAGGTTGATATAGTCCACCAGCACGATACCGTTCTTGACCACGATACCCACCAGCAGCACCAGTCCCAAGGCACCAATCATATCCAACGATGTGTGGGTCATCCACAGTGCCAGTACCACGCCGGAGAGTGCGAACGGTACAGCCATCATGATGATGGCGGGTTTGGAGAATGACTCGAACTGACTTGCCATGACGATATAAACCAGCATAATGATAAGCAATCCGAGCCAAATCATATTGCCGAAGGTCTCCTGCTGGTCTTCGTAGTCGCCGGCGATGCTTGCACTATAGCCTGTAGGAATGTCAAGTTGCGGGAACACTTTCGCCTCAATCTGCTGTGCCAACTCACCCATAGAGGTGTTGTAGGGCGTGATTTTCACCGTCACGATACGCTGACGCGATTTGCGCTCGATGGTAGGCGGTGCCCAGTACTCGCCGATGGAGCATACCTCCGACAGTTTGACGGTGCTGCCCGTGGCGGTTGGGATAGAGAGGTCGAGAATGTCGGATATGGAGTTGCGGTCATCCTCTTTGAGGCGCACGCGTATGTCGTACTCCGAGCCGTCCTCCTTGAGGTATCCGCACGCCATACCGTTCACGCGGTTGCGCAGATAGGTGGAGATGGTGGCGGAGGTGAGACCGAGGCGCGAAGCCTTCTCTTTGTCCACGATGATTTTGATTTCGGGTCGGTCGTCCTCACGCGAGATATTGATGTCTCGCGCACCGGGCAGTTCTTTGCACTGCTCTTTGATCTGCTGTGCGAGTTGGTTGGTGAGGTCGAAGTCGTAGCCGTAGATCTCCACATCGACGGTGGAACTGCTACCGCCGCCCATACCGCCGCTGACGGCCGCCTGGTAGTCGGTGATTTCGGGATAGGTAGCCATCTCCTGACGCAGCACTTCGGCTATCTCCCAGATAGAGCGTTTGCGCTGCCATTTTTTGTTGCAGCGGATAGTCATCGATATCTTGTTGTTCATCGTGGAGGAGAACATCGCCGAGATGGTAGCGTCGTCGTTGCTACCTGCCGAGGTGCTAATCAACTCAATCTCAGGCACCAACTCCTCGAAGCGTGTCTCGAGACGGCGGGCGGTCTTGAGGGTCTCCTCGATACGTGTACCGCGTTGCAGTTCCACGGTTACGGACAGACGTCCGTTATCCTGCTGCTGCATAAAGTCGGTTCCCACCTTGCCCAAGACAAACGGCAGAAGCGACAGCACGAAGAATGTCAGCAATATGCCCACTGTTATCCACTTATGGCGCAAGCACCAGCCGAGTGACCGCGCATAGAGTTGGTCAATCTTATCGAGCAGGCGCACCACGGTGCGGTCGTACCACGTCTTCTTGTCGCCCTCGTCCACGAGGTCGCCGTTCTCGTCCACATGCACCTTGCGCGGCTTCAGCAGGCGCGAAGCGAGCATAGGCGTCAGCGTGATAGCCACCAGTGTGGAGGTACAGCAGACAATCGTTACAATCCAGCCCAGCGACTTGAACATAATACCCGCCATACCGCTCAGCATAGTCAGTGGCACGAACACAGCCACCAGCACGAGGGTCGTGGCGATGACGCTGACCCACACCTCGTTGGTCGCATAGATAGATGCTTCGCGCGGGCTCTCGCCACGCTCCACGTGGCGGGTGATATTCTCCAAGACCACAATCGCATCGTCCACCACCATACCGATAGCAATGGTCAGCGAGCAGAGCGAGATGATGTTCAGACTGGAGTCCGCCATCTTCAGATAGATGAACGCCACAATCAGCGCAATAGGAATAGTGATTGAGATGATGAGCGTGGCACGCCACTTGCCGAGGAAGAACAGCACTACCAACACCACGAACAGCAATGCGTACAGTACCGATTCCTCCAGCGAGTCGATGGAGTTCTGAATATTGTCCGACGAGTCGTAGATCTGCTCTATCTTGACATCGGCGGGCAACTGCTTCTGTATCTTGTCGAGTTCTTTCTTCACATCGCGGCACACCTGCACGGTGTTTGCGCCGGTCTGCTTTGCCACAATCAGACGCACCGCATCACGTCCGTTGGTTTTCTCGTCCAAGGAGAGGTCTTTGATAGTATCGCGCACGGTAGCGATGTCGCGGATGAACACCTGCTGCCCTTGCGGGGTTATGGTTACCATCAGGTCGTTTATCTCGCTCGACTCCACGAACTCCGAACGCACCTGCATCTGGTACTGCTCCTTTATCATCTTCACCGTACCGGAACTGAGGTTCAGGTTGTTGGCACTCACCACGTTACCCACCTGTTCGAGGGTCAGTCCGTAGGCATCCAGTTTCTGCTGGTCGATATCCACATACACATAGCGGTCCGGCGAACCCGACAGCGATATGTTACCGATACCGTCGATGTGGTTCAGTTGCGGCACAATCTCGTCGTTCAGCAGTTTGTCCAACCCTGCGTAGGTCTCGCCGGCGGTGAAAGAGTACTGGCAGATAGGCATGGACGATGACGAGAACTTGAACACCACCGGTGTGCTACAGTTGTCGGGCAGGTTATCCCTCACCATATCCACATACGAGCGGATATCGTTCACCGCCTCATCGATGTCGCTACCCCATTCCATCTCCAGCGTTACCATCGAGATGTTGTCTTTGGAGGTTGAGGTGATGTGCTTCAGGTGGTCAACGGAGTTCAGCGCGTTCTCCATCACCTTGGTCACGTTGGTCTCCATTTCCGAGGCGGACGCACCGGCGTAGGTGGTCATCACGGTCACGTACGGCGGGTCCATCTCGGGGAACTGGTCCACAGGCAACTGCCGGAAGCAGAACAAGCCTATGATTATCACGGCAACGAATATCAACGCTGTCGTTACCGGTTTGTTTATGGCTGTTTGATAAATTGACATAGTTACAATTCTTAATTCTTCATTCTTAATTCATCATTGAACAACGTTGAGTTTCACGCCGTCCACCAACTTGTGCTGCCCCACATAGACATACTCCACACCGGCTTTTATCTCCGGAGCAAATATCTCGATGTCTTCGTCGAAGCGTTGTCCCAAGGTTACAGCCACACGTTTTGCGCGGCCGTTCTCGTTGATGAACACATAGCGGTCGTTGGCACCCACCAGTTTCTCGACGGACTGATACGGTACCACGATGGTCTCTTCTTTGCCCAATCCGAGGGTGGTCGTTACGTACATACCCGGGCGCAACTTCTCTTTCGCATTGGGTATCACCACTTTGCACTGGAACGTGTGCGTGCTTGCGTCAATGGTCGGATACACCACCTCGATGGTTGCGGGGAACTCTTGGTCGGGGTATATCTCGCTCTTCACCGTCAGGCGCATACCCTCATGTATCTTCGGGAAGTAGGTCTCCGGTATGGCTATCAGGGCTTTCAGTTTGTTTATCTGGGTCAGCACCACGATAGCCTGACCGCTGTACAACTCGCCGTCCTCGTAGTTCTTCGCCGATATGACGCCCGCAAACGGAGCCTTCACGTAGGTGTTCTTCTCGAGGAATGCGAGGTTCTCTTTCAACTGGTCGTATTGCACTTTCGTCTGGTCGTAGGTCTGTTGGCTCACCGACCCAGATGCCAGCAATGCCTCGGCACGGTCCAACTCGGTCTTGAGGTTGGTCAGTTGTATCTTCGAGGTGTTGTACTGGTTCTGGTCCATACGCACCAGCATATCGCCCACGTTGCGCTTGTCGCCTACCTCCACGTAGATATGCTCAATCTTACCCGTCACCGACGGAGCCACGTTCAGCGTCTGATAGCCTTGCAGGTTGGTCGATACATTGATAACGCGCTCTATCTCACGGGGTTGCAGCGTCATAGTCTTCACCACCTCCACGCGCTCGGTCTCTGCGTTTTGGGTGTCTGCGGTCTTTTTTTGGCAGCCTGCCAACACGCTCAAGGCAGCCACTGCGAAAATCACTGTTCTCTTCATATATCTTTTTTGTTTTATTCTGTTGATTATACCTTTTTAATACGGTCTTCGCCGTGTCAAACAGCAAGGGATACGCAAGGGATGCGCAACCCTTGGGCTATGGACAGGCTACTTGTTGTTTAAGAATTTTTCAAGTTCCGCCTGCGCATTCACCAAGGTCAGCACAGCCTGCACGTAGGTGGACTGAGCGGTGATGAGGTCGTTGCTTGCGTTTACCAGTTCCAAGTGGCTGGTGGCACCTTGGTTGAACTTATTGGTTGTCGATTGGAACACACGCTGAGTAACATCCATATTCTCTTTCTCGGTGGTGTATGTCTCAAAGGAGTTCTGGAGGTTGAACCGGAGTTGCTGGTTCTGTATGCCGAGGTTGTCGGCGGTCTCGGCAAAGGTGTTGCGTGCCTCTTCCAACGCAATCTTTTTCTCTACTACACCCGCGGCACGCTTACCCGATGACCACAAAGGCATCGACACGGTAACACTCACTGCATGGGGCGGAGTCATACGCATGCCGCCCTCTGCATAGTACTTCTGATTACTGTATTGATAGCCTGCGCCCACGGTCGGACCATACGCCCAACCTGCCATGTGAACGTTTGCTTTCGCCAACTCCACGTTCTTCTCCAAGGTCTGGTAACTCAGGTTTCTTTGAGGGATAAAGTCCTCTCCGAGCAGTTGAAGCACAGCATCTGCCGACAGCATATCGTCCAACGATGTAGTCAGTGTCAGTTCCGTCTCCACGGGTACATCAAGCAGCACTTTCAGCGAGTTCAATGCCAACAGAGTGGAACGCTTGTTCGAGTTGATGTTGTTGCGAAGCGTATTCACACGCACCATTATCTGGTCAGCCGTGGTCTGCTCAGCCGCACCGACGTCCACGCTACGCTGTGCCATCTCTGCCAACCGCTCCACGTTTTGCAACGACGAATCCAGCAACGCCACCACGTCTTGCAGCACCAACACCGAAGCATACGAAGTCTTCACGCTCGCACGCAGGTTCACCTCCGATTGCTCTTTGTTTATCTTCTGCATATCGATGGCTATGTTATTGAGCAGTGCACCCACTATGGCTTGTCCGCTGATACCCACCGAAGCCTTCACGCCCGTGGTCGAATAGTCAGGCATGGCAATCTTCATACCTCCGAACTCCATCTCGTATCCGCACATCGAACTGTATGCCCACGATGCGTCAGCCTGCGGCAGCATAGCGGCAATGGTTTGCCAGCGTTGCGCATAGGCTTCCTGCACGGCGAGGTCGGCATTGCGCAGACTGCGGTTGGACTCGATGGCATAGTCCTGCGCCTCTTCCAGACTCAGACTGAGAGTCTTCGGCACATTGCGTTGCGGGGCTTTCTTTGTGGCAGCCATCACATGGTCTTCTGCCATGGCACCGCTGCTTATCACAAGCGCGGCAACCATCAATGAAAGTAACTTCTTCATCTTGTACATTGATTTTCTTTTTCTTATATGTTGTCGGTTTAATGTATTTGTTTCCTTATTGTTTTGCCGTCTCGGCAGGTGTTTCCAACGCTTTGAGTGCCGTCAGTCCCTGTTCGGTCAGCATACCCTTTCCCAATATCTCCAATCCCTGCCGTGCAATGGCTATTATCTCTTCGCGCCGTTTGGGGTATTGCTGTATCTGCTCCATAACGAGATAGTGCGAATAGGAAAAGAGTTGTGCCGTCAGGTCGGCGTCTATGTCTTTGCGGAAGACTCCTTCTGCCTGTCCTTTGCGCAGGAAGCGCATCAGGTTGCGGCACATCATACTGCATATATGTTCTTTGTGGAGGTTGCAGAGGGCGGGGTAATACTTCTGCAGGTCGTACATAATGGGTGGCGGTTGTTCGAGGTTCTTCTCGTTTTTGCGTGCCATAGGTCCCCACTGATGCAGGATTTCTATCACGCTTTTGCCTTCCACCTCACGGAGCATACGTTGTTCCATTTGCTGCTCATGTACGGCAAGCATATCCTTTACGAGTTGGTCTTTCGACTCAAAATATACGTAAAACGTCTTCTTGGAGATACCCAAATCACGGCAAATATCATCAATGCTCACGGAACGGATGCCCACTTTGCGCATCTTTTCCATAGCAAACTGCACGATATTTTCCCGTTGGTTGTCACACATAATACGCACCACATATACAATAAACGTGCCATACGTGCCAAAACATGTCCTTAGTTGGAAACTTTTTTACTTTTGTAGTTTCCAAGTGCTATTTCTACCATACAAGGAGAGGGGATAGGTCTAATAGGTCTAATAGGTCTAATAGGTCTAATTGGACTAATAGGACTAATGGGTCTAATAGGACTAATAGGACTAATCAATCATACCCTATTTTGCAAACTGCAGTTTGCAAAATATACAAAAACATGCTGTAAAACATATTTTCTTGTTGTTTTATTTGGTAGTATCAAAAATATGCCGTACTTTTGCACCGTGTTTTTCATGGTATTAGATTTAAGGTTAAGTAAAAAGATTGGGTTGTCGTGATGACAATCCTCTTTTTTTTATTATTATAGAGGTCATTAAAGACATTAGAGTTCCTAAAGTCCCTAAGGCCGGTAAAGACCTTAAGGACTTTTCTTTTTAGTACTCCATTTTAACTGCAGCACTATGAGATACAAAAGAGGGTGTCTAACAAGTTAAAAAGAATACCTGTTCTTCAGAAAAAGATTGCTCTTGACGACGCGAGCCGCATCGTCTCCCACCAAAATAAAAGGCTGCCTATACTTGTTAGACAGCCTCATTTTATTATGCGTATTGTGCGTTCTTTTACACGATACTATCTCTATCTTTTTTGGTATTACTCGATAACAGCACCGAGGGCATTGTATTTAACGCCGTTCTTAACGATAACCAAAGCACCGTTCTCCATATACTTGGTAGCCTTAGCCTCTACAGCGGTGTTGTTGATGGCGGTGCCATCGCCAATTTTAAGGGCTTTCAAGATATAACCACCTGCAGTCTCACGGATTGTGATTGTTTCTGCAATGGCTTGTACCTTGATATCATAGGTGTTGCCTGCTTCTGCTTTTTTGCCGGGGAGAGCAGTTCCTATACCCACTGCATTGGCATCAACAGCAACACATCCTGTGAATGCTGTACCTTTGTCGCTATTAGCAAATTGTGCTCCGGTATCACCCTTTGAGCAAACTGTCAATGTAACAATAGTACCTACTGCTACATTATTAATAGTTAGATCACGTCCGTAGCCATCCAATTGAATTTTGCCATTGCCGCTTTTGCCTTCTGCATTGTAATATACCTTGAAAGCGATTTTTTCCTCGCTGTTCTTGTAGGAGAACTTGATGTTTGGCAACTGCTTAATGCTCATTTCTACAGTTTTCTCTGCAGTGTTCTTTACTTCAAAGTAGGCTTTACCTGCGTTGTCTGTAATAGTCCCGTCGGTAACGGTAATATCACTTTGAGCGAAATCCATCGTGGTCAAATCATAAGTTTGAGCGTTGATGGTTGCTGCTGCAACAAGGGCAGCGGCGAAAAAGAAGATTTTCTTCATAATGTGTTTGTTTTTTATGTGGTTAATGTAAAATAGTCAGTCTTTGTTTGTTTCCGATTGACGGTGCAAAAGTAGTGCAAATATATCAATTGGGCAAATAGATTTTGACAGAATATGTGTATTTTTTAGTTGAGAGTTGAATGTTGAGAGTTGAGTGCAGTTTGACAGTCGATAGTTTATAGTGTATAGTTCTATTCCTTATTCTGCCAACGGGTCTTTGCCGTTGAAGAGAATTTGATTGGAGTGCTTGATGTCGAACTCGTTGCCCGGTCGTGTGCGGAAAGAGCAGTTGGTGAATGTGAGTTTCTCGGCATAGTTCAACTTTACACCCGTATCGGTAACGCCATAGATGGTGATGTTGTCAAAGATGATGTCGTGCACGGGCATGCCTTTCAGTCCTTGTATATTGACCACGTTTTCGGCTACGGCACCTGTGATATTGCGGAAAGTGATATTGCTCCAGTCGGGGAAGAAAGCGTCTTTTTTGTCCTTGTCGGTGGCACTGACTCCCGCTCCTCGGTCGGCATAGCCTGACTCTATATGTATAACATCTTCGCGGATATTGCGCACCACGTTGTCCACGCAATAGAGGTCTTTGCACCATCCGCCGCGTCCGGGAGCGGACTTGAAGCGAAAGCCTATGTCGGTGCCATCGAAGAGACAGTTGCGTACCACAATACGCTGCATACCGCCCGAGAACTCCGATCCGATGACAAACCCGCCGTGCGCCCGATAGACCGTGTCGTTCATAATCAGTAGATCCGACTGCGGACCTGCGTTCACACCTTTCTGCCCTACCCCGCCTTTCATACAGATACCATCATCGCCGCAACTGATGTTGCAGTTGACAATCAGCCCGGTCTGTATATTCCCGGGGTCCATAGCATCACCGTTCTGCGCCCACCACGGACAGCGGATAGTGATACCATCGATGATTAGGTTCTGCACACGCGTCGGCACGAGGTGGAACTTGGGCGAGTTGAGCAGCGTAACGCCCTGAATGAGTACGTTTTTCGAGTCGGTGATGTTCACCAGATGCGGGCGCATCTTCTCCTGTGTGATAGCGTCGGAAGCGATATTGGGGATACCGAGTTCTTTGTTGAGGTTGTAGGGATACCAGATAGAGTGCTTCTTGTCGTCGGGACGGAGTGTACCGCCCATAGCCAGTGCTTCTTCCCATACTTGCGGGTCGGTCTTCTTCACCTTTTTCTCTTTGATAGGACGCCAGTAGAAGCCTTGCCCGTTGAGGGTGCCGTTGCCCGTAATGGCTACGTTCTCCAGTTTGGAGCCATAGACGCAGGCATTGCATTTCTTCGAGCCGTCGCGTAGCGAGTCCGATTTCTGGACATAGAGTTCCTTGTTGGTGGAGAAAAGCAGCGTTGCCCCCTCTTGGAGATGGAGATTGATATTGCTCTGCATACGGATAGGACCGGTAAGCCATGTTCCTGCCGGGATAATGACCGTTCCTCCGCCCTGTTTGGACAGTTTCTTGATTACTTTGTTGATGATATTGCCGACATCGGTCTTGCCGTCCGCCACGGCACCTACATTGGCGATATTCACCTCCACGTTGCGGAATGCCACGGGCTGTACCTGTTGCATCTCTATGGGGAGGTTGGTATAGTATTCGGCGTATGGGTTAGCCGATAGCGATGCACAATGCACAATGCACAATGCACAAGCAAATAGTAGAGAAAAGCGTTTCATATTCAATTAACAATTAACAGTTAATAATTACCATGCAAAGTCGGGTGGATGACGGGTGGATAGCCTTTTGACGTATCTTCAACCTATAACTATCCTATAACTATCCTATAACGAATCACTTACTCCTGATAGCACGAAGCGGGCATACGGTTAGTACAAATCCTGTACCAGACTGTTGAGATAGACTTCGAGGTTGGTGTATGGGGCTTGCAGGGTAGTGGCTTTGCCGTCGGAGGCGGTGCGGGAATCCAAGCCGTGTGCTGTTTCCCATTCGTCGGGCATACCGTCTCGGTCGGTGTCTTTGGAGGCTTGTGTAGAAGCATATTCGACATAGCCGCCGGCATCTTTGGGCGAGTCAATCAGTCCGCCTGTAGAGCCGTTGGAGCCTTTGCACGAGGCTGTGCCGTTGCGTACTTCGTCGGCGATACGGGTGTCGATGGCATCGCGGCGGAGCGAGCAACCCGCTTTGGCAAGGACGGTCTCGAAAGCCTGTTCGGCAGTTTGCTCTGTTGTGAGCAAGGTCAGTCCGTCCGTCCAGCGTGTTTTTGCTTTTACGTTGTCGGTCTTGATGGTAGAGCCTTGCCAGTTGTCTTTTGTAACCGTCTCCGAGCCGTACATATAGTTGCCTTTCAAGTAGAACTGTCCGGGAATGAGTGTGCCGAGTTGAGAACAGTAGGAGCATTTGACCGTAGGGTCGAGTAGGCGGGTCTTCTTGGAGGTGGCAGGACCGGGTTTGTAGTAGTTGGCGACCATATTGATTTGCCGTGCATGCTCTACACCTTCCCCTCCATAAGACGAGTTGCTGCCCCAGTTATAGACCACATTGTTCACATAATCAAGCGGTCCGAAACAGGTGCTGTTTACATACGAGTGGTCGAAACGCGGGTTGCGGGAATCGTGGTGGGCAAGCAGGTTATGATGGAAAGAAGCATTCGTTCCTCCCCAGATACCGCCGTAACCATGGTTTCCTTTGACGTGGACGGAACGGCGGAGCGACTCCGTGATGAAACAGTACTGGAGGGTAAAACTCGTGTTCCCATAGCAACTCACACACTCGTCTGTACTCCACGAGAACGAACAGTGGTCTATAATGACGTTTTTGCGCCCTTTCACAGTGAGTGCATCGCCCTCCACCTTGTTTTGGTCTCCCATACGGAAACGCAAGAAACGGACGATGACGTTGCTGCATTTGATTTCCACGGGGTAGCCTGCGATACAGATACCGTCTCCGGGGGCTGTCTGTCCGGCAATGGTGAGTGAGCCGTTGACGATGTTGAGCGGGCTTTTGAGGTTGATGGTTCCCGACACGTCGAAGACGATAGTGCGTGTGCCGGCTATGTTGACGGCATGGCGCAGCGAACCGGCATCGTTAGGGTCGTCATTGAGGTTGGTTACGTGGAGTACCACGCCGCCGCGTCCGCCCGTGGTGTATTTGCCGCCGCCTTCCGCACCGGGGAAAGCCGGCGTTTGAGCGGGGGTAACGACAGGTTCTTCGCCACCGCCGCACGCAGTACAGCAGATAGCGAAGAATATAAGGAATAAGTATTGCTTAATATAAATAGTCATTCCAAAGTGTGCCATTGGAAGCATTGACATTGACATCGAAGATAGGCCAGTATTGGTGCATATCGATGTCGGTGCCTTCCTTGTAAAGGAAATAATTTTTCGGATCGAGGTGTTCGGTAACACCATCATCGCTGGTCTTTACATAGAACGCTTTGGCTACCCAACCTTGTGCTTTGTCGAATTCGGCAGGTCGGCTGTCGCCCAAGTTCAGACCGACAAACTTGTCGAATACGTATGCATCGCCCGATTGGGCAAAGGAGTTGTCTTTGCGGTATGTGAAATAGACGGAGTCGCACCGTCCGGCATACTTGCCTTCGCCGGCTTGCAGGTCTGCCAAATCTTTCATGGTGTTCTCCAGCGATTCTTTGAGCATACCCCAACGCATCAAATCATATTTGCGGATATTCTCACCGCAGAACTCAAATGCACGCTCGTCCACGATAGCCTCGAAAGTGAGGGGTTTGGATGCCAAGCCTGCGCGGGTGCGTATTTTGTCGAATTGCTCCTGTGCATCGAGTCCGTACAGGTTGTCCGGTTTGTTTCCTTCTTTGGAACCGATAGCCGCTTCGGCGAACATCAGCAGTATGTCGGCATAGCGGAGAACGGGCATATCCACACAGTCCTCATTGGAGATATAGGAACGCACCATCCACTCCACACGCAGTTTACCGAGGTGCATTGACGATACATCGGCTAATTTCTGGTAGAGTTTCTTGTCTTTGGCGGGTGTATCAGGGAAACAAGCCGCAGCATCGCTGCTCACACCCGAACCGTTGTCATATTCCCACGCAAAGGGGCAGATGGTTACATCGCGCCTGAGGTCGGCTTTATCGTACAGGAAATAGAAAGTGGGTACTATCTCTATCATAGCCTGCGTTTTGGTTTTTCCATCTTTGGTATCATCTTTATATTCAGTGTTTTTAAGATGCCCCGGCACTTTATCCGAAATTTTCAGACCGGTAAGTGCCAGTACCTGACCACGCGCACCGTTGAGGAACGGCAATGCCCAGATAAACTCCGATTCGGCATAGTTGGTTTTGTCGGCGCAGAGGTCGCGCCAAACCTGCTCGAAACTGTCTTGCAGTTTATTGTCTTCTTTCTTGATTATCTGTGCGCAAGCCCAGACAGCCTCCTGATAGAGTTCTTTGCGTTTGCCGGCATCCTTGACGTTGTACTGTACGGAGCAGTCTTTGGTGCCGCCTTTGGTGAATGTGTTGGGACGCATAGCCAGACCGGCATACATCATATCCATACGTGCCAGCAGACCATAAGCCAGTGCTTTGCTGGGGCGACCGGTATAGTTGGCTGCCGTACCGGGGCAGGCCTCCGACCACGGCATCAGCGTGGCAGCCTCTTTCAGGTCGAGCCGCAGTTGCTCGTAGATGACATTGCGGTCGGTTTTGTCCACATAGAGGTCGTTGATGTCCTTGCCGTCGAAAGGCTTGAAGCAAGCGGGGACATCGCCCCATAGTTTGATCATCTCAAGGTAGCAGAACGCACGCAGTGTGAGTGTCTCGCCGAGCAGATAGCGGAATGTGGCATTGGTGGTATCGGAGTAGGTGCGGATACCTTCTACCACGACGTTGCAGCGTTCAATGGCAGAGTTGAGATACGCCCACGGGTCTTTTCCGTTAGAGGTGGAGACATCGCCTGTTCCCTTGCTTGTGTTGTAAGTCGCCCAATCTTTATCCTCCGATTTGCTGCTATGCTCAATGTCTGTGTTGATAGCTACATAGCCACCGCAGAGACGGTTGCGGAACGATTTGTCTTCGCCGAAGGTGTCATATATGGCACCCACAGCCTGGGCTGTCATATAGGTAGATTTGAATACCGACTCATCCATTGCCGATGGCGAGTCGGTGTCGAAGAAATTTTTCTCGCAACCGACCAACGCCAATGCCAAAACACTATATATAATATATTTTGCTTTCATTTGTCCTATTGTATTGTGTGATTAGAATTGAATGTTCATACCGATATTGATACCGCGGCTCTTTGGGTAAGCGGAGAAATCTACGCCTGGAGTAAGCGGGTTTTTTGACGAGCGGGTGTCCACTTCGGGGTCGAGACCGCTGTACTTGGTAGCACAGAAGAGGTTGGTACCCTGTACATATACGCGGATATTGTTGATTACTTTCGACTTGGTCATCCAGTCTTTGGGCAGCGAGTAGCCCAATGTGAGTTGGTTGAGACGCAGGAAAGAACCGTCCTCCAGGTGCTGATCGGTAACTACGTAGTGCGACATAATCGGAGAGTAGGTGGTAGCCCCTTTCTCGGTATTCATCTGGTCAAGTTGGTTAGCCATCTCGGTGTAGGCATCGCCAAATACAAAGCCCGAGGTAGCCAATACTTCCGGCATATATTGCCCTTGTTCGGAGAATAGTGAGTAGCGGTTGCTATATGCCATAGACGAAACAAGGTTACGCATCTTGGTTTTCTCCGTTACGGTGGTGTACTCCATATTGCTCAGATTCAGAATCTTGTTGCCAAACGAGAATGTGAAGTTTGCTGCAAGGTCGAAGCGTCCCCATTTGTCGCCGCCTATATTGAAATTGACGTTGAATCCGCCGGTATGGGTAGGTACGGTGTTGCCGAGAACCACTTTGTCGTTATCATCAATTACACCATCTCCGTCCTGATCTTTGAATTTGACAGAACCCGGCACGGGTTTGTTGGTAAGGAAGCCATCGCCATAGTCGGGTACACCCTCTGCCAATCCCCACTTGTTTTGGGAGGAAACATAACTGACAAAGTCAGCCGCCGTGTAGTAGCCATCGGTCTGATAGCCCACAACGTTGCCGACCGGTTGCCCCACTTTTACGAGGAACTCCGCCAGTGTAAGGTACTCCGAAGAGCCGAAGCAACTGGTCTGTGCGCTGATAGAGGAGACATTACCCAAGTCCGTAACGCGTGTGCGGTTGAAGGCGATGTTGGCATCTACCGACAGGCTGTAACTCAGGTTTTTGGAGCGTTTGTCCAAGATAACGCCCTTGATCGAGAATTCCATACCCATATTGCGTGTAGAACCGATGTTCTGGTACTGGTAGTTGTAGCGTGCGGGCAGGGTCTGACGGATGATGAGGTCTTTGGTGGTATTCCAATAGAGATCCACCGTACCCGACAGGCGGTCGCGGAAGAAACCATAGTCGAAACCGAAGTCACGTGTGGTAGTGGTTTCCCATTTGAGGTGCGGGTTGCAGGCTATCTTGTCCGAGCCGCCTACCACAAGGATATTGCTCGTCGATCCGTTACCAAGGTCGAAATATGTCATTTGGCGCGACAGGAAATCCTGGTGCAGGTAACCCAAATCGACGTTGTTATTACCCGCCATACCATAACTCAAACGCCATTTCCAGTTGGACATCCAGTCCTGTGCGCCTTCCATCCATGGTTCGTCAGACATACGCCATGCCGCAGCCGCCGAGGGGAAATAGCCCCACTGGTTTTCTTTCTCGAAGCGTGTAGAGCAGTCGGCACGGAATGTAGCCGTGAGGTAGTAGCGTCCTCTATAGTCATAGTTCGCACGCGCGAAGAACGACAACTGGTTGTCTTTTGGATTGACATAGTTGGTTATCTCCATATAAGAAGCCTGCCCCAGATAGTTGAATATCTCGCCATTGAGCACGTCGTACTGTCCGTTGTAGCCGAAGCCCCGTTGCGTGTTTGTCTCGCCTTTGCGGATGATAGTCTCCTCACCTACCAGCACACTCACATTGTGGGATTTGTTGAATGTCTGTTTCCACTCCAATGTGTTTGCATTGCGCAGGTTTGTCTCTTTCTCGTTGTCCACCTGCAGTTGGGCAGTTCCGCTTTCCACTCCCGGGCGACCCGTATTGCGGGCAAAATAGGTGGTAGGACCATAGTAGCGGTTGGTCAGTATCTCGCGGCTTTGATAGCCCAGTTCCACACGGGCGGTAAAGTGTTTGGCGAACTTGTAACTCATATAGCCCTGCATATTCCACTTGTTGTCCGTCTTGTACTTGTAGTTGTCGCGGATGGTGGTCAGCGGGTCGTAGAGCGAACCGAACGTTTCGTCTTCATCTCCCTCTCCTGCGTCCTTGCTGAGCAGTGTAGTAGGTGTGTAAACCACGCAGTTGCGCAAGCGGGATTCCGTGGCAGTACCATTGTCCTTGATGGCATTGGAACCGGCACCCAGGACACCCGTGTTGGTATAACGCGCTGTAAAACCGACCGTGAAATTCTTGAAGGGTTTGAATTTTGCTTTCAGACTCAGGTTGTTGCGTACATAGTTCGACTGCTCCATAATGGCTTTGTCGTCTATGCGGTTGTAACTCAAGTTGAAGTTGGCGTTTTTGTTGCCCCCGCTCACGCTCACCGACTGGTTGGAAGCAAACCCTGTGCGTCCGAAAGTCCGGTCTTGCCAGTCGATAAACGGATGCAGTTCCGTATCCTTGTATTCGGCAAGCAGCGTGCTGATGTCGGTGTTTTCTATTTCTTCCTCGTTTTTGTATTTCGTACTGTTGTACAGTTTGTCGAAATAGGCATAAAAGTTGCTGCGCAAAGCGGACAGGCTTTTGTCTTTCTGGTATGCCCATTCATATTGCACGAGTGCGAACTCCTCAGGGTTGAGGACTTCATATTTCTTAGCAATCTTTTTCCAGCCGACATATCCGCTATAGTCCACATGGAAAGTCATCTTGTCATCGTCGTTGGAATCGGCGTCTTTCGTGGTGATGATGATAACGCCGTTGGCACCCTGCGCACCGTAGATGGCGGTGGCGGCAGCGTCTTTCAGTACGTCCATCGAGGCAATGTCGCTCGGTGCGATGTCGGAGATGCTTGATACAGGGAAACCGTCCACGATGTAAAGCGGGTCATTCGACTGCGTAAGCGACGTTCCGCCACGCACACGGATCTTCACATCCGCATCGGGGCTTCCCTCGGTGGTGGTTACGCTTACGCCCGACAACTTGCCCTGCAATGCCTCGGCGGCACTCGTTACAGGGATGTCTTTCAGTTGCTCGGCGTTCACACTTGCTACCGAGGTAACCACATCGCGTTTCTTGGTTGTGCCGTAGCCGGTTACAACTACCTCGTCCAGCACCTCGGTGTCCTCTTTCATCACCACATTGATTACATTGCCCGTGATGTCGATTTCCTGTGTTTTCAGACCTAGGTATGAGAAAACCAGAGTCTTGGCATCGTCGGGAACGTCTAATGAGTAGTTGCCGTCAAAATCGGTTACGGTACCAATCGTAGTACCCTTGACGACTACCGACGCCGAGATAATGGTCTCGCCGGTCTGGTCGGTTACCGTTCCGCTGATGATACGCGCCTCGGCTGCCATACCCGTAAGGAGCAAAGCAGACAGCACTATGCTGCGGAATACGTTGAATTTCAATTTCATAAAGAGTTTGATAGATTGTGTATTAGTATGGGTGTTTTTGTTTTTATTGCATTATAAATCGGGTGCAAAGATACAACGGAATATGCAATATAATGTGCAAAAATTGGCGAAATGGGGTGAAATAGCAGAAACAATGGTAGGAAACGGACACAAAAACTGATTTTGCGTACTATATGAATTGCATAAAAAAGATGTATATTCAATGCATATCCACGGCGTAAGCACCAATTCTTTCTACGTCCTTTCTACGTCTTTTCTACGTAAACGGTATTATGAAATAGAGGAGTGCATAAACTGTATATTCTCATGGCAACCGCATCAAACATTAA
>DKEG01000039.1:168-24696 GCA_002452095.1 Bacteroidales bacterium UBA6828 | reverse complement strand
TGATGCGGTTGCCCTGATAAAATGCACAGGTATTTGCATATTTCATAAAAAAGATGTATCTTTGCACGCTTTTTCGGAAGAAAGAGACAGGAAAGATGGCGGAGTGGTCGATCGCGGCGGTCTTGAAAACCGTTGACCTGCGAGGGTCCGGGGGTTCGAATCCCTCTCTTTCCGCAGAAGAGGGTGTCTAACAAGTTAAAAAGAATACCTGTTCTTCAGAAAAAGATTGCTCTTGACGACGCGAGCCGCGTCGTCTCCCACCAAAATAAGAGGCTGCCTATACTTGTCAGACAGCCTCTTTTTTGTGCCAATTTTGCAGGAAGAATACATTTAACGGGCAACAGGGTATTCATATAGATGTTGGTCTCCAAGGAATCCTATGTCTCGTTTACTCTTTGACGATGCGAGACGCGTCGTCCCCATAAATGGTGTCATTACTTACCATAAAAGACCATTAGAAAGGTTCTGTTCATTATTTTTCTTAGGGGATATGTAATCTGCCATATAATTTTGAACCATTCGTTTTTATTACACGTTTTTGTCGGGCGGGATATTGCGCGGGATTTTTGTTGGTTTGTTTGCATAATTCAAACTTTTGGTGTACCTTTGTGCGCTAATATATCGTTTTCTCGACTATGACATCTACAGAATTACAAGGCATTAAACAGCGTTTCGAGATTATCGGCAACAGTCCGCTTCTGAACCGCGATATAGAGGTGGCCGTGCAGGTGGCACGCACCGACCTGAGTGTATTGGTTACGGGGGAGTCTGGCGTAGGCAAGGAGCATTTCCCGAAGATTATCCACGCATTTTCGGCACGCAAGCATGGTCCGTATTTTGCCGTGAACTGCGGTGCGATCCCCGAGGGTACGATAGACAGTGAACTATTCGGGCACGAGAAGGGTGCGTTTACCGATGCGAAAGCCGAGCGGAAGGGTTATTTTGAGATAGCGAATGGCGGGACACTGTTTTTGGACGAGGTGGGGGAACTGCCGCTCCAGACGCAGGTGCGGTTGCTGCGTGTACTGGAGACGGGTGAGTTTATCCGTATGGGGTCGAGTCAGGTGCAGAAAACGAATGTGCGTGTAGTGGCAGCCACAAACCTGAATATGCAGAAAGCCATTGACAACGGGCGTTTCCGCGAGGATTTGTATTACCGGTTGAACACAGTGGAGATACGTGTGCCAGCACTACGCGACCGCAAAGAGGACATTCCGTTGCTGTTCCGCAAGTTCTCGGTGGATTTCTGCAACCGCTACCAGATGCCGCCTTTGCGTTTGGACGACGATGCGACACGGTTGCTGCAGTCCTACTACTGGAACGGCAATATCCGTCAGTTGAAGAACATTGCAGAGCAGGTGTCGGTGATAGAAATGGATCATCACATCACCGCAGAGACGCTGCACCGCTACCTGCCTGACAACGAGCGTCAGAACGGGATGGTTGTTTCGTCGCAAACCGGCAGCAACAGTGTTGGGAAAGACTATTCACACGAGATAGGTATTCTCTACAATATGATGATGAAGATACAGCAGGAGATGCGCGATATGAAGGCACAGATAGAGGCTGCGCCGCATACGACGGAGCAGCAGCCACTGTATTCCCCCTCCACTGTAGCGCACACATTGGTACAAGACACAAGGAGGCATAATTCCGACGAGGTGCAAGAGGCTGAGATGGTCAATCCGGAGGCAACGCACCACCTGCAGAGTTTAGAGGATACACAGCGCAAGATGATAGAGCAGACTTTGGAGCGGTGCAACGGCAACCGGAAAGCCGCAGCCGCACAACTCGGGATATCGGAACGGACATTGTACCGGAAAATAAAGGAATATGGGTTGTGATTTTATTCTCCGTTAATTACCGTTAATTGGTCGTTAATTCTTTATGGAACATAGGAACATATAATTAACCATATAATTAACATAAGTTCAATATAAAACTCCTTTGCCGCAAAGCGGCAAGAAATCTAAATAAATCTTTGCTTTTGCAGCCATAAATTGCCATAAATCTTATTCGCCTACGGCGGCAAAGCAATTATGCTTATATTGAACTGACATATAATTAAACCATTAAAGTATTAACGGGTAATTTGTGGATGATTATATGTTCCAAAAACGTTAGTTCTATGCAGAAAATGTATCAGATATTGTTGTCGGGTGTATTGGCTTTATTGTTGCAGGGGTGTGCCATATCGTATAAGTTCAACGGGGCGAACATTGACTATGCGACGACACACTCGATTTCGATTGCAGATTTTCCGAACAATGCGGCGATGGTGAACCCCGCGCTGAGCAACGACCTGAGCGAGGGCATACGCGACCTGTTTCAGCGTCAGACCCGTCTGCAAGTGCTGCGCAAGGGCGGCGATCTGGAATTGGAGGGAGAGATAGTAGGTTACGACCTAACGGCAATGGCGATTTCGGCGGACAGTTATTCGGCAGAGACCAAACTGACGATACGTATTCAGGTGCGTTTTACGAACAATATCCATCCCGAGGAGAGTTTTGAAAAGACGTATAGTGCGTATCAGACGTTTGACTCGTCGCGTATGCTGAGCGATGTGCAGGACGAACTATGCGCCACGATGATAACCGAACTATCGGAGAGTATCTACAACGACACCGTGGCTAAATGGTAAACTTGAAGAAAGGATTATTTCTATATTTGCTTTTGTGGGCGGTATGCGGGCAGACGATTGCCCGCAATGTGCGTATATACGGGTATGTAACCGACAGCGAGAACCGAGGCATTGAACTGGCGAATATAACGATTGCGGAAACGACAACGGGTACAACCACCAACAAAAACGGCTACTACGAACTGCTGTTTGCCGACCGAGACACGGTGGAACTGGTGTTTTCGATGATCGGTTATACCACTATCCGCCAGCGTATTATCAATCCGCAGGAGGTAATGAACATCAACGTGGAAATGCCCACCGACGAGCAATGGATTGAGGAGGTAGAGGTGCGCGGACTGAAACGGCAGGACGGCACTATGGGGAGCATAGAGGCACAGACCACGCGTGTAATGCCCGATGCGACGGGCGGTTCGATAGAGAGCCTGCTGATTACGTTTGCGGGTGTGAACCAGAACAACGAACTCTCGTCGCAGTACAACGTGCGCGGTGGCAGTTTCGACGAGAACCAGGTGTATGTGAACGGGTTGGAAGTACACCGTCCGCTGCTGATACGCAGCGGGCAGCAAGAGGGATTGAGTTTTGTAAACCCGTATATGGTGGAGAACGTGCAGTTCTCGGCAGGCGGGTACGATGCACAGTACGGCGACAAGATGTCGTCGGTATTGGATATAGAGTACAAGCGTCCCGACCGCTTTGAGGCAAGCGTGGGGGCAAGTCTGCTTGGGGCAAACGTGTATGTGGGGCACGGCGACAGTACGTATTCGCAGATGCACGGCATACGCTACAAGACGAGCCGCTATATGCTCGGTGCACTGGCAACGGCGGGCAATTATCAGCCGGATTTTATTGATTACCAGACCTATATAACGTGGGCAACAGGCAAAAAACGCCATCCGCAGAGCGACTGGCGGATGTCTTTTCTGGGCAATTTCAGTCAGAACACGTATCGCTTTACCCCAGAATCGATGATTGAGAGTTTCGGCGGACAGGATGCCAAGCACTTGCAGATCTTCTATGACGGGCAGGAGAAAGACCGCTTCACTACGGGATTTGCGGCTCTCGGTGCACACGGACACGTGTCGAAAGAGGTGGAATTGGGTTTCGACCTGAGCGGTTTCTACACCTACGAACAGGAGACCTACGACATCACGGGCGAGTATTACCTGACCGACAAACCGCTGGACAGTATCCGCGGGGAAGTACCCGAGATAGGCAGCGGTGCGACGAGTATCACCGCCACGACAACGGGCGTATTGGGTACGGGTGTATATCACCAGCATGCCCGCAACCGCCTGCAAGCGGGGGTGGTAACGCTTTCGCACTCGGGGAAATGGAAACACGCAGACAACACGCTGAGTTGGGGTGTGAGCGGACAGGCGGAACTGATAAAAGACCATATCAGCGAGTGGGAATGGCGCGATTCGACGGGGTACAGCCTGCCGAACAATAATAAGGAGATGTTGCTCTATTATACAATGAACGGCGACAGCCGGATGCAGTCGGCACGCATACAAGGCTATATACAGAATACCCACAAATGGAATACGGAGAAGGGGCAGGTGATACTGACCGTTGGCGGACGTTTGCAGTGGTGGAGCCTGAACAACGAGGTGCTGCCGAGTCCGCGGGCAAGCATAGTCTATAACCCCGGTTGGAAGCGCGATTTCAGTTTCCGCCTTGCCACGGGTCTCTATTACCAAGCCCCATTCTACAAGGAGTTGCGCGATACGCTGACGGGCGATGACGGTGTAACACGTATCAAACTGAACAAAGACCTGCGGGCGCAACGCTCCGTACATGTGGTATTGGGTGGCGACTATTATTTCCGCGCATGGGGGCGTCCGTTCAAACTGACGGCAGAGGCATACTACAAGTATATTGACCGTATGGAGAGTTATACGGTGGACAATGTGCGGGTGCGCTATTCGGGGCAGAACGATGCCTTCGGATATGCTGCTGGACTGGACCTAAAACTCTACGGCGAATTAGTGCCCGGTGCAGACAGTTGGATCAGTTTCTCCACGATGTCCGCCCGCCAGCGTCTGATTGATCAGCCCGAACTCGGTTGGATACCCTCGCCGCAAGAACAACGGTACTCGTTCTCGATGTTTTTCCAAGACTATATCCCGCAGTTTCCGCAACTAAAATTCCATCTAAAGATGATTTGGAGCGACGGTATGCCTTTTGCCTCGCCGCGCAACCTTGCCAGTCAGAAAATGCTGCGTATGACCGACTATAGGCGTATCGACCTAGGAGCAACCTACGCTTTCAATGCCAAGACGGCGAAGTTTATGCGTGCCCCAAGTGCGAAACATATCGCCGAATGGGCGGTACAGTTTGAAGTATTCAACTTAGTGGACTGGCGGAACGTGAACTCATATTTCTGGGTAAGCGATGCCTACGGCAACCAATGGGCAAGCCCCAACTACCTGACGGGGCGGCGGTACAATCTGAAGATAACGGTGGACCTGAAGTAATGAATGTGTAAATGTGTAAATGTGTAAATTATGGCAAAGGATAAGGAACAGACTCCGATGATGAAACAGTTTCGGGACATCAAGGCGCAGTACCCAGATGCGTTGCTACTGTTCCGTTGCGGCGATTTCTATGAGACCTACTGCGAGGATGCCCTGCGTGCCAGCAAGATACTAAATATCACGCTGACCCACCGCAGCAACGGTGCCGGCGGGCTCAACCAGACGCAGGAGATGGCGGGGTTTCCGTTCCATGCGCTTGATACCTATCTGCCCAAACTCGTGCGTGCGGGCTTGCGCGTGGCTATATGCGACCAGTTGGAAGACCCGAAACTGACCAAGAAATTAGTCAAACGCGGAGTCACGGAGTTGGTTACGCCGGGTGTCAGTTACTCCGACACCACCCTCACACAGAAAGAAAATACATGGGTCGGCTGTCTCCATTTTGCCAAACATTCGATAGGTATTGCCTTTCTTGACATCTCTACGGGCGAGTTCCTCGCCGCCGAAGGATCGGCCGACTACATCGACAAACTGCTAACCGACTTTGCGCCCAAAGAGGTGCTCTTCCTGCGCGGGAAGAAACCCGAGTTTGAAGCCCGCTTCGGCAACAAGTTCTTTACATTCGAACTCGAAGACTGGATGCTCACACCCGAATCGACACAGGAGCGATTAGAGAAACAATGGCAGGTGAAGAACCTCAAGGGGTTCGGACTTGACAAGATGCCCAACGGCGTAGTTGCCGCGGGGGGTATCCTCCATTACCTGGATATGACGCAGCACCTGCAAACGGGTCATATACAGCACCTGAGCCGTATAGAGGAAGACAAATACGTATGGCTCGACCGCTTTACCATTCATAACCTCGAACTCCTCGGCGGGCAGACGGCAGAGAGCAAGACGCTCTACGATGTCCTCGACCATACCATTTCGCCGATGGGCGGACGCCTGCTGCACCGCTGGATCGCCCTTCCGCTCAAGGATGTGCGTCCGATACGCAACCGCCAGTCGGTGGTGGAGTATTTTTTCCGCCACCCCGACGAGCGCGACCTGCTACGGGAGCAGATAGGACAGATACAGGATATGGAGCGCATCGTGAGCAAGGTCGCTACAGGGCGCATCGCTCCGCGTGAGATGGTGCAACTCGCCACCGCCCTGCGTGCGCTGGTCGCTATCCGTGAGGTGTGCCTCGGAGCGGACGAAAACTCATACCTGCATCTCCTCGGCGAGCAGATAGACCTCTGCACCGAAATGCGCGAGCGTATAGAGCAGCAGATACAACCCAATCCGCCCGCTGTGCAAGGGCGGCCGAACGTGATTGCCAACGGTGTGGACAGCGAACTCGATTCGCTGCGCGACATACACACCAACGGCAAGGACTACCTGCTCCGTATTCAGCAGCGCGAGGCGGAGCAGACGGGAATACAGAGCCTGAAAATCGGGTACAACAACGTCTTCGGCTATTACCTGGAGGTGCGCAATACCTACAAAGACCATGTGCCTCAGGAGTGGATCCGCAAGCAGACACTCGTCAATGCCGAGCGGTATATCACAGAAGAACTCAAACAATACGAGGAGACAATCCTCTCTGCCGAAGAGAAAATACAGATTATCGAAAACCGCCTCTATCAGGAACTGATGCTGGCATTGAGCGAGTTTGTGCCGCAGATGCAAACCGATGCCAATGTGGTGGCGCAACTCGACTGCCTGCTCAGTTTTGCCACGGCTGCAGCAGAAAACAAGTACATCTGCCCCGATGTGAACGATAGTTTGGTAATTGATATCCGCCGGGGGCGGCATCCTGTAATTGAACAGCAGTTGCCTGCCGGCGAACAATATGTAGCGAATGATGTCCTTTTGGATAATAACGGACAGCAGATCATCATCATTACGGGTCCGAACATGGCCGGTAAATCCGCACTCCTGCGCCAAACGGCACTGATCGTGCTGATGGCGCAAATGGGCAGTTTCGTTCCCGCCGAGAGTGCATCAATCGGTATAGTGGACAAGATTTTCACCCGTGTGGGTGCCAGCGACAATATCTCGATGGGCGAGAGCACGTTTATGGTGGAGATGAACGAGGCGGCAAGTATATTGAACAACCTCAGCGAGCGGAGCCTTGTCCTCTTCGACGAACTCGGACGCGGCACCAGCACCTACGACGGTATCAGTATCGCATGGGCAATTGTGGAGTATATCCACGAGCAGCGCGGGCATGCCAAGACACTTTTTGCCACCCACTACCACGAACTTAACGAGATGGAACAGTCGTTCTCGCGCATACGCAATTATAATGTGTCCGTGCGGGAGGTGAACGGGAAAGTGATCTTCCTGCGCAAACTCGTCCGCGGCGGTTCGGAACACAGTTTCGGTATCCACGTGGCGAAACTGGCGGGTATGCCGGAGAGTATCATTATCCGTGCCAACGAGATTTTGCACGAACTGGAAGGAAACAGCAGTGCCGTATCGGGCAAAACCGACCATACCGGTGGCGATGCTGTCGTTTCTTCTGTTTTGGCAGAAAGCAACCATCTCCGCCAAAACATCAAGAAAGTAGGCAACGGCAAGGCCACAGTGAATGCCCCAGAGGGTATGCAACTCAGTTTCTTTCAATTAGACGACCCAGTCCTGGAGCAGATTCGAGACGAACTCACCCGTCTTGACATCAACAGCCTTACCCCTCTCGAAGCCCTCAACAAACTCAACGACATCAAAAAACTGGTGGGCGGCAAATAATAAGCACTATACAAAAAACACGGCAAGGAAATTTCCATGCCGTGTTTTTTGTATAGTGTATATGCTAAACGATATATTAGAAATTGTATGCTAATCCTACGCCGTTTTTGCTTGTCTGAATGCTCCAATACGGACGCACTTGCGCTGTGGTACAAGCCACATTATAGACATCCACACTATTGTGCATCTTTGCATAACCGACAGCAATAGTCGGAATAGAGGCTACGATACTGAATGCACCTACGTAGTAGAGTGCCGCCAAGCCCAATGTACTATTGACTGCAGTCATACTATCATCAGTAGTACCGTTAACCATACTTCCTGCAGTAGCAATAACGCCTATCACACCGCCTATCTCCAATCCTGCACCGATACCGAGCAAGCACCAACCGGCAGTAGCAGTCTTGTAACCGCTATTGGCTTTCTGCCACGCCGCGGGGCAGTTGGTTTCCAGAAAACGGATATAGGCTTTCTTGTCCATCGCCTGATTGCCCAGGAAATAGGTATTCCCGCTGCGGGTCAGTGCTTTCTGGTAATCCGTGCGAGTGGACGGGTCATTCTTATTGACCGTTACCTGATAGATGACATTCTCTTTCTCTTGCGGCACCTGTGCAAAACCTGCTACCGTTGATATCAACAGCACCACTACAAATAATGCTTTCTTCATACTTGTTTTGTGTTTAAGGGTTGAACAATATAAAGTCTTTAAGGTCTTAACGGACGACTTAATGATTATCGCAGTTTAGCCCCGAACTTCTCCTCAAAGGTCTTTTGCAAGCGTTGCATGATAGTTTCTATCTGCTTGTCTTTGAGCGTATTATCCGGATCTTGCAGAATAAACGAAAGTGCATACGATTTCTTGCCATTCTCGAGGTTCTTGCCCTCATAGACATCGAACAGATATACGTTTTTGAGCAACTTGCGCTCGGTCTCGAAGGCAGCCCGTGCGAGGTCTGCAAATTCCACCTGCTTGTCCACAAGCAGGGCAAAGTCGCGTTTTACCTCGGGGAACTTCGGCAGGTCGTTGATAACGGGTTTGTACTGCTTGTTTTGACGCAGGAGTTGCTTCCAGTCGAGGTCGGCAAAGAATACCGCCTCATCGATATCGAACTGTTTGGCGAGTTTCTTGTCCACAATCGCCAGTCGTCCCAACTCCTTGCCGTTCTGCGCCTTGAGTATCAAACCGTCGGAGAACAACTCGTTGCTGAACGTCTCCATAGTGCAATGTGCCACATCCACACCCATACGGGTTAGTACGCCGTTGACATATGCGTGGAGCATATAGAACGTGGTTTTCTCGCCTTTGTTGATCCACGACTGCTGCGTCTTGTTACCCGTCAGCCAAAGTGCCAAATGCGGTTCCTCGCTGTACTCTACAAGCGCATTCTCGGGGTTATGCTCGCGTGCGGCGGGGTTGGCGTGGTAGTGGTAGCAGTTGCCGAACTCGTAGAATTTCAGGTCGGCATTCTTGCGGTTGACATTGCGCTGGATACTCTCCAAACCGCCGAACAGCAGTGTCTGGCGCATTACACCGAGATCCTGGCTCAACGGATTCTTGATCTTCACACATTCGCCCAGCGGATAGGTCTGCAACGGCTCGTAGTATGCCACTTTGGTCAGCGAGTTATTCAGTATCTCATAGAAACCCTGCGCAGTCAGTTGCTCCGATATGCGGGTCTGCAACTTCTGCGGGTTGGGTTTCGGGCTGTAACTGAGGTTGGTATTTACTTTCTCGGGGAACTCCACATTGTTGTATCCGTAGATACGCAGAATATCCTCCACCACGTCGCACTCGCGCTGTACGTCCACACGGTAGCGCGGCACGGTGATATGCCAGTCGTCGCCCTCTTTGCTGACGATCTCCATCTCCAAACCGCGAAGAATAGTCTCTATCGTCTGTTCACCTATCGCCTTACCAATCAGCGCGTTCACACGCGGGATATTGAGGGTTACGGGGAACGGCTCGAAGCAGGTCTGCCCGTTGTCGCTCACCTCCATCGCCACCTCGCCGCCGGCTACCTCTTGGATAAGCAATGCGCAACGTTTCAGTATATACAAGGTGTTGTTCGGGTCGCAACCGCGCTCGTAGCGGAACGACGCGTCGGTCTGCAACTGGTGGCGGCGCGAGGTCTTGCGGATACAAACAGGGTTGAAATAGGCGCTCTCGAGAAAGACGTTTTTCGTCTCGCCGGTGATACCCGAATTCAGTCCGCCGAACACACCCGCCATCGTCATCGGCTCCTCGGCATTGCAGATCATCAGGTCGGCAGCCGAGAGCGTACGCTCTATGCCGTCCAAGGTGGTGAATTTCTCGCCTTCGTGCGCCTTGCGTACGATTACGCGGTGTCCTTTTATCTTGTCCGCGTCAAACGAGTGGAGCGCCTGCCCCATCTCATGCAGCACGAAATTCGTTACGTCCACCACGTTGTTTATCGGGCGCAAACCGATGGTTGTCAGGGCTTTCTTGAGCCAATCGGGCGATTCTTTGATGGTTACGCCCTGTATGCTCACGCCCGTATAGCGGGGGCAGTCCTCGGTATCTTCAACCGTAATCCCGATAGGCAGGTTGTGGTTTTGAACGGCAAAAGCGTCCACACTCGGGCGGGTGAGAGCCACGTTCTGCCCGTGTGCCAGATAATACGCATGGAGGTCGCGTGCCACGCCGTAGTGGCTGATAGCGTCCGAGCGGTTCGGGGTAATATCCACCTCTATCAGCGTGTCGTCCTCCACGTGGTAGTACTCCTTGGCAGGCATACCGACGGGCGTCGCTGCGGGCAGCACGATGATACCGGCATGGTCGCTGCCTACGCCTATCTCGTCCTCTGCGCAAAGCATACCAAGCGACTCCTCGCCGCGTATCTTGCCGCGCTTGATCGTAAAATGCTCATCGCCGTCGTACAACACCGTGCCGATTGTAGCAACCACCACTTTCTGTCCTGCAGCCACATTCGGCGCCCCGCAAACGATATGCAGCGTATGCCGTCCCTGTCCGTCGGTAACGGCACCCTGCGCCTCTGCCGCACCGATATTCACCTCCGTGATATGCAGGTGGTCGGAGTTGGGGTGCGGCACGCAGGTCAGCACCTCGCCGATTACCAGTCCTTCCAAACCGCCTTTGACAGTCTGTACTTTCTCTACGGTTCCGACCTCCAAACCGATGGACGTCAGTATTTTTGCCACTGTCTCCGCATCGTCGGTCAAGGCGATGTAGCGTTTGAGCCAATTATACGATATATTCATAGTGCAATCTTTTAATAGTCTTTTTCAGTCCGCAAAATTACAAAAAAAAATGCAGATATACAATTAACAATTAATAATTAACAATTAATATGCAGCGTATTGGAAAAAATGTGCTGTATTTCCATTGTCCTCCTTACAGTCCTTAAAGTCTTTAATAACCTTAAAGACCTTAATTGTTTCGGTCATACCATTTACGGCAACGAGACGGCAACGACAGCGGTGGATAGGCTGCCGTTGCAGGGACGCAGGTGCCTCGCCCGCGGTATCATCTTCCGCTCCCCTATGCCATAGCGTGGTAGAGGTGTCGCTGGAGGGTGAAGTATTGCCGGCGGAGGGCATCGGGGTTGAGGTGGAGCAGATCCAGCGCATCGGACAGGGAGTGGTACTTCTGCAGGATCAGATTGCCGAGGTTATTTGGGGAGAGTTCCTTGTAGCCGTTGCGCACGTAGTAGTCCAGTACAAACGACATAAACGCCTGCTGCTCGGGCGCAAGGGCGGACAGATAGGTCTGGCGCACTTGCTCCGCCCGCTTCCGTCGCTCTAATCCGGGCGTGTTGTAGCCCACATATTCCAACACGTCAAGCAGGTCGTAATCCGCCATATCGAGTACCTGCCGCAGCATCTCCAATTTCTCTTCGGCAAAACCGTTCTCCTCCAATTTGGCTAACAGGTTCTCGCGGGTTTCGGGGTTCGCCCATTGATCGCGCAGATCCTGCTCCGAGCGGAAGAAATCGGGGATGCGTCCGAAGAGGCGTTGAATAAACTCCTCCGCACTGATCAGTTCGTCGCCGTACTGGAATTTCTCCGTCCAGCGGGTGCGCAGCAGTTCCGCTTTGCGTTTGTCCGACAGCCGCACCGTAATCGTCTTCTTCGGCGGGCATATACAGGGCAGTTGTCCGCATACGGGGCAAGGCGCGGGCGGGCAGGGAGCATGCGTATCAACAGGCTCTGCGGGCGTATCGGCGGGAGTATCGCTTCCGCCTTTGTCCTTGCCGCACGTACAGGGGCTGTTGCCGCATACGGGGCAGTATGGGTCGCCGTCCCATTCGGGGTCTTCGAAGTTCTTCGACGCGCCTACAAAATCATAGACGGTGAAATAGTATTTGTTGTCGAACAGGCGTGTGCCGCGTCCGATGATCTGCTTGAACTCCACCATGTTGTTTACGGGGCGGAGCAGCACGATGTTGCGCACGTTGCGGGCGTCCACACCCGTGGACAATTTCTGCGAGGTGGTGAGGACGGTCGGGTGCAGGTTCTCGTTGTCCTGGAAGGCACGCAGTTGCGTCTCGCCCTCGGCTCCGTCCGCCGCCGTTACACGCTGGCAGTAGTTGTTGTCGGGGCAGTGCTTGTGCTGGTTGATGAGGTCGCGGATATGCATCGCATGCACCTGTGTGGCGCAGAAGACGATGGTCTTCTCGTCGGGCTGTATCTGGTTGAGCAGTTCGACAACGCGGTGCTCGTCCCGCTCTTTCATTTGGATATTGTTGTGATAAAAGTCCGTTTCCGTGTAGGTCTTGTTGGGGTCGATATCGCCCTCCACGTCGTCCGACGGGTCGTAGGTGTAGGTATCGATGGGGCTTTCGGATATACGCACGCGGAACGGCGTCAGGAAACCGTCTTCTATACCTTGTTTGAGCGAATAGGTGTAGACGGGGTCGCCGAAATAGGTGTATGTGTTGGCGTTCACTTGGCGCTTGGGCGTAGCCGTCAGACCAAGTTGGTACGCGGGGGCGAAATAGTTCAGTATCTCCCGCCACTGGCTCTCGTCGTTCGCACCGCCGCGGTGGCACTCGTCGATGATGATCAGGTCGAAGAAACCGGCGGGGTATTGCTTGTAGAACGGCACGCCCGTGGCATCGGTGGTCATAAAAGTCTGGAATATGGTAAAATACAGGCTGCGCGAAGTCTGCACTTTCCCGTCGTGCTTCTTTAGTTCCTCGGGCGAGATACGCACCATCGCATCGTCGGGGAAATATTCGAAGTCGTTGCGTGCCTGGTTCGCCAGTATGTTGCGGTCGGCAATAAAGAGTATCCGTGGTTCCCGCTTTGTACATTGCGCATTCTGCATTACGCATTGCGCATTGTCCTTGTTCCAACCGGTTTGGAACAGTTTCCAGCATATCTGGAATGCCGTGTAGGTCTTCCCCGTACCCGTTGCCATAGTAAGCAGGATACGCTGCCGCCCGTCGGCGATGGCGTCTAATACGGCATTGACGGCGTTCTGCTGGTAGTAACGCGGCGTACGGTCGTTGTCGCGGTTGAACGCACAGCGGGCGAACCGCTCGCGCCAGGTCTCTTCCTCGGTGGGGAACAGCAGCCGCCATAGTTCCTGCGGGTCGTGAAAACGGTTGATTGCATATTCCGTGCTCGGCACCAGGTATGTCCCCTTGCCGTCCTGCACGCCCATATCAACGAAGTATATCTCGTCGCCGTTGGTGCTGTAGGCAAAGCGCATACAGAGCATGCGGGCATAGTCCTTCGCCTGCTCCACGCCCTCCGCCACATCGTGTTCGTCGCCTTTGGCTTCCACTACGGCGATAGGGTGGTTCTTGTAGCAGAGCAGATAATCCGCCTGCTTGGGCTTGGCGTGGCGTATGCGCTCTACACGCCCGGGTGCGATGGCGTATTCCCGAATGATATTCTGTTCCTCCCAGCCTGCCTCGTGCAGGCGCGGGTCGATCTTCTTCACGCGTGTGTCGGCTTCTTTCATGATAAATACGTGTTTTTTGCATCCATAAATTGCCATAAACCTATCGCCTATGGCAGTACAAATAGAATATCGGGGGTTATTCAAATACCTGCTTGAGCAACGCCTGCTTCAGGTCATTGCAAAGCGTAAGAGTCTGCCTGTAGTTATCCTCCAACTTCCTGCACTTCTCCGAAAGACCATCCAATTGGGCGACAATGGATTCTTGTTCGGGGAGAGGGGGATATGCAAACGATACTTTCTTAAGTCTCATAATCGCCAACTTGGGTTGGGCAGAAGTGGTCGTGGAAAGTTTTATTTCTTTTTGAAAGATTTCGCTTCGCGTATAGTAGTAGAAAAAACGTTGATTTATACCCTTATTAAGTATAAACCTATTGGCATTCTCCGTTAAGTTTGCCCCATCCAATTCTTTTGGAATAATACCAGTCTTTCCTATGGTGCCTGCAATACTGATGTATACATCTTGGGACGTAATTATATAACGCTTTATTTGATTGAATACAGTTTCATTGATGTATTTTATCTCGGAGGTATCAACACTTCCAAAATTATCAAAGTCTGCGACACGAATGTACTTATGCCCCGCATCACAATCTTCTAATTTATAACCTTTGGGAACTCTTTTACCGCTCTTTATCGTTGTAGATTCTTCTATCGTGCTAATCGTCCACCCGTCTTTCGGTGTCAGTAGTTGTTTGAGTATGGCTTGGAACAGGTCTTTGGCGGCTTGCAGTTGCCCCATAGCCTTTTCCCGCAGCGCATCCACCAACGCAAACTCCTTATCCAAATACGCCACAATCTCCCCCTGCTCCGCGAGCGGAGGAAGGGGAATGGCATATTCAAGAATATCACGTGCTTTCAAATTATTGATATTAGCCCCGTCAGATAACGTTTTAATATAATCGTGAAACATTGGAGTTATGAGGGCATAATAGAAAAACATATCAATCACCGAATTGTTGTGCCGGATTGCAGACATAAAGCCTCCAAAGGCGTATTTCGTTACTCCCTTATAGAGAGCAACTTTCCCAAGATGTGCCTTGCTACCATTGGACATACACATCAAAAGTTCGCCATCTCGGATATATTTATCAGTAGGAAACTCGAAATTCTCTTTGAGATATTTAAGTTCGTCAAAATTCATCAAATGCGTATCAAGGTCAATATTATTCGACCGCAGCACTACCTTTGAGGAGACGGTTGCTTCGTCTGCTTTTGAATAGGTCAAACCTCTTCGCATTTCGCACACCTCTCCGAGTTTTTTTATTTGCCAATGGGGTTTCATAATCGGTGTTTTTGCTATTCTGTAATTTTTGATGCAAAAATGTTAAATTTATGTACCAAAACTAAGATTTTTCCACAAAATATTTGTATTATCACTCAAAAAGCAGTATCTTTGCGCACTCAGCCGAAGACGGAAAGAGTTTCGGGGCTCGGTTCTTCTAGACAGGGATCGAGCCCTGCTTTTTATTTAAGCGTATCCATTCGTCTCTTTAGTCTCTTCATCATTGCCTTTTCTCCCGCCTCTTGGTCTATATAATAGGCGGTCAATAGGTAATAAGCCGTGCCATTTCTTTGTGGCTCAAATACAACAACATATTTACGTGTTTTGTTGTAGATATATGTCCGCACAATGTCTGTTCGCTTCTTTTTATCTCGTTCCTGAACACTGAATACATAAATTTCGCTGTCGTCATTTGTCCGATCTTCTACGTGAGTACGAATCCAATGCAAACGTTCTGAACGTAACGGATCATATTGTCTATGTGCAATCCCGTCTTCACATAATACTTCATGGTGAGTAAGATGCATAAATTCCCTATCCAAGTCCGGTTTGCCATCTGCCTTTATAGGGTATATCTGTTTGTTACAGAATAGAAAATTTTGATTTTCCACTATATCTCTATCAAATATCCTGCGCAACGAATGCATACGGGCATTCTCCTCTATCACAAGTTCCAATAGTTCAGGATAATGTTTTAGCAGATTAAACATACTTTATTTCAGTTTGATAAAGAATAAATTAAACTTTTTGGTACTTTTCGGGGTAGTCGCTTGCAAGGATATATTGGTTTGTTTCTTTATCATTTCCACTAATTTGCATTTAGGAATAGAAGTTCCTTTAATGGTGCCTTTTTCCACCCTTAGATTATAATTGATAGCCCCCATTAAAACATCTGCTATCTGCAAAAAACAACTTTCGTGCGAACGAATAAATTGGAAATTACCAATACTGGCATTCCAATGCAAGATTTTTTGTAAATTATGTAGTTTCTCTTGGCTACAGGTATCCTTAATATCAAAATAGACATTATACATATTCTCCAAACTAACCTCATTATGCAGCAGTTGGAAATACATACGGAAATAGAAATCGTTGTATGTGTAATCCTTGCGCGTATTGTCAATTTGCGATTTATCCACTATTACAGTACGGAAACTCATATCTGTCATAAAAAAATACTCCAATAATGCATTATATACCGGATAGGTGGCAGTATGCACGTTTGTCCATTTGAACTCATCGAAGTAATTATATTTTGTGCGGATATTATGTATTTGCTCTTTTGCCATTTTTATTTGGTTAGAAGCAATACTCACATATCCATACAACATATATGGTTGTCCGTCATGTTCGAGGTGTGTACTCTCGTCGCAATATAAATTGAATGTTTTTTGCTCTGTCATAATTGGCCTATTCTATGTTAAAAATCTTGTATATGCATTTTGAATTTATTCTGATATTTACAGATATAAAATTTTAGTTAGGTGCTGCAAGATTTACTTGCCAATAGCCCGATTTGTTCGCACCCACACGGGTGAGCAAGCCTTTTTTCTTGAGCGTGCCAAGCATACGCTCACACTGGCGCGAGGTGATACCCAACTGCTTGGCTAATACCGAGGCGGACAGGCGGGGGGTCTTTGCCAATAGCGACAGGATAATCTGCTCGTTTTCACTCAACGGTTCGGGCTTGTTTATTCCGACATTTATTCCGACATTTATTCCGACATCCTGCTTCTCGATAGGTGCACCTTGATGTGCTTTCAAGGCTGCCAATATCTCGCCGAGCAGAAACTCTATCATCGGCGCGCTGTCTGTCCGGCTTGTGGATTTCGCAATGGCATTATAGTATGCCGTTTGGTTGGCATACACCATATTCTCGACAGGGAGATACTGGAATACAGGACTGACCTTGCCCAACAGCAGCGACTGCCACATACGTCCCATTCTACCGTTGCCGTCGGCAAAAGGATGGATATATTCAAACTCGTAGTGGAATACGCAACTGCGAATCAGCATATTGTCTTCCGCTTTTTCCGTCCATTCCAACAAATTATGTATTAAAGTTGGTACGCGGTCGGCAGGCGGTGCCATATGTATGCAACGTTCCCCCTCGAATACGCCTACGCCCCCGCGGCGGAAATGCCCTGCATCGTCTATGATGTTTTGCATCATCACACCATGTGTCCGCAAGAGATCTTTCATCGAAAACGGATTGAGCGAAGGATATAATTCGTAAGCACGGATGGCGTTTTTTACCTCCTGTATCTCTTTGGGCGGAGCAATTACCGTCCTTCCCTCCATAATTTCCTGTACCTGGTTTTCGGAGAGCGCATTTCCCTCTATGGCAAGGCTGCTGTGGATGGTTTTTATCCGGTTGATCTTGCGCAGGCGGAGGGAGTCTTCCTGCTCCAAACGGATAGCGTACCGCTCTATTTGCGAATAGATTTCAGCCACCAGATTGACCGCCTTGGCGGTTGTAGTAAAAGGAGGTGTGTACATAGCCGTTCTGTTTATTTGAGTCCTTCTTCTATTTCCTGTATAATCCGTGCGGAGTCGGCGTGCAGGGTGGAGAGAGTGCGGAGGATGTCAGCGGGGGTGCGGGTATCCGCCGCCTCTACTTTGTTCGGGTTCTTGACCGACAGGTCGCAATCATCGCCGAGATTGGTTGCCACCACCGTCCACGAGTTCCCGCTGTCCGCCTTGGTTTTCTGTAGGGCGACAAACTCCGCCAAGTCCTCCTCGTTTAGGGCGTTGGTCTTGCCGAGGTTGCGCCCGGGATTGAGTTGGTAGTACCATATATTGCGGGTCTGCTCGCCCTTGGTGAAAAAGAGCACCACGGTCTTTACGCCCGCGCCCGTGAAGACACCGCTCGGCAGGTCGAGAATCGTATGGAGGTTGCATTTCTCTATCAGCAGTTTCCTCACCTCGGCGGCATCGCCGTTGCTCAGGAACGTGTTTTTGATAACAATCGCCGCACGCCCGCCGGTACGCAGCATCTTGATAAAATGCTGCATAAACATATACGCCGTTTCGCCCGTGCGGATGTCGAAGTTCTGCTGCACCTCCGCCCGCTCGCTGCCGCCGAAAGGCGGGTTAGCCAGTATCACATCCTTGCGATCGCACTCCTGTACGGACGAGAGCGAGCGGGTGAGACTGTTGCCGCGCATGATGTTCGGCGCCGCCACGCCGTGGAAGATCATATTCATCGTGGCGATGATATACGGCAGCCCTTTCTTCTCCACGCCGAAGAACGTGTTTTTCTGCAGCGTCTCTATGTCGGCGGTCGATTGCACCTGTTGCTGCATATAGTTGTATGCCTCGCAGAGAAAACCCGCCGAACCGCAGGCAGGGTCATAGACCGTCTCGCCGATACGCAGGTCTACCACCCGCACTATCGTGCGGATAAGCGGACGGGGTGTATAGTACTCGCCCCCGTTGCGACCCGCATTCCCCATACGCTTGATCTTGTCCTCGTAGAGAACGCTCATCTCGTGTTTGTCTTCCGCCGAGCGGAAATGGAGTGTGTCAATCTTATTGATAATCTCCCGCAGGTTGTAGCCTGATTGGATCTTGTTGCGCAGTTCGGTGAATATCTCGCCGATTTTATACTCCAGTGTATTGCCGGCAGCGGCACTCTCCTTGAAACGGCGGAGTGTAGGGAAAAGCGTATGATCGACAAACTGCACAAGGCTGTCGCCCGTCATAGCACGGAGAACATCCAAGTTGCCGTCCTTGTCTTTGGGTGCCGCCCAACTCGACCATTGCAGGTCGGCGGGGATAATACGGGTGTAGGTGCTGCCGTTGAGCATCGCATTGAGCGACAATTCCTGCTCCCAATCGTCGATATACTTCAGGAAAAGCAGCCACGAGGTCTGCTCGATATAGTCCAACTCGTTGGAACACCCAGCCTCGTTGCGGAGAATGGCATCAACGGCATTAAAGGTAGATTCGTATTGCATAGCGGATAGGGTCTTTAAGGTCTTTAGGGTCTTTAACGTCCTTAATGACTTTAATGACATTAATGACATCAAGGTAGGTCGTTAAGGACTAAAAAACAGTCAAAACGGTTCGGCGTAGGTGCAGCCCTCGCGCCAGCGGGAGCAGCCGTAGCGGGTATTACCGCGAATGATGGTACCCTTTCTGCAGACAGGACAGAGCATACCCGCTTTGTTGGCTTTCACTTCGCGCACCACATCGGCGGTCATCGTTTTCAGTTCGTCCAGAAACTGCTGCGCCGTATATTCGCCGCGCTCTATCTCACGCAGTTTCTTTTCCCAACGCCCCGTCAGTTCTGCCGACTTCAGCAGGGGCGAAATGATCGTATGTATCAGGTCAATCCCCAGTGGTGTAGCACGAATGGATTTGCCCTGCTTGACAATATACTTGCGCTGGTAGAGTTTCTCAATGATTGCCGCGCGGGTGGACGGTCGCCCGATGCCGTTCTCTTTCATTGCATCGCGCAGTTCCTCATCATCCACCGTTTTACCCGCCGTCTCCATTGCCCGGAGAAGCGTTGCTTCGGTGTAGTACTTCGGCGGTGTGGTGGTTTTCTCCTGCAGTTGCGGTATATGCTCCCCACTCTCCCCTTTCACAAAAACAGGAAGAGTCTTGCTTTCAACAGAGGTATCTTCTCCGTCCGTGCTTTCAGTCCCCTCTTTGAGGGGATTGGGGGAGTTTTGATCGGGGGAGTTGGAGCCGGTATAAATCTCTCTCCAGCCGGGTTTTAGTATCTGCCTGCCTGTTACCTTGAAAACTACCTTTTTCAGATCGTCATTCTCTGCAATTCCCGTGCGGGGTACCTCTGCCAGCACCGTGGTATTGCTCACCTCACAATCAGGGTAGAACACGCCGATAAAACGCAATGCCACCAGATCGAACACCTTGCGCTCATCGGCAGTCAACGCATCGGGGCGCTGACCGGTCGGAATAATCGCATGGTGGTCGGTAACCTTCTTGTTATCAAATACTTTCTTTGATTTGGGCAGCGAACCTGCGCCTTTCTTTCCATCGGCTTTCAAGCCGAGCAAAGGCGTTGCTTGCGGATAGAAATCCTTGATACCCGCCAGCGTAGCAGGTATCTTCGGATAGATGTCATCGCTCAGGTAGGTGGTATCCACACGCGGATAGGTAGTGATACGCTTCTCGTAGAGCGACTGAATGAGTTTCAGCGTCTGGTCGGCAGAAAAAGCATATTTCTTGTTGCACTCCACCTGCAGACTTGTCAGATCAAAAAGTTTGGGAGCCGACTCAGTGCCTTTCTTCTTCTCAACCGATGTGATTGTCAGCGGGCTATTTTTGATAGACTCCACCAATGCCTGTCCCTGTTCGAGGGAGGTAATGGCATATTCGTCCTCCTCGGCGGGCAGTTGTGCCGAAAAAAGGGTGTTGCGATAGGTGGTCTTCAGTTCCCAATAGGTCTTCGGCACAAAGTTCTCTATCTCGGCTTGCCGCCTCACCACCAATGCCAGAGTGGGTGTCTGCACACGCCCGATAGACAGCACCTGTCTGTCTTTCCCTACTCCTTTCGCATAACGAATGGTATAAGCACGCGTAGCGTTCATACCAAGCAGCCAGTCCCCAATAGCGCGCATCAGTCCCGCCTCGTAGAGGTGCTGGTATTCCGACTGGTCTTTCAGTTTCTTGAAACCCTCGGCAATTGCCTCTTCGGTCAGCGAACTGACCCACAGACGCTTCACAGGTATTTTGCAGCCCGCTTTCTGATACACCCAGCGTTGTATCAGTTCGCCCTCCTGCCCGGCATCACCGCAGTTGATCACCTCGTTGGCTTGAGCTATAAGCGATTTGATCACATTGAATTGCTTGTGTACTCCTTCGTCACCGTTCACTTTGATACTGAAACGCTGCGGTATCATCGGGAGCGAACTGAGGTTCCAGTTCTTCCATTGGTCGGTATATTCCTGCGGGTCGAGCAACGCACAGAGATGTCCGAAAGTCCATGTAACGCAATAGCCGTTCCCCTCAAAATAGCCGTCTCGGCGTTGGGTTGCCCCCAGCACCTTTGCAATATACTGCCCCACAGAGGGTTTCTCCGCTACACAAACTATCATATTTCAGACTACAGACTAATGGACCCTAAGGTCTCTAAGGACATTCAGGTCTTTATTTTTTCGCACTGCTGTAGCCGTAACCATAGCCATAACCTGCTTTGGCGTTCTTTACGCCGTTGAATACACAGGCTATGTTCTTCAGCCGTTTCTGTTCGGCTATCTGATTGATAAAATCGATCATCTCGCGCGGAGTATAGTTGGCACGACTCACAAACAGCGTCATATCCGCTATACGGTCGAGTTGGAACGTGTCGCTCACCATAGCCACCGGTGCCGTATCCACAATGATATAATCGTATCGCTTGCGCAATTCGGCAAAGAGCATATCCAGACGCTCCGTTTGCAACAGTTCGGCAGGGTTGGGCGGTATCACCCCGGCAGGGATAATATCCAAGTTCTTGTGCGCTCCTGATGGCTGAATGGTATCATCCACCGTAAACGAATCGTCCGACAGATAACTCGTCAAACATCCTTTGTTGCTCAAACCGAAGTATTTTGCCAGCATCGGCTTGCGTATATCCAAGCCCACCAACACCACTTTCTTGTCCAGCAATGCCAGCGACAAGGCTATGTTGGTAGCAATATACGATTTGCCCTCACCATTGATACACGATGTAACCAGTATCACAGGATGCTGCACTTCGGCGGGCAATATAAATCGCAAATTAGTACGCAACAGGCGGAACAACTCCGCCGACATCGTCGATTCCCCTTCGCTGATAGCGATATGCTTGCCTCGCGAGTTCTCAGGTATCTGTCCCGCAAAGGCGGTATGTATCAACTGTTCATACTCTTTAGCGTGGTCTATCTTGTTGTTAAACAGACTCCATATATATAATATACCCGCAGGAATCGCCAACCCGAGAAAGAGACATACCAGCAGTACCATCTTCATTTTCGGACTTCCGCTGCCCGTATCCGCTTTGGGCGTATCTATTATTTTGGCGGGCGTTGCCGTTGCGGCAAGCATCAGGGCATTCTCTTCGCGCTTCTGATAGAGGAACAGATAGATCTCCTCTTTGAGTTCCTGCTGGCGCTTGATCTGTACATACTGCCGCTCTTGGTTGGGCACCGATTTGATGCGGGCGTTAAACCGGCTGTCACGCTGGCGCAACCCGTCACGGGTAATAGTCAGGCTCTCGCGCACCGAAGCGATACTGGCAATGATATTCTGCCGCATACTGATCAACTGGTCGTTGAGTTGTTCCACCACGGGGTTGTTGTCGGTAGCCGTGCGGAGCACGCGCATACGCTGCAGCAACAGCGTGTTGTATTCCCCGATAAAAGAAGTCAGCGAAGCATCGGTAATACCTATATTGGCGGGAATCAGGCTGAAACGCTTGGTGTCGTCCTTCAGAAAATCTTCAATATAGTTCACCAGGTTGAGTTGTGTCTCCACATCCGCCAATTCCTTCTGCTCATCGCTGTTGGCTTGCAGGAATATCTTTGCCTCTTCCGACAGATCGGTCAGGTTGTTCTTCGTCTTATATGCAGCCACTGCATCCTCAGCATCGCTCAGTTCGCGCGAGATAATCGTCAGTCGCTCATCAATAAACGCCGCCGTGTTGGTTGCAATGATATTCTTGTCCACTACGGTATTGAGGTTGTACTGCTCTATCAACTTGTTGAGCAGTGCCACATCGCGCCCGGGTATATTCGATGTGGTGGTCAGATTGATGATGTTCGATTCTTTCTTCTCCAATGCGATACTTACCGCCGCCCGATACTGATCTACCACAGACGGCTTCGGGGTACAAACGGTGCGATATTCCGTTCTGTCCTCTTGTATAGGGCGGTTTTGAGTAATGCGAAGCGTACCCACGCAGGTCTCTATCGGCTCCTTCAAGTCTGCCACCTTGGTGGTTGAGTGATAGAATCTCTTTTGTCTCACCTTAATCTTATACCCGTCGTCCAGCACCTTGATGGTTACCTTGTAACTGCCGCGTTTCTTGGCTTTCTCTGTTATCTCTACGGGTTCTACAGTGAATGTATGATTAGGATACTCGCCTACCCAGCGCATTCCGTCTTTCACATAATAGGTATTCCACAGATCCAAGGCATCCAGTGCCTGATGCATCAAGTCGCGCGACTGAAGCACCACCACCTCGTCGCTCGCTGCGCCGTTATTACCCAGCCCCAGCATACTGAGGGATTCCAATTGTCCCGCCAGACTCTCATCGCCTTTCTGCCGCAGCATAATCGCCCCCCGCGTAGTCAGTTTCGGCGTGGTGCGTACTACATAAAATACACCTAATCCGCAGCAGAGTACCACCCCTATTGCAAACCACCACCAATGCGCCAGCACATCGCAGCAAATCTTACGAACATCTATTTCGTTATTGTTATTTATTTCCTGTGCCATAATTCAATGCGTAATTCTTAATGCGTAATATGTAATGAAAAAGCCGACAATTCATAATTCATAATTATTTTGCAGCATTAACCACGGTAACAATCACCGTGGCGGCACTCGCAACGGTACTTACCATACTCAGCCACAAGCCGATGTTCTGACTGCTGATTGCACGCACTTTGTTCGGCGATACATATATCACATCATTCTGCTGCAAATAATAATAGGGAGATGTAAACAGTTCGTCCGAGTTTAGGTTCAGACGGTGGAACTCCAGTTTGCCGTTGGTCTCGCGGGTTATCAGCACATTGTCGCGCTTGCCATATATCGACAAGTCGCCCGCTGCACCGAGTGCGTCCAGCAAGGTCATACGCCCGTTGGGCATAGTATATTGTCCGGGACGGTTCACCTCACCCATCACCGTTACTTTGGCGTTAATCAACTGCACAATCACCATCGGATTGACTATCTGCGTTGATAGTTTTTCCTCTAAGAGGTTCACCACCTCGGTCGTTTTGAGTCCGAGTACGGAAATTTTGCCCAATACAGGGAACTCTATTTTGCCGTCCGCACCCACGGTATAGTATTGCAGACTGGGAGTAGTGGTCAACTGACTACTGCCGGGATTGGCAAAAACCACTGTCGGCAAATTATATGGCACCACCGCTTCCTGATCAAGCGCAGATACAGTAATAGAAAGCGCATCGCCCGCCTTGATAATCGGGTCAATCTGCGCCTCAAACACTTTGTTTACACTGTCTGCCGTCGCGGTATCCACCTCGCGGAAATAGGTCATTTGCTTTTGCGTAACGCAACTGCTAAACGCCGCAGCCGCCAATAAAAGCACTAACAATCGGGATGTTTTTCTCATAAGAAGGTCTTAAACTAAAAAAGTATTGTAAGTAAATTAGTTAAAAAGCGTGCAAAGTTACAACAATTTTCTGACATAAGCAACACCGCCTGCATAATTCGTCCCGAATATACAGAATATGCAAAACCATACCTCATAATACCGATTACG
>DKEG01000039.1:0-121 GCA_002452095.1 Bacteroidales bacterium UBA6828 | reverse complement strand
ACGTAGAAAGAATTGGCTTTTGCAAGGCAGATAAGCCGCTGTTTATACGGTTTATGCATTGCTTTTTCTGCATAATCCGTATAGAAGGAACGGAACACCGGATATAGTGTCCATTTAGAAA
>DKEG01000006.1:39811-62542 GCA_002452095.1 Bacteroidales bacterium UBA6828 | reverse complement strand
TTGAAAAAATAATAGATTATGACACGAGACAAAATGATTAGCCGTTGGGAGGATATAATCCCCACGGTGTTCCGGGCGGAGGACAATATCCGCGAGCAGTTGCAGGCAATCATTGCCGCCGAACCCGACAAAGAGAGAGCCGCCAAAGAGTACGTACACGCCATTGCCGTGGAGATAGTCAGCAGGACTACCGACGAGCAGTTGGAAGAAATGAAAGAATAACCCGCCGAGAGTGTTCGGCAAGCGGTCTTTGAAATTATTGGAATTACCAAAAATGCATACAAAAATACATTTAATTGTAAATAAATTACCATATTTGGGAATTTATTTGTACCTTTGCAGCGAAATTTGAAGGTAATATGAATTATTCATTTCAAGATGAGGATTTAGAATTGTTTATTTCAGACTGTAAAGCAGCGGGAAATAAGTATAAGAAATATGCCAGAAATAAGTTATTTTATACGAATTTGGTAAAAGTCTTTCAGATATTCTACTCTGTGGAAAATACGAGAGAACTTAACAAATATAGTTTTCTTCACTACGAGCAACTAAAGCATACCAAAGAGCCTATAAGTAGTGTCCGTGTTATGAATAACAGCGTGGAAAGAATACTCTTCAAAGAATTAAACGATGGTATAGAGATTATTGTATTAGAATTAGATAGTACGCATTATGGAAACAAGAAATAATATACCCGTATTCGGGGTTGCAGTACCAGTTGGCAACACTATCAAGGATATGATTGCTGACAATAATTATTCGCAAAAGGATTTTGCGAAAGAGATGGGTATGCAACCATCTCATTTGAATGAATTGTTGAAAGGAAAACGTAAAGTTACTCCGGAGATTGCTATGCGATTGGAAAAGTTACTTGGCATAAAGGCTACAACTTGGCTGAATATGCAAGCACAATATGACTGTAATGTATTAGCATTGCAGGAACGTGCTATTCAAGAACAAGAAGCATACAATATAGTTATGGCATACAATAATGTCATAGAATGGAGGCTGATACTAAAGCGCAAGCGCAAAGAACTTTTGACTGCGTCCTATCAGCAAATAGCCACATTTTTGCAACAAGTTTTGCCTCCTCCTGCAAAGTTGCAGTATTACGCTAATGGATTGTTTAAGAAATCGGCTAAAACGGGGCTTGATACTCGTATGCTGATGACTTGGATAATGTTGGCACAAATGCAAGCACGTGAAGATAAGCCACTTTGTGTATATGATAGCACGAAAAATCAAGACTTACAGAGACGACTTATTCCAATTCTCCACGAAAATACCCATACTATTGAAAGAGTAAAAACGTTACTAAATTCGTATGGTATAGGATTTTCTATTGTAGAAAAAGTGGAAAAGGCTTCTGTTGATGGTTTTTCTTATTGGGAAGATGATAATCCTATGATTGTTGTTTCTTTACGATACAACAGAATTGATAATTTTGCATTTACAATACTGCACGAATTAGGACATATATTCTTACACCCACGAACAAATATGTATGTACGTGTAGAGAACTATGAAATGGAAGCAAGAACATTAGATACAGAGGCAGATAGATTTGCTAACGAGAGTCTTATTCCAGACAAAGTTTGGCGTTCTTTACCAAGTATGAGTATAAATAATCCATATCAAATACAAAATCAGTGTTCTATATGGGCAAGAAGTAATCATCTTAACAAATGGATTGTTCTTGGTCGAGTGTCATTTGAAACTGGTATGTATAAATTTAGGCAAGACAAGACAAGAAAGGTGCTATAACACTCTATAAAATCGTTTTTTATAAGCGGTAATTCCAATAAAAGAATAAAAACGGAGTTACCGCTTTTTGTATGTATATAACTAATCAAAACAATAACAATATGGAAACAATCGAAATCAACGGTAAGTCGTACCTAATCGACATTGAGAAAGCCATCGAGCAGGGTCTGCTCAAAGAAAAAAACAACAGACCACGGAGTTGGAAGGAGTATGAGAAGAGTGTTGTCGGGGGCTTTGTTCCTAACACACGGAGCAAGTATTACCTTTTCAACTCCGAGGACGAAGCGAGAGCCTTTTGCGCTCTCGGTAAACTCATCCAACTCCGAGACGCTTGGTGGGGTGATTGGAGGCCTGATTGGAAAGAAGATGATACGGAAAAGTTTAATATATTCTACGCACTAAATAAAATACATATTGACGTATCTGTTAAGATTGGTTATATTTTATCTTTCCCTACCGAAGAAATGGCAGATGATTTTCTACTTACTTTCCGAGACCTCATTGAACAAGCAAAAATGTTTTTGTAATATGGAAACAACGAATTGTCTATTCTTTGAAAATCTTAAAAAAATTACAAAACGGTCTGATGGTAGATACAGCATACATTTCAGAAACGGATTTATCGTAGATACAACAGACCAATACCCAAAAGGTTTCAATAGTATAAAAGATGCTAAACATTTTGTGCGATTCTATTTAGATAGAGTAATGTTTATCCACTTATTTCCACGGATATGGTGGGTGGTAAAATACTAAAATTTATCATAGGGGCAGTCATAATACCAATGGCTGCCCTATTTTGTTGTCCTATAACCATGCTTAATGGTGCTATAAATCGAATAATACCACAGAAATATACTATCGAAAGTGAAATAAAAAAGTATCAAAAGTAAATATATAAATTGCGTAAGTAATTGTATCTTTGCGCTCTAAAAAGATTTTGCAAAATACAAAATGTGTAATATCCTCGCGCGTGTGAAGTAAACGCATATCAAACAGGCAATTATTATGGTATTTCCTTGGGGAGCAATAGTAGGATTAGCAGGGCAAGCCGTCAGCGGTATTGCGTCTGCTCGAAACAACAGAAAAATGCAGCAGGCGGCAGACGCAGAGACTGCACGGCAGGTTGCGAGTAATGAAGCAAAGGCGTACGAGAACCCTTTGGCTCGTAGTGAGAACCAGCAGGCGATGGCGCAGTATGACCGCACGTCCAAACAGCAGCTGGAGAACGCGCGTGGTGTGGCTACTATTACGGGTGCTACACCCGAGTACGCATTGGGAGTGCAGAAAGGTATTGCCGATGGGCGTGCGGAGTTAATGGGCGGTATTGCAGCAAGTGCGAGTGCGCAAAAGGACAAGTATCTGGACGCAGCGGAGAAAGCAAAGGAGCAAAAGTTTGAAGACGACCAAGCACGCAGAGCCGCCCGCAATACTACGTATGCAAATCTTGCTGCCAACGCTGCAAGTGCCGCAGGGAGTATTATTGATTCATATATATCCAAGCCTACACCAACGCCACCTGCGGCTATTAAAACACCTGCATATACGTATAAAGGTATTACTGTTACTGCAGCACCACCGGCATCTTTGCAGCAGGAGATTGACAAAAAAAATACAGGGCTTGCGGCTATTAAACGCAAAAATGGTTGGCAATAAATGATACGACTATGGCAGACGATAAGCAGAAATACAATCGTAATCTGACGACCACCCACGGCGACAAGGTTACGACCACCGAACACGGCGACAAGACCGTAACAACTACCCGCTCGCCAAAAGTAACCACCCGCACCGAACAGAGTGTAGGCGGTTACTATGACGCTAATGGTAATCCTAACATAGCAGCACAACGCGAGTTTGAGGCGCAGAAACGCCCCGTAGCCGCTGCATATGGTATAGACCCGAATACGGGGCGTGTTGACCACCGTTTTGTGTCGGAGATTTTGGGCGTTGACCCCGATATAATGCGGAGAAAGCGTGCCGAGGAGGAGAGATTGAACCAAAGCAAACAGAAAGAGTCGGCTCTATATAATTCTCTTGCCGTCCTTGGAGATATGATAACTACGGCTGGAGGTGGTAATGTGTGGTTGCGCAATGCCGACCAGCACGCCAAGCAGGCACACGACGACAATATCGCACTCCAAAAAGAACAGCAAGCAGAGGACATTGCCAACAACGACAAACTCCGCTCTGTGCAGCAAGCCTATGCAGCAGCCGTGCAGAAAATATACGATACCATAGGAAAATCATATAGTACGAAAGTATCACGCACTACCGAACAGGGCGGAAATACAGTTGCGAAGACAACCCAAGGACAAGATATATCCACCACCACCCAAGGCAACGACCGCACAACAGGCTACACAGAGGGACGAACCAACAAAGGCACCGGCAGCGGATCGGGTAGCAACGGCGGCAGTGGAGGAGTGCGGTATATGAATGCTACAACCGAGAATGGTACTATCAGACGATACGAACTCACAAAACCGCAGTTCGAGGCTATAGCAAGCCTGCTCAAAAAGCACTACACCAATCTGCTCAGCAGCGAAAACGCAAAACCGCTACGCAAACAGTTAGAGCAAGACGGAATTATACGATACGGAAAAGATGGAAAACCCATATTCGACGATGTGATGCTCCTGCAATCCGGAAAATACTATGGGCTGGACGACAAACTGATAGAACGTATAGAACAAGAGGCGGGAGTAAATTTGAAAAGAATAAAACCCACTTTCGGCAACGTCAGCCGGGAGGGCAAACCCAATGTCAGCCAACAATACGACGACTGGTAATTGCCTTTTGTTAATATCCCGCCACCCATTAACACCTACCAACCGCACCTCCTTCCACCGAAGGAACTCCGAAAGAACTCCGAAGGAACTCCGAAACAACTAAAAGTGTCAAATTTTAAGATTATACCACAACCGCTATGGCTGACGAAATAACCGCATTATACAACAAAGCACGCGAAAAAGGCGTACTGACCAACGGACTCACTGAACAGATGTTCCGAGAGCAAACCGCCACCGACGAGGGCTTGCGCTCGTTCTACGACATCGCCACCGCCAATGGAATGAAATTCCACCCTTATGACGAGTTCAAACAACACTACCGCACCACAACCGCGGAAACGACACAGCAACAGCACCCGACCAATTTCTGGCAATCTGTCGGCGCACCCGACCCTTATCCGCAAAAAACGGCAGAGGGTATCGCACAAGCCGAAAAGGACCGGCAGTTGCAGCGGGAGAGTGCTGCCACGATGCCACTCTCGCAGCAGGACAAAGACCGACAAGCCGAGATACAACGCCTGCAAACAGAGGGAACATGGGGAAAGCCCAACGGTATTACAATGAATATCGACAAACAGACCGGTCTCCCCGTCATCACCCAAACCGACGGAGACGGTATGCACCTCTCCATAGGCGCAACACCTGCCAATCAAGAACAAATAGACCGTCTTAAAGCCGAGCAACCCGCCTATATCACCCGCGAAATCAAAACACCGCAAGACCTCTACACCTCCGTCTCCGAAGCGTGGGCGGCTAACACACCCGACGGACAGAAAGCCAAGGCAGAGTTGGATAAAACCGCACAGGACACCTACAACAACCTCATGGCGGACATCAACCGCCAAATAGCAAACCTCCAACAGCAGGTAAACAACGGCACTATCACGCAGCAACAGGCACAGCAAGAAGCGCAACGTATAGCCGACAACGCCAATGCCATCTACGAGAACGAGGTCAAACTCGCGCAAGACCATTTCACACGCCAAATGGCAGATGCCAACGCCGACTATCTCTCCCAACAGACACGACTGCTCGGACAGAAAGCCACCAACCAAACCATTGCCGACATCAACGCACGCATTGCACCGCATATCCGGCAACTCGAAACAGAACGCCAACAAACCATGCAACGTGCAAGCCAAAGCGCACAAGCACAAGGCGGTATCTACGGGGCTATCGGGGCAGTCGCAAACGCCAACACCGCATACAAACCCGAAAAAGACAGGGAACTCGCACTATATCACCAATCGCAGCAGTTCCTCGCTGACGCTGCCAAGATAAGCCAAGCCGCACAACAGGGACAAGGCTTCTGGAAAGGGCTCGGCAAATCCCTCTCCGACATCGACACGTGGGACTTCGGCATCTCCCAACTCACACGCTCCGCCAACCTCAAAAACATCGTGGAGAAATACGAGCGTGGCGAGCAACTCACCGACGCGGAAAAAGGACTGATGGACTCCGCCGTTGCCTATATGTCGGCTTGTGCCTACAACTCCGACAAGTTATCCCGTCTATACAAAGCAGGACAGACCACAGGCGAGAGTATTCCGTTTATGTTGCAGTTTATGGCAATGCCCATCGGCGCAATCAAAGACAAAATAGCCAAAGGAATACTCGGCTACGGCATTGAGCAGTTTGGTGGAAAGGCGGCGCAGGCAGCAGGCAAAGCGGCTGCCAAATACGGAGCAAAGACCGCTTTCAAAGAGGCAGGCACCGCCCTGCTCGGCAACCTTGCAGCGGCAGGCGTACAAACCGCCGCCTTTGGCGTACCCAAGATAGCAGAGGGCGCAATCAGTCGCATAACAGGCGACATACAACCCGACTTTGACGAACAAGGCAACATCACGTATGGCGGCAGACAGAACCAACAGGGCACAGCCGAAGCGATTTGGAACTCCACTGTGGATATGTACGCAGAGAACCTGTCCGAGATGATAATGACCACGCTCGACCCCCTCAAAGCCCTTGCAGGCACTACCAAACTATTCAAAGGACTCAAAAGCAGCCAAATAGCACAGGTACTCGGCAGACTCAATGAGGGCGTTATTGGCAAGGTCAGAGACCGTGCGCAATTCCGCAACTACCTCGAAGAGGTCAGCGAGGAGTATGTAGGCAACCTCCTGCGCTGGGGATTATCCACCGACATCAACAACGCAGAGGACGCAGGCTTCTCTGCTGACCAACAGATTGACACGTGGCTCGGTCTCGCACCTACCTCCATCGCTTTCGGAGCGGCAGGAGCAGTGCAAGGCGGTATCGACCGTTTCCAATCCTCCCGCGCTGCCAAGAGACTGCGGGAGATAATGCAGGACGGAGCGCAACGCCAATACCTCGAAAGCCTGCTCCGCTCACGCAACAGCGACGATTTCTCTCAAAACGCACACGAGGTCATCAAAAGCGTATTGCGCAACAACCAACTCAACGACGATGCCAAACGAATGATTATGGACGGTATCTACTCCGCCTATCAATCGCAACTCGCACAAGAAGCCCAACAAACACGCACACAAACCGAACTCTCCGGGGGCGCGGACGCCTCGTCCGCGGCTGCCATGGGGGACGACGCGGCTCGCGTCGTCAAAGATACCTCGTCCGCGGACGGTTTGCCACAAACCGAACAACCCGAAACCAACACCAATGAGGGTATCGAACACTACCAAGACACCAACGGCAACGAGGTTACATTCTACCGCAATGCCGATGGCAGTGCTACGCTCCGTGACGAAAACGGCAACCCCGCCACCGACGAAAACGGCAACGCCGTTACACTCACACAAACAGAGTTCGAACAATACACCCGAGACACCAACCTCCGCCGTGTAGATAGGGAACTCACACCCGACCAATGGACGGAGCGGGAGAACCAACTGCGCCGGCAGTATGCCGCAGACATACAACCCAATACACACAGCAACGGCAATGTCTATGAGGTCTCGCTGGCAAGCGACGAGACCAAACGCGGCTATATCGTGGGAGACGGAAACGTGGAGATAGACAACACCACCGACCCTGCCGCACCGCGTATCACCAATGCCGATGTCGTTACCGTCCGTTATGAGGACGGCACTATGGCACAGGTTACTGCCAAAGACCTCAACCTTGTATCTGTCCGCTCTGCCAACGATATGGTCGAGCAGCAACTGCAACCTTTCCTACAATACGCACAAGTCGCACAGACTTTCCACGCCGGGCAAGAGGTCGCTATGGACGACGGCAACGGGAATACCTACACCTCCCGCGTAGTCAGCGTCTCCGCACAAGGCGTAGAGGTGGAAATCGAAAACCCGCAAGGCGAACCCGACACTACCATCATCCCCAACGAAATCGCACTCACCGCCCTCCATCCCGCAGGGCAAAGCGTGGAGCAAAGTATGGAGACGACGCGGGACGCGTCGTCAGAACAACAGCCCGAACAGCAAGAACCATTTGTGTTTGTCAAAACCGATGCGTTTGGAAATCCTATAGAACCTGTTACCAGTGCGAACATACAGCCCGAACAGACAACTACCGTATCGCAACCGACAGTGCCGAATATCGACACAATGTCCTATTCCGAACTCGGTGCAGCCACCGTCGAGTACATGGGCGGAGACCGTGCAGCCGCCGTCGCATACCTCGAAGCGGAGCGCAGCAAAGCGGAAACCGAGGTTAAGCGTCTTGCAAAACAAAGCGTAAAGAACTACACCGACATTGCGGATTTCAAGCGTCAGAATGACGAACTGCAAGCCGCCAAGAAAATCGCTGCCGACCGATACAACAAGTTGCAGAACGCCATCACTGCCGCCAACCATTATCAAACCCAGGCAGAGCAAGCCGAACAAGCCGCACGCAAAGCACGTGAGGAAGAACAGCGTGTCGCACGCCGACAGACACAGACCGCACAACTCGCCAATCCTGCTCCCGCAGAGCGTTGGCAAGCCGCACCGAAAGTAGAGGGCAATGCAGTAGCACGCACTCTGCCCGACGGCACAACTATCCGCGGGCATTATGTTTTGGTTGAAGCAGGTGCAGCCACGCCGAGCCACGACCCGTTCAACGGCTGGAACACCTCCGACGGCTTCCCCGTTACCGAGGACGGCAAGAACATCAACGACCGCGACTACAAGAACGACCAAGACGCTCGGCAAATCACCACGCAGATTGCGCAGACCTACGATGGGCAAGCCGTTACACAAGTGCCTGTTGTCTCGTCCGAGGGTATTGTATATGACGGCAACGGGCGCACCATTGCAGGCAACATCGCAGCAGCCAACAACACCGACGGGGCGTATATCCAAGCCCTTGCGGACAATGCAGGCAACTTCGGTTTCACCGCAGAGCAGGTGGCAGGTATGCAGCACCCGCGTGTCTATATGCAGACAGACGAGGACTTGCCGTACAATACCACAACCTTTGCCAAGTTCAACGCCCAAGAGAAGAAATCGCAGGGCAGCACCAACCGTGCAGTAAGCAGCAGCAAGAAACTGACAGAAGCGGCTCGCGACGGAATGTTGCGCATACTTGATAACTACGGCACACTCGACGCATTCTTTGCTTCCGAGACCGGTGCAAAAGATATTGTCCGCTCGTTGTTGGATAACGGTATCATAACCCAACAGGAGGTGGCAGGACTGACCGAGAATACCGACCGCGGCTTTGTCCTCAGCCCGGCAGGCAAGGACTATGTTACCGACCTGCTTATCGGCGGTTTGTTTGATGAGCAGACTATCCGTATGCTCGGCAACGACAAAGGGCTGAAACAGTCTATTCTTCGTGCAATGCCGTCTATCATAGAGAACAGGCGTTTGGGTGGCTATGCGCTCACCGACAATATCAACGGAGCAATACGCTTGTTGTACGAAGCACGACAAGCAGGTGTGGCATACCCTTTGTACATACGCCAAGTGGACGCTTTTGAGGGCAAAGTAAGCGACCGCTTCACGCCTTTCGAGATGTTGCTCGCCGAGGAGATGTCATCGGGAGTGGAGAACTTCCGCCAAGTCCTCAACCTTTACAACAACTCCGCACGGGACGATGCCAACGGACAAACAGGATTGTTTGAGCCGCGCACCATTGAGGATATAAAGAACGAAATACTACAACATTATGCAAACCGAAAACAACAACCAACCGCAGCAGCCGAACCAACAGCCCGACCTGCAAACCCGCAAACTCAACCTCCTCTACCAAGCACACCAACAGGTGCTCGGCAAGGACAAGACGCAACCGATATTCCTGCAAGTAATATCTTAGAGCAGATAGAAGCAGAGGCAGAACCTTTCGAGGAGATAGAACTTACACCCGAGAATTGGTATGCTCTGTTTGGAGAGGACGGCATAGTAAGCACGCCTATCGGATATGTCAAGATGGGCGAACATCAGTACCTCAAACTCGCACAAAAGGGCAGAGACGGCAAACTCGGTATGATTAAACCTACACTCGAACACCCGAGTGTAGTGGTGATGGATAAGAGCCAAGCCAAAGACGGACAAACCACCGAGCGGGAGTTCTCTTATGTGTTTGTCAAGGCGTTTGTCGGGCAGAACGGAGAAAGACTGTACTATTTCACATCGATAACCGTCAGCAAAGACGGACAAGAGGTCGTAGTATCCAACCAAGAAAAAACTGCAAACAGAATAGCCAAACTAATCCAACAAGGGAAATTAGTCTGGCTAAACAATTCCAGCCTGCATCCGACAACGCAGGTCGAGGAGTCAGTTCCTCTTAACCGTTCGCGCAAGCCTACTCAAACTGACAATCAGCCTACCGTGCTCGGTATCAATCCGTCTGGAATTTCTGCCCACAAAGGTACAAAGAATATACCAAACCCGCAAACCTCCGAGCAAAAAAACGCAGAAAATCCGCTCAATGCAAGCCAAATAGCCGATGAGGTAAACAAAATCAGCAATACACGGATGTCTATTGACGACAGCCGTGTTAGCACGGAGCAGTTAGCCGAATCGCAAGCACTATATACCGCTTGGCAGAATGGCACAGAGGAAAACCAAGGCGAAAACTACACCCGCCTGAAAGACAAAGTCACTGAATTGAGCGACCAACAGTACTTCACTATGCGTGATATGGACGAACTGACCACGCGCATAGACGAAGAGTTAGGTGGACGAGCAGACAGAAAGAGCGGATATGCCGCTGTTCACCATTTACTAACAAACAATCCCGAACTGGCACGGGAGTTCATTCGCCAAAATAACATCAATGGAACAGAGGAACTGAAAAACTGGTGCGCAAAGCGTCAGTCCAAATTGCGTATAGGCAAAGGGAAAGAAGCACGAGAGGCAGCCGCACAAGCCAATGTTGATGCTATACTTGGTATGGCACATCGTGCCGCCAAAGAAAGCGCACAGCACGAGCAACAGACAACAGAAAGCACAAACCAAAACGAGCAATCCCGCTCCGACAATCGCCGAACCAACTCCGAAGGAACTCCGAAGGACGAGCAAAGCAAATATCAACGCCTTAAGCAGGAACGGCGGGAACGCATTCTGCGAGAGGGGACAGGTTTTGACAAAGCCTTTGGTCTTGTTTCCCCAAAGGACATCACCTCCCCGCAGCAGATTACCGACAACATAGAGGCAATCGTCAAAGGGCTTGCTCTCGCCGAGAAAGCACTGGGCGAAAAAGGCAATACCAATACCAATACCGCAGACATAACGCACCCACTATCCAACTATAATGGTTGGGTCTATGGCGAGGGGCATATCGCCAACGCACAACACCAAATAGAGGGCTACCTCCAAGCACTTGATGTCTTAGACCCTGCTATTCTCAATGAATGGCAAAAGCAACTCGGAATAAAAACCTATGGCGACCTGCGCAATTATGTAGAGAAAATCTACAACGAAACCAAAGCCGCTCAAACAGCGCAACTCGAAGCAGAACTCAGCAAGCCCCTCTCTCTGGACGACAAAAAAGCACTCATCAAACAAATCTCCGATGGTAAAACAAAGGTCGTGCTCGTAACCAACAAGAACATCGTCAAGAAACTAGCCGAACTCGGTGCTACACGCAAGACCATTGCCGATATGGCTGCCGCTCTCTCCCGTGGAGAAAAAGTAAACGGATTCTGCGGCAAAGGTATGGTCATTCTCAATACCGACGCACTGCAAACAGGCAACGACATCATAGCCACCTACGTTCACGAGCGGCAGCACCTGCTCACCGCCGCCCACCCGCAACTGCTGTCCGCTCTCACCGACAATGCTACCGCCGACGAGTTGGCACAGATATTGCGGACTATTACCGGTACTACGTTCTACGACCAATATAACAACGGCACTACCCACGGACATACCGCACTTGCAGACGAACTCGTATCATACGTTATGCAAGAAGCGTATGCCACAGGCAAAGACGCTGCAGAGGTGGCTCAAAACTATGGTATCAACAACGAAACAATTCTACAAACTCTTAACAATATAGATTATGAACAACGACAAAGTAACAGTCTATCCAAGGCAAGACGGGATAACATTCTCGGTCGAAACACCCAAAGCAGTAGCCGACAGAGCGGCAGAAATAACCAAACGCAATCCCAAGGAGGATTGGTTCAACAGGGGTCTCGACCTGCTGGAAAAGGCTCGTCAGGAACTCCAAGCCGAGGGCAAACTCCCGAAAGAGGAGAAATAGCAGACACCCCCGTCAGTACACTCTCTTTCGATGAGCAGGCAAAGTCGCTCAAAGAACTTATCTCGTTCCAATCAAAAGAAGAAGAGCAGTATTTCGACTCCATTTTGCCAAACCTCAAAGCAGACAAACTCGGGGTTAATGCTGTACCAATCGAAGTTATACTCCAAGAAAATAGTATCATAGAAAGGCTCGAAGAAAGAGTATCTGACTATGTATCTGAACACTACCCGACACAAGCCAACATATCTGCGCTTACCGATTCACCGCAAGGCAAACAGGAGCGAGAGGCTATGCGGAAAGACCCCGCCCTTGCTCAACTGCGCAAAGAGGTTAGTGAGCAACAGGACGCAGCGGAACGAAAAATCAACGACAAGTACGAGGAGGTAAGAGCGATTACTGATAATCCCTCTATTACTTTAGGGCAAGTTGCACAACTTTGGAACGACGCATTGGAGTTCTGTCGCAGTCTTGATGCAGAGAACGGCATAAGATTTAGCGTAGAAGATGCAGGCGAAAACTTGCATAAATCCCTAAAAGGCAGTACCTTTGCAGGCGGAAAACCCCGCGTCCCGAAAGCCGAACTGGCGGCAGCATACGCCGATATGTTCCGCAAGCAGGCACAAGGACAATTCCCCGAAGGAAACGGCTTTGCCTACTCGGCAAACTATTTCCATAAGTTCAATAACGGACGTATTGTGCAATCCGTTTTTATTGACGGAAATGAAAATCTAATCGACAAAATACAGCAGAAATATGGAATTGACAGCAGTACAAGACCAACTGATACAAATGTTGAAAGACCACAAGGTTCACATAGACCAAGCCATTCCGATGATGGTCTTTCTCCAAGACAACGAAGCGGGAATGAACGAGTTGATAGACTACATGGAGCAGAACAATCCGACGGCTCACGAGATAATCAAGAAATCGATAGAGATACTCAATCGGGCAGAGCAACAGAACTGACCGACCCGCGTTTCTCTGTAAGCGGTACACAAGTCGTTCCGCTCGGCGAGCGCACACTCGTGGGCTTGCACAACATCACTTCCGACAAACTACGCAAAGTCCTCAAAGCAGGCGGATTAGCCAATCCGTCCGCAGCAGTCATAGACATTGCCAAACAAGACCACCACGGATATGGTGAAATCTCACTGGTAATGCCCTCTTCGCTTGTGGATAGCAATAGCGGCAACAATGCAGGTACGTACACGGGGGATATGTGGTCGCCCACCTATCCCGCTACAGAACGCAGAATGAGCGACAAGGGGGCGGACGCTTACTACAAGGCATTGAATAGTGCTTTTGGCAATGACCCCGCACGGAGAGGATTATGGAATAAAGTCAGTCTCGGCTTCTCCAATTGGCTGGCTGGTCAGCACGACCCCAAAGATTTTGCCTATTGGTATATGCTTGAGAAAGGCATTACCCCGGAAAATGTTTTGTATAATAGCGGTGTACCCGCTTCTGTCAAGCAACGCTTTGCACCTATTGCAGGAAAGAGATTGTACGAGTATTCCGAAGAGGATAGGGAACTTCTGCTGTTCCTCATCGCAGAGCAGCGTGGTATTACTGTCGGAGAATTGAAGCAAGAAGCGCAGGAACTCCGACAGCGTTATCAAGAGACATTAGACGACCCCGATAGTCTTATTCCACGAAAGAGAATAGCGCAAGAGGCTATTGAGGACATAGATACGTATGGCGTTAAGTACAACGTGTTGGAAAAAGGTATTGATGACATACAAAACGCTATTAGATATGATGGTAAGATTGATGTTAATGCCACTCTGTCGAAAGCGGAAGACTATGTTCAAGCCAACTATAAGGACGATTTCGATAAATGGCTAATCGATTTCGACAAGCGGTTTGGCATAAAGGAGTACATCTTTGACGGTTATACCCGAAACGGAGACAGGAAATATATCCCCGACACACTTGCCAATGCCTCTCGCTTGATGAACCGCGAAGAACTGCAAAACGCAGGCTCGCACGGCGGATTTAATGCCACCAAAGGTCAGTTAATCGAGCGTATGAATACGCTTGCCGATATTCGTGCCAACAAATACCGGCTGACAAGCCAAGAGGGGGAAAAGGACGGGCAATGGGAGCAGTTGAGCAATGAATGGTTTGATAACATCATTGACCCGCTATCCAATATGCAGAAGATAAGCGACAATCAGTTCAGTAACGTTGATTATGCTGAGCAACGCTTGTTGGAAGCATTGCGGCAGAAAGACCCTATCGCTCACCTCAACAAGGAGTATGGATATAGCATAGCCAAGGATAGTGCGTTTGCCAAAGCGTTGAATGATTTGGTACAGCGTATCAAAGACCTACCCGCAAAGTATTTCGAGACCAAGTTCAAACGCCCTGTCTATCTCAACGAGTTCCGCAATGCCGTTATACCGAACAACCTGCCGCAAGACCTGCGGGACGGATTGGAGCAGGCGGGGCTCGGCTTGTACGAGTACGACCCGAAAGCGGAAGGCTCACGCCGTGAGGCTACCTTGCAAGCCACCGAAGACGACGGCATACGCTTCTCTGTCGGGACAACTCTCGAAACCGACAACACGCTGACACCCGAAGCCCGCAAAGAAATGCAGGCTATCGCCGAGCAAGCAAAAGCCGACGGTACGTTTATGCAAGCCCCCAACGGCAAACCCTCCAACCTCAACGAGCGGCAGTGGCTGCAAGTCCGCACACGCGCTTTCAAAAACTGGTTCGGCGACTGGAACGCAAAACACGAAGCAGAGGTCGAACTGCCCAACCGCCTTGCACAATGGTTGTCAAAAGAGAATATCGAAAAAGCACAAGGCAAATCCCGTGCAGAAATAATCAAGGAATTTGGCAATGAGCCGCAAGCCATTGCCTATATCCCTATACAGTTCCTGCCGTTGGTGGATTCCAACTTGCGGGATAACAGAGTGTATTCGGGTATGGGCTATTTCCTCGACCATGCAGTCAATCACCACCCGAATATCGCAGCGGATAAATATCAGAACATACAACAGGTGCTGAACTCCCCCGACGAGGTAAAAGCCATTGTGGATAACGGCAACAACTCCATTGTGTTTATCAAACAGATAGACCGCTACAATGCCGTTGTTATCGAGGTAGAGAAAACGGACGACGGGCGTATCGTATGGCATAAGTCGTTCTATGACCAAAACAAAAAGCCGTATGCCAACAAAGGCACACGACTTTATGAAATGTCATCCGAGGGCGGCATATCCCCGATTATTCGTACAGACGAACCTGTACACGACAGCAGCCTTTCTGTTCTTGATGACGCTGCAAAGATACAACAAAATAACGGAACTACCAAATCCGTAGATAATTATCTGCGCCCCGAAGCCGATTTCTCCAAAGTCATTGACGAAAACGGCGAGCCCCTTGTCGTCTATCACGGAACAAATCGCAATACTCGCAAGCGTTTCTTCGGGTTTGATACAAGCAATGCTGATATTTGGGTTACTCCGGCAAAAGGTTATGCCGACATCTTTGCTGATAGCGGAGATGGAAAGGCTACAATATACACATTGTTTGCCAATGTCAAAAAGCCTGCAAATGTAGGTTATATCGGAAGCATACTTGACGAAAGTGAATTGCAACGACTTGCAGACAATCTCAATATCCCGTTTGAAGAATTGACAGAAACTGCGAATAGAGTTGGCAATCCCGATTATGTATGGCAGTTTACGGCAAGCAAAGCCTTTGCCAACCTTATTAGCAGATATGGTTATGACGGTATACAAGCACGCGAGGCGGCATTTGACACATACGCCGCTCTCTCTCCCAACCAAATCAAATCCGCCACTTCCAACAACGGCTCTTTCAGCGAAAACAGCGACGACATACGCTTCTCTATCATAGGCGAGCGCAATACCCCCGAAGCCCAATACTCCGAGTTGGACTACGACACCGACAACCTCACCGACGCACAGCAGTTGGCTACCAACACCGTCTTGTCCGCTTTGAATGACGCAGGCATTTCCGTAGAGCGTGTATCAGAGGAACAGGCAGAACGAGAGGCAATGAATGTTGATGTAGAGCAAATGGCTGTTGCGGAAAAATTCAATGATACCCTTGCACGTTATACAGACGACAATGCCGATAATATCAAGTTTGATTGCGGTATGCCGTCAGAAGCATTACTTTTAGCAGGAATGCCAAATGTCGGCATTCGTTTGAATGGTGAGGTGTTGCGTAAAAAAATGAAAGCGCATCAATTCGCCAAAGAGGATGTCCGCAACCTGCCATTGTATATGCAGAATCCAATTGCAGTATTCAATGGTTCACACGACAACACTTTTGCCGTTTTGACAGAGATGCTCATCAATGGTCGCAACACGTTGGTCGCTATAGACATAAAAGGAGCCGAAATACAAGATTTTATAGAGGTTAGTTCTTTGTATGATAAGAACAGAACAAGCGTAATAAATTGGATAAATGATGGGAAACTGCTATCGGTAGATAAAGAAAAAGCCCTTCGTTACATCGACACTGACGCTCCAATTGCGCCCACCGGTAATAACAAAGGTGCTAATTCTGCCGCAAAGGTAGTACAAAACTTTGATTCCGCCAAATCTTTCTCGGGGAAAAGTGTAGAAACCCTTAGAAATTCCAACGGCACTATCTACGGCTACGCCAAGGATGGTAAGATTTACCTCACCGACCGCGGTCTCAACCCCAACACGCCTATTCACGAGTACACCCACTTGTGGGTCAAAGTTGTGCGCAACAACAATGCCGAACTCTACGACAACCTCCGCGACCTGTTCAGCCGCGAGAACCTGCCCGATATGTGGGACGAACTCGACCACGACCCGCAATACCGCAACCTCTCCGACGAAGCCAAGTTGAGTGAGATTATAGCCCGTTTCAGCGGCAAGCGTGGCGCAGAACGTATGGAGCAAGAGGCGCAAAAACTCATAGACGAAGCCAAACAACAGGGCAAACGTGCCATAGCAGACGCTGTCTCGTTCCGCGAGCGTATGCGCAACCTGCTCCGTCGTTTCTGGAACTGGGTAGGCGAACATCTGTTCCGTATCAAACACTTCGGCAGCCGCGAAGAAGCCGCCGACCGCGTACTCTATGACCTCCTCAACGCCACCAACCTCCACCAATCGCACTCCGAAAACGACGGAAAAGCCGAGTTTTCAACCTCTCCTATGCCCAAACGCGTTGAAGGGGAGATGGTACACGAATGGGCAAAGCGTATCGCAGAATGGAAACGCCAACAGGTGGACGAGCAGCAAGTGGCGGAGTATGCCAAACTCTTAGACCAAAACGGCAGTAAAAAGAGCCGACTCTTTGCGCAAATCGTTGATAAGTTCACTCCTATCGACAATTTCCGGCAATGGGTGCAGGCGCAAGGCGGCGTGTACAACCCCGACACTATGGATATGCACGCCGACATCAGTCTTGCACTCGGTCGCATAGAGACCTTCTCCCGCCGCTACAAAAACGACTATATGCAGCGCATTGCCGACAGCATTAAATCAATAGCCAAAGACGCTGACATCGCCGACCCGCTCCTCGCTCTCGGTCTCAAATGGCAGAACTTCGACAACAAGAAGATGAACGGCAAGCCGCTTACCGTCCGCGAGATAATGGGTGTCTATGCACAAGCCAAAGACACTTGGGAGGCAGAGCAACAAGGTCTCTCCGACCGTGGAGCACAGGGCTTTGTCAAGAACCTCGGTGCATCGCATACCGACATCATCGAAGCCGTCGAGCGTATCATCCCGCAAGAGCAGTTGGACGAGTTCTGGAACGCTGTCTATGCCGCCAATCAGTTCGCCCTCGACTACCAACTCAATGCCGGTATGATTGACCCCGACACCCGCAACCGCTACACACGCCGTTACTACGTACCGCAGCGCGGCTGGCGTGAACGAGACTTTGATGGCAAAGACACCGCCTATATCAAAGACAACGGCACACGCCTCTATGGCAACCCCTACAACGCAGCACTTGTCAAAGCGCGTGGGCGTGAGTCGCTCGCTTCCGACCCGTTTGCACTCATTGAGAGCATAGGGCTCACCTCCATCACCCAATCCGAGCATAACAAATCCAAGCAGCAACTGCTCAATCTTTTGCTTGCCAACGAGATGTTAGGACTCAAGAGCGGTGCATGGCGTGTTAAACAGGTATGGTCGAAAAACGTGATAGACCCCCGCACCGGGCATATCATGCGCAAACCCGACGGCACACCCGTACAAGCCGAAGTAACCTACGCAGCACCTACACAACAGGAGCGCGAACACGATGCCGACATCAACGACCGCATAGAACGACTGCGCAAAGAACTCCGAGACCTCACGCAACCCGCCGCACGTGCCAAAAGAGAAGCGGATATAGCAGACCTCCAAGACCAACTCATCTACACCGGACGCGCTACCGACACTATGCTGGAACACCGCACACGCGATGAGCGGCTGCAACACCAAGTGGTCGTCCTCCGAGACGGACAGCAGTATGTCATCGAACTGCAAGACGAGCGGCTGGCTAACGCAGTCAATGGTAACTTTGGCGAAGCCGTCAAAGCATACGCATTGTTCAATAAGTACAACGCACCCGCAATACGCTATATCAGCGGTATGCTCACGCAATACAACCCCCGTTTTGCACACCGCAACTTCTGGCGGGACGCACAAGCCGCTTTCCTCAATAATCTCAGCGAACAGGGGCTTGCGTTCACCACTCGCGCTATGGCGAATATCCCTGCGGTACAACGCACCGTATGGCAGTATATCCTTGCCGACACCTACAAAAACAAAGAGAGTTACGGCGGGCAGTTCGGCGACTATCTCCGCGAGTATTTCGAGGCAGGCGCACAAACGGGCTTCTCTTTCATGCCCGAGTTGGAGAGAATGGCAAAGGACTTCGACAAGATGGTCAAAGGTGAGAACGCTTGGGACAAAGTATGGGGCAAAGGCGTAAAAGGCACGCTCAGCCTTATGACCGAAGCCTCCGAACTCACCGTCCGTTTTGCCGAGTATGTTACCGCACGCCAAATGGGACGCTCCGTACAAGAAGCCGCCAAAATGGCAAAAAACATCTCTGTCAATTTCAACCAATCCGGACTGATGAGCAAAGAGATGTCCAAGTTCTTTACGTTCTTCAACGCCACCATACAGGGGAATATGCGTTTCCTGATGCCTTACGGCAAGAACAAACCCAAGTTCGGAGAAAGAGCCTTGAAGTTCGGCGCAAAATTCGCAGGAATGGCTGCCAACTTTGCCCTGCTCGGTTTTGTCAGCACGTGGTTCCAACCCGACGACCCCGACGATGACACGTGGTTCACCGAGTACGACCGTATGAGCAACTTTATTCTCTTTGGCAAAGTCAAAATACCTGTCGTGCATTTCTTCCGCATGTACTATGCCGCAGGTGTGCAAGCCGCACTCGCAGCACAGGGACGCAAAACGTGGAAAGACGCTTTCTATACCGCAGGCGATTATGCGCTCGGCGAACTCATACCCGCCTCTGTTCTGCAAGTCCAAAACCTCTGGGACTACGACGAGACCACCAACACCCTCGAACTCAACCCCGCCAAGTACGCACAGGCTGCCGCACCCTCCGTCATCTCACCGCTTGTCGATGTAGCCGTCAACCGCGATTTCAAAGGCTCTACCGTCTATCGCAAGAAATGGGACAACGACAAGAAAGACATCACCACTGCCAAACGCAACACCCCGCAATGGGCTATTGATGCGAGCAACACACTCCATCGTTGGAGCGGCGGTAACCCCGATGTACCGTACAAAGGCGGCAATACCGACGGCTGGATAGACATCAAGCCCAATGCTATCGAGCATATCGCGCAAGGCTATTTCAGTGGCGTATGGGAAAGCCTCGGGTACACGGCAGGCTTTATTTGGGACGGCGCACACGACACCGATGTCTTTAAGCACGCTACCAACTGGCCTTTCCTCCGAGACCTATTCCGCGACTACAGCGAGGAAAAAGCCTACAACCAACAGTACTACTCCGTCTTGCAGAAACTTGAAAAGTACGAGAAACGTGTCAATAGCCTTTCCCAAGACGAGTTCGATGCCGAGGAACAGACCAACCGCTTCCGTACTTTCGAGAACGTGGCGGAACAACTCCTCTACCTCCCCAATCCTTACGATGACGAGGAAGCAACCGTAACATCGCAAGATGTCAATGACATCCTCCATTTAGACATCCAACTCAACAGAAACTTATTTGCTGACTGATATGCCACGCCCTACCAACTCCGAAAAGTACTCACCGCAGAAGCAACGCGAACAACTCCAAGTCCTCTGCGGTGAGGCTATCACACAACTGCGCAAGCAAATCAAAAATGCGGATGCCGGCACCCTCGCCCGCTTTGTCGTGCAGGTGCTGCCCTTAGTCCTCAACGAGGACACACAGACCACCTCCGATGTTACTATGGAAATCCTTACCCAAAAAGCCCTCAAAGTCCAACTCTCCGTCCAACAGGCTACTGCACAACAGCAAACCTCCGAACAGATAGACGACACCCAAACACAGATTGACAAATAGTATTTGGCACACGATTTGTACTCAACAAAATGCAGAAAACTCTACTAAACATTGTGTAATCGGAAATTTATCAGTACCTTTGCGCACCTGTTTGGTAAAGCCAATAAACAAGAAAACGTTTAATACTCATACTTATGAATGCAATCCTTTCATACTTGCTGAATGCTGCCCCTGAAATCGCATTGGCATTGATAATAGGTTTCATTGCGTGGAAAGTCTCCAAGAGACTCACAAAAACGGACAACCATTTCACCAAAATAGACGATGCCATATCCGACCTGCAAAAGGATGTAACTGCTATCAAAAATGATTTGTCTGATGTGCAACTATTCATCACATCGAAATATCCCTCCGCATTAGGTACGTTTGTTACCAAAAACAGCCCGCTGACACTCAATGAGTTCGGCAAAAAACTATACGAAGAATGTGGAGGCAAATCTTTCTTGGAAGCAAACCAAGTATTGCTCCTAAAGAAAATCGAAGAGAAATATCCCAAAACGGCACTGGATGTCGAGACCTATGCCAAAGAAGTGCTGTTCTCACTCACCCAAAACGATATATTCAATACCATCAAAGTCTGGGTGTACAACAGCCCTGCATGGAAGATTGGCGACAAAGACTACACCATAACGCTTGGCGATGTCTGCTTTGTGTTGAGCATCCCTTTGAGAGACAAATACCTCTCCCTACATCCCGAAATCGCTCAATAACAGTCGGGTATATTGCCTTAAGAGGGTGCATCACGTGAAACTGATGCACCCTCTTTTATCTTTGCATCCCGACGTAGAAAGCCAATCTACCGCGGCGCAACAGGCTTCCTCGCCCACCGCAACAAAGGAAGAAACTTCCAATGAAACACTATCGGAAAATGCTCCGTACTGAACCGCAGCCTTTTCAAATACACCCGCATAGCATAGTACTGACGCCTGCTCTCTATATAGCACAACTCCCGCCACAGCCGCTCCGTCTCCGCCAACGCTTCTTCGCACAACGCCACCAACTCCCTCCGCGACCGCGGGCGACCGAAGCGGTCTATCCAATCATACCCGTCCGCGTGAAGCAGCACGTGATACCGCACCACCCAGCGCAGGTCATACTCCAGCGCACTCCTCACCGCCATATTGTTCTCATAGCAACGCGTGCGCCCAAACAACGCCACCGCCTGCCGGTAACCCCTTATCCAATTCCGTATCTTCATAACCCTATATACTCATATCATTGATTATTGTCTTCCTCGCCGTATGCACATCCCCCGCCTTCACCACCCGCGGCACACCCATCTTCTTGTAGCAGAACCGTCATAATATCAAAACCAAACAAAAAACTATCAGTAATATGTGTAAAACGCAAATAATAATTGGATATATCCGAAATTTTTACTACTTTTGTGCCTAAATCATATATATTCACAACCATGGCAAAAATAACAATACCCCAATACACTCCGGTGCTATGCCAAAAAATCTTAATACTCTCACCTCCCTCCTTCCACCGAAGGAACTCCGAACCAACTCCGAAGGAACTCCGCAGCAAATCCACGGAAAATAATCACTAATTTTTAATCAAATTTTACAAACAAATCATAAATTCGCAAATCAAGTATTGTCTCTTAGCAGGGCGATACCATCGCCCGCACTAACCCCTAAACCATCAACTCTCCACTTTTTTAACCCTTTCAACCACTCATTAACCCATAAACTAATCAACTCTATTAACTTCTTTCAACCCATTCAACCACGTATAAACGAATAAACCTATCAACCCATAAACTGAAAATGAAATCCTACACCAAATCCCAACTCGCCGCTTTCGCAGGCGTCTCCACCGACACCTTCCGCCGATGGCTTCAATCCGACACCGCCTACCTTCACTCCCAAGGCATCACACCCCGCACCAAACTCCTCCCGCCCCAAGTCGTCACCTACCTCGCCACCAAATACGCCATCGACCTACCCGACTAAAAATCCTACACCGATACTCTCAAATCCGACCATATCCCAGGGCAACCGCATCAAAC
>DKEG01000006.1:0-39650 GCA_002452095.1 Bacteroidales bacterium UBA6828 | reverse complement strand
ATTTTGATGCGGTTGCCCTGAAATAATTTTGTATATTCCAAAAAATAAAACTAACTTTGCACATCAAATCGGTTGCAGGGTCATACCATAAGGAAAAGGAAGGGCTATCTCTGCTACAGAAAATCTATGTTAGTCGGAAATGTCACAAACAACACAAAATAAAAAGCAACGTACATACATCAGCCTGTTCAGCAGCGCGGGCGTGGGGTGCTATGGCTTCAAACTAAGTGGATATGAATGCATAGCTACCAATGAATTGTTGCCTTCGCGATTGAATATACAGAAACTAAACCATAAATGCAAATACCCTTCAGGCTATATCTGCGGTGATATAACAACCGATAACGTTAAACAACAATTATACTCCGAAATTGACTTTTGGCGGCAAAAAGAACATCTCAACCAAGTGGATGTGGTTTTCGCAACACCGCCTTGTCAGGGAATGAGTACTGCTAACTACAAGAAAAAAGACGAGAAACCGCGCAACTCTTTGGTCGTTGAAGCCATAAAAATGATTATGGAAATTCACCCGAAAGTCTTTGTCTTTGAGAATGTAAGAGCATTTATGAAGACTACCTGCAAAGACTTGTCCGGGGACGATATGTCCATAAGTCAAAGCATAGAAAAAAACCTCGCAGAATACTACAATATCTTTTACAAAGTAATTAATTTCAAAGACTATGGCGTGCCGGCTAGCAGACCACGCACCATTGTTATCGGCACTTGCAAAAGCCTGAAAAATATCTCGCCTCTTAATCTCTTTCCTACTCGACAGCACGAAATCACCTTGCGAGAAGCTATTGGCGATTTGCCGGCATTGTCCTATGGAGAAACAAGTCCGACTGACATATACCATTCGTTTAGGGAATATCCAAAACACATGGAAAATTGGATATCTGACCTTAAGGAAGGACAAAGTGCTTTCGAAAACAAAAAAACTGACCGTATCCCATACCGCATAGATAAGAACGGCAACAGAGTTACAAACAAAGGTGCCTATATGGGAAATAAATATAGACGCCTGTTTTGGGACAAACCATGTGCGTGTATCACCACGCGCAACGACCAATTAGCAAGCCAAGACACCATCCACCCGCACGACAACAGAGTACTCTCTATTCGAGAGTTAATGCGGCTCATGACTATTCCCGATTCCTTTTGCTGGATAGAAAATACACGGTCGGAACAATTACTGAAAACAAACGAACTAAACATCAGACGATGCATAGGCGAGGCGGTACCTACGGCTATTGTACATCAAATCGCTGACAATATAAATACTCTGCTTGATTTCGAAGACTTTGTGCAGGTTTATACCCCGGTACTGAATAAGGAATACCTGACTGACACATCCCTTTGCTCCAATTTCTACATCGATACATACATAAAAGAGCAAATGATTGTAGATGCCAATAGTACCGGTTCTTTCTATACGTGCCAAATGGTTGTTTTTGACGCTCTCAAAAATGTGCAGATTGACAAGCCCATTATCCGCATATTAGAACCATCCGTCGGTTTAGGGGCTTTCATACCGCAACTGTCTTCCCTTTTCTCTAATGCCGAAAGCGTCATTATTGATTGCGTCGAAATAAATAGCGATACCATCATATCTTTGGAACATTCTCTCAAAAAACTGAATTTGGGAACTAATATCCGAATTAATATCTGTCAAAGTGATTTTTTGGAGTTCCCTGTTACACAACACTACGATTTGGTGGCGACAAATCCGCCTTATGGAAAGACGCATAAAAAATATCCGCAATTAACAACAGGAACACACAAAACGACTAATCTGTTTGCTCTGTTCTTGCTCAAATTGTATAACGCGGCTGATGATATTGTCTGTATTATCCCAAAAAATTTTGCTATTGCAGACGAGTTTTACACAGTTAGAAAATTATACGAAAATCTGAATATTGTACGGATATGCGATTTTGGAGTAAAGTATTTCAAAAAGGTATTTATTGAAATTATATCTATTCATTTCACACACCATTACAGCCGAAATATAGAAATCGTGGATTATATAAACAACAGAACTGTCTACCAACCACAAGGATATATCTATCACGACAAACTTTGGCTATTGTACCGCAACAAATGGTTTGACAATTATATAAAACAACTGCAACTGGATGTGTTCTCCTTTGTTCGCGATAGAGCCATTACAAATGCCTGCCTGGCAGAAAATGGCAAAATACGGGTATTGCGCTCCAAAAATATATTAGATGACGGCTCTGTGGTAAACATTGACGGTTATGACAAGTATATAGATGATGTCTCTAAATTCTCTATCAGTGCCTACTTGAATACCCGCGCAATACTGATGCCTAATTTTACATACAATACAAGAGCCGCCATCTTGCCCGATAATACTATCCCTAATGGAAGCATTGCTATTCTTATTCCAAAACAACATATAGGCAATATAAATCTGGCATTATATGCAACCGAAGATTTCCGAAAATACTATGGAATTGTGAAAAGTTACTCCAAGTTTACACTCAATATAGACAATTGTTCACTCTATTATATCGGCATCCAAAATGGCACGATTTAATCAAAATCTAACAGATATTATTCTGGCAAAATGTCAAAATTTACGACTCGAAAAACAAGACTCACAAACAGACGGACGCTTTTTGGCTGACAAATCGTATGGATTTGATACCATGTTCTTCGTAGTACGATATATACAACATTATCGCTTCGGAAATACCTATGTGCGAAATAAAGAACAAGAAAATGAATATATACGCGACTTGTTTTGTTTGGATAACACAGCACAAGTCCCTAACTATTTTACGGAAGGATTGGCATTGTTGCGCTTCGTAAAGGCAGTGCAGATAGACAACAACCAAAAATACACAATCATAGACGATGACATAATGGAAATTTATGCATCAAGTTTTGAAAATGCCTATATTTTCCAATATCTTTTATGCTATTCCATATTCAAAACACACGGACTTTGGAAATTCTATACTGCATTTTGCAATGCCGATACTTTGGACAAAAAACAAACAATATACAATCAATATGTACAAGCCTATGACAAATTAGACGCTCGTATTAAAGATCCTGACAAATTGTGGGCTATCTTTACTCCCAAATATCCTATGGTTGTACTGAATTACGCCAATAGACAAAATATGGTCAGCCGAACCGGACATGTGGGCAAAAATATCGTTACACGCACCGATATTGCCTTGAATGTACAAGGAACACGGGCTGACTTGCCCAAAAAGAACGCCTATCTGAACGATTTGTCCGAATCATATATCATAGAATCATTGCGCCCATATCTGACGGCACAAATAGAAACCTTTCCTACAATCGAATATACCGATACCTATTCTGTTGATGTGGTTGATACTAAACTGGCAATGTTCGATGCAAAAAACAATGTCGTAAGAATACAAAAATCCCAAACTGATAAATACAAGTATGTCAATGGCTCAAAAGTACGCACCGTACAAGGTGAGTTCCGCAACGGACTACTTTCCAAAGTTCCGCATATCTGCCCTATCTGCGGATTTGGCTTTGAAGATTTCTTAATCGCCAGCCATATCAAACCTTATGCAAAATGCGATGACACCTACGATGCAATGAACCCAAATAATGGATTGCTAATGTGTCCCGTATGCGACAAATTGTTTGAATCTGCCAATTATATAACTATCGAACCGAGTACAGGAAAGGTCATCTATGTAGATAATATCGAAAAAGAAAAAGACTTTCAGTATCTGCATAATCGTATTATCCAATATGCCTACGTGGATTGCGAAAGAAGACATTACCTTAAATGGCACTACGACTACTTTATGCAGAAACACCCGAACTGCAAAGCCTGAACGTATTGATAATTACAGATCCCCGCGTTCACAATCTCCACTCGTAAACCCCCACCATTATGGCTGACATCCAAAAATCATATCCCAACCCGCAACCTGCTGCGCCTCTTGACCCCGCAGAACAACTGTTCGTCGATAAGGCGGAACAAATTGTACTCTCCGGCAGAAACAAGGCCTGTCAAGCCCTCAACCGGACAATCATACGCACCTATTGGCTCTTGGGACAGCATATCGTTGCACAAGAACTCACAGGAAAGGAGCATGCACAGAGTTACGGACAATACCTGATGACCCTTTTGGAACAACATCTCACAGCCAAATACGGGGCTACTTATTCGCGCCGAAACCTCTATTATTACGCGCAGTTCTATCAACTATTCCCTAATTATGAGATTGTGAACGCACGCGTTCACAATCTCACATGGACACATTTCCGCGCACTGCTGCGCGTTACTGACAACACCGCCCGCAACTGGTATCTCCGAGAAGCCAACACGCAAGTGTGGAGCAGCCGGACTTTGGAACGCAATATCAGCAGTCAGTACTACGAGCGTCTGCTTCTCTCGCAAAAGAAAGAACCCGTCATCGCTGAGATGAAACAACTCACAGCCAACTATGATGCCGACAAACTCGAGTTTATCAAAAATCCTGTCGTTGCCGAGTTCTTGGGACTATCTACCAACCCTTCTTTCACAGAAACCGAATTGGAGAGTGCCATTATCAGCAACATTCAGCAATTCCTTATGGAGATGGGAAAAGGCTACGCTTTGGTGGCACGGCAGCAGCATATCCGTACAACCGAAGCCGATTATTTTATTGACTTGGTTTTCTATAACTATATCCTCAAGTGCTTCGTCCTCGTTGACCTCAAAACCACCAAAATCTCCTATCAGGATATAGGACAAATGGATATGTATCTCCAACTCTACGACACCTATCGCAAAGGCGAAAACGACAATCCCACTATCGGCATCGTACTCTGTTCCGATACCAACGAAGATGTCGCACGCTTCTCCACCTTGGCGAAAAACAAACAACTCTTTGCCGCCAAATACAAACTCTATCTCCCCTCCGAGGAGGAACTACGCAAAGAGATTGAGAGGCAGAAAGAAATCTATCAAATCCAAGAGACAGAGCAGCCCAAACATAACATGCCATAGTTATGTTTTGTTTATCCCTTAAATAAAGCAAATACCCGCAAATCACCGCTAATACCCGCACAAACCCTTACCATAATTCCCGAACATACTACCTTTGCACCGTCTTTCGAAAGAATGGCGGTGCATTTGTTTCCGCCACATCGCAAAACAAGGCTCGCGATGACAAAAGAAACAGCCCAACCAACCTAAACCTCAAGACCCGCTCTGCATTTCCCCCTTTGAAGGGGGACTAAGGGGGTCTTACAAACTAAAACTACTATGTCCAAAATCAAACTCGAAGTCCCCTTCCAATCCTTCAGGGGCAAAGTCTGCAAACACTCGCAGATTATCTTCAAGCAGATGTACGGCACACGCTTCACCTCACAAATCTGCAACCCCTACACGGGAGCACCCTCCGAAGCGCAGACCGCACAGAAAAACAAGTTCAAAAACGCGCAAGCCGCTGTCAAAGCACTCTCCGCACAAGAGCGTGCCGCCTACACCGACGCCTTCAAAAAGAACCCCGGCAAGTACCGCACTCTCAACGGCTATATCCTCGCACAAGAACTCAAAAAACTATCCTAAACCTTAACCCCGACTCCCCCAACCCCCTCAGAGAGGGGACGCAATAAAGAGTAACAAATCTTGAAGAAACAGACGCATGTATCCACATCCGTCGAGCCCCCTCTTTGAGGGGGTTGGGGGAGTCCCTCATTTAACTATCTATGGCTAAAGTAACCTATCTCGACCCGATTGACCACCTCTCGGGCAAAATATCCAAGCAGTCGCGCATCACCTATATGCACCGCACCGCTGCCACCGCCAACACCGGCACTCCCGATTTCACACACGTACGAGGCAACCGCACCACTGCACCCTCCCAGTCCGAAATCGCCTACCGCACCCGCTTCGGACAAATCTGCAAGGCAACCCGACAACGCTTGATGGACGCTTCCAAAGCACCCGCCGACATCGCCGCCTTCAAAGCACAAACGCAGTTCCGAACCCTCTACCAGTTCGTCTGGCACCAAGTCGCAGACACCATCGGGTAAATATGGGAGACGTGAAGCGTAAGGCAGGTGTGCGCAGCCTGGGAGACGACGCGGCTCGCGTCGTCAATATCCTCGCCGGGGATGCGGACGCCTCGTCCGCGGTTGCACCCTAAACACAGGGGACGCGGATAATGGTGTTGCTGAATATCATTCTGTGCGTAGCACGCAACACCATTGCCCGCTTTTTCATTACACATATACCCCACTGCCGTCATCGTAAAACAAAGGCTTGCAACGAAACGCCCATTACAAATATTACGCTATTATATGATGCATATAAACCTCATTAAGATGGTGTACGTAGCAATAGATGTAGCCCTCCTCCCGCCCTGCCTGCTGACAGGGTGCAAGACCTGCGAGTGCCTGCCGAGTGTGGAGTATCGGGACAGCATAGTAACCCGCTACCGGCACGACACGATACAGACCTACGAAAAGGACAGTATCTATATCCACGCAAAGGGCGACACGGTATGGCGTGAGCGTTGGTCTATCCGCTGGCGGGACAAGATTGTAGAGCGGCACGACACTATCTACTGCGACCAAGAGACGGAGACGGTGCGGGTAGAGCGTGTTGTTCCCGCCTACTACAAAGGCGTATCGTGGGCGTTCTGGGTGCTGGTAGTGCTGCTTGTTGTCGCCACGGCAATCCGCATACTGATACGTATCTATCTAAAAAAGTAAGTCCTATGCAAAAGAGACAACCCCGCTGCGGGGAGTGCAGCCGTTTCGGAGCAGATATGCACCTGTGCTGGTATCGCAATATCCGCCGTACCCCGCACAACCCCGCCTGCCAAGACTACACGGAGGAATAGACAGGCAGTTTGTAAATTTGTAAATTACAATATATGGAATGGATTAACATCATAGTGTCTGCGGTGTGTGCGTTGTTAGGTGCACTCGGTGGGGGTAGCGTGTTCTATTTTCAGCAGAACAAGCGTCTCAAGGCGGCAGAGGCGGAGCGTGCGGAGGTGATAGCCCACAACGAGGCGGAGAACAGCGAGGTGGAGCGATGGCGTGGTTTGGCAGACCGCTCCGAGGAGCAACTGAAGCAGGCTCGTGAGCATATCCAACTCAAGAACAAGCAGGTGGACAACCTCTACAAGGAGCAGCACCGCTTGGAGAACGACCTGCGTGTGCTGACCAACAAGTACAACTCGGCAATGCAGGTGATAGACCGCATACGCGGCTACTATTGCACCAACCGTCCGTGTCCTATCGGCAAGAGTATTCCTCCCGAGCCGCCGTCGGTGGAGCAGTTGGAGAAAGACCTGCTCAAGGCGGGACTGATAATGCCCGTAAGTGTAACCGACCACCAAGACGACCCCGAACAATGAGACAGACCCTGCGCAAAATATCGTACATCGCCCGACAGGTGATAGCCGCCCCTGTCCTTGCGGTGGGGCTGCTCTGTATGGGGATATGGTACATCATCACCGACAAAGACTGATAAAACACGGGTGGATGTCCTGTGGATAACCTGTGGATAGACTAATTCAATGTGTAACTATGAGCAAGATTATTGACAAACTATTCTGCTGCCACGAGTGGGAGACAATCAAGGAAGCGGAGTTTTACGAGGACGGCTATGATAGCCCGTCCTATACTACTCTCCTGCTCTGCTGCAAGAAGTGTGGCAAACTCAAAAAGGTAAGACTATGAACTTGACCGAGCATTTTACATTGAGCGAACTGACCCGCTCCGAGACGGCAGACCGCAATCATATCGACAACACGCCCTCGCCGGAGGTAGTGTCTAACCTGCGTGCGTTGTGCCGCAATGTCCTCGAACCCGCCCGCGTGGCTTTCGGCGCACCTATATATGTAACGAGCGGCTACCGCTGCCCTGCGCTGAATGCAGCCGTGGGCGGCAAACCGACGAGCCAACACCTCCGCGGTGAAGCAGCCGACTTGCAGGTACAGGGCGTGAAGAACCTGCGCAAGTTATACAAGGTCATCAAAGACCACGGCGTATTCGACCAACTCCTCTACGAGACCAACCGCACAGGAGCAAAATGGATACACGTCTCCTACACCTCCTACAGCAATCGCCACCAAGCGATAGACAACTACAAAGCATAATGACGATAGACGAGTTACATACCCTTTGGGAAAAGAAGAACGGCGGCAAAGCCGCTCCCACGGAACACGCTTTGCAGGTGGAGTGCCTGCGTTGGCTGCGTGCTGCGTACAGGGATGTACTCTGCTATGCGATACCCAACGGAGCGTACACGACCAAGACGACCGCCCGCAAGTTGGTGGCGGAGGGTGTGTGCCACGGCATACCCGACCTGTGCATACCTGTGGGCAGGAACGGCTACCACGCCCTGTATATCGAAATGAAGAACGGCAAGGCGGGCAGGCTGTCCGAACATCAGAAAGAGGTCATCCCCCGCCTGCAATCCTACGGCAACAAAGTGGTCGTATGCAGGACGCTGGAGGAGTTTAAGGAAAATGTGGAAGAATATCTAAAATCTTAATATATGTACTCACGTTCATCTTGTCAAACTCAGTACGTGGAGATAGAGCCGAAACAACCGCAGCCCTATCGCACTCCGTGGTGTGATATGCTCGGCTGCTGTTCTGGCGAGACTACCGACATCCTGCATTTATACTATCCTCTGGCTATGCTCCAAGAGGAGGTACACAAACGCACCTCCTACCTCGGCAAGCACCGCAACTCCGAGAATGCCCCGCACCTGCTCGACCTTATAAGTATGACCAAGGACGAGGACGACCTGTTCCATTCGTTTGCCCGCACGGCGATGTCGAAAGTGTTCGACCCGCTCGGTAAGATGACCAAACATATAGAGAAAGCCTACCTATGGGAAGCCAACGCCACCACGCTGACGCTGACCAAAGGCGTAGTACCTGCCGTGCAGTACTACAAAGGTATATACATTCTCTATAAGCGGGTATTGTATCTCGCTACAGGCAATGGCAATAGCGATACTTTGGAAAACCTCGCCCCCACGCCCGACTTCCGTGAGAGCATACACTACATTATCCAATGGGACAAGACGCTCAACCCTAATTTTATTGAGCCGTTAGACCAGTCCATACAGGACGCACTCGTCTATTTTATCATTTGGAAATGGCTGCTGTCTGCCTATCCGAGTGAGGCGGAGATATACCAAGCGCAGTACGAGGACGCTATCGAAGACATCAAGCGCAACTCGTCCCGTATGCTCCCCGCAATCACAGACCGTATTCCTCGTATCTTTTAATCTTGCACCACTATGGATAAAGAACAAGTAAAAGCAATATCGTTGCAGGGTATTGTACACAACACCACCAAGATAGGTGTGCAGGACGGACAATGTGAGGACTTAATCAACCTGCGTTTCAAGGACGGCTCGTGGCGCACCAGCGGAGACGGCAAGCACGTGTTCTCTATGAATTTCCAGAGCGATGTACCGAACACCAGCGGCACATCCTATACACAACTATTCATACACACGAATATCTACCGCCACCTGCTCGGTGTGCGTAACGACAAACTCTACTGGTTCGGCAATATCAACGCTGACGGAGTGTTTGAGGCGATAGAAGAAAAGAAACTCGTAGCCGTCAGCAATGATTTGTATATCTGCCAGACGGGACACCTGCTCACTGTCATAGACGGCGGCAGTTTTACCTATCTGCTGTTCAAGTCGTCCGCAGACGACTATACTACGCTGAATGTGGACTTAAACGGCTCGCAGGACAGCCGCACACTCTATCCTTTCGGTCAGATACATTTCAACTATGCCGACGCAGGCGAAGCGGGTACTATCACAGAGGACAAGACCGGGCAGGACGGTTGGAGAAAATGGGGAGAAGCATATGGTGATTGGAGCAAGAAAAAAGCGCCTTATTTCCTTGGAAAAAAAAGAAAAGAGATTTGTGGCGGCGATACCGACGGGCAAGCGTTACACGATAATATGGTAACGCTATATGGTAAACTGCAAGAAAAAAACTATTTCACCGACCCGTTCCTTGTGTGTGCCGCTATCAAACTCTATGACGGCAAGTATATGTACGCCAGCGCACCCGCTATGATATTCCCCCGCCAGCGTGCATATAACCAAGACTCTCGTTGGACATATAAGAATAATTATACCAATGCAGACAGATTGGAAACTATTAGTTCGGACGCAGGATATTCGACAAACGGAGTGATTATACGAACCACACACCTATCGGCAGGTGGTCAAAATAATATCAGTAATTATGTAGAAGACAATACTACTGCTGATTTAACCAATGAACTCGGCGAGGCGGGAAATTATGGTAATGAAAATAATGCACGAAAAGCAGGTGAAGATACATTAGGTATATTTAGAAGCGGCATAAGCACCGCCATGTATAATAGTTCTGTAGAGATTGCAACGGCGTGGAAATTCCAAATACGCGGTTGCAACTTGTGCGTTTCTATTGATAGTTCGCTCATAAAGATAATGAACGACAACAAAGACTTATTCAAGTCGCTCTGTATCTTTATCACACCGCAAGCGTCTGTGTATGATATGGAAAAGTGTAGCAAAAACATTCGCCTTGCTCTCAATAGAAAAATCTTTAGTGATACATCTGTTATCATTACTGCTGCAAACGCTTCCTACGTTCCTAACCGCCGTGAGGATAAGGATATACGCTACGAACTATTGCATAGTCCGCTTTATCTGCTCCGTGAATATACGCAGGACGAGTTGCCGAACCTGCTCAAGAACCCCGTTGTGGATTTGCAAGACCCGCAGTTTGAGGGGGTACTGAAAAACATCACGCAGCAGGACACGCTCAAAGTGGAAGCCGTCAGCCGATACTCGTATATCCCCAAGGTGCAATACACCTACAATGGTCGCCTGCATATCGCCAACTATACGCAGTCGCAGTTCCACGGCTACCCGATAGATGTGTTCCACCTCAACAACCATTCGTTGGAGTATGACGCAGCGTTGGATAATTTCCGCTGGTTCAAAGGCTCACTGCCTTATCTCAAATCATTCTATGATGATACGCTGTCCGAGAAACGCACCGACTGGTTCCTATCCAGATACGCAGGCACGCAGTTGGTAACGGCAGTCAAGAAAGCGGGTGATGTGTCTGCTTATGTAGAGGTGGAGTGCGATACGGATGACGGCATACTCTCTGTGTGCCGGTACATTCCGTTCACGCCTAAAAAGACTATCAACTTTTATGCCGACTTTATAGAAACGCTCGACCCGCTCCTTACTTTCCCTGACAGTCGTGCCAAGAAAATGACCATTAGTATTTTGGAGAATACCAATAGTACAACGATGACGCTCTACAAAAAGGAGTTCAAATTGGAGGCGCACCCCTATCTGAACATCGCCTACTATATGGACGACAACCTTAAACCCATAGCGTTGGATAAGATTGACACCAAATCCCTTACGGAGTATCAGACAGACGGCAATGCCTCTTTCAACCCTGCCCCGCAGGAGACCAACGTTTCGGAGAGTTACCCCAACGGATTAAAGGTTAGTGCTACTAATAACCCCTTGTATTTCCCTGTGGAGAACACTTACCAAGTCGGCTCGGCGGAGATAGTGGCAATGATGTCCAACGCTGTGGCTGTCGGTACAGGACAGACAGGCTCTGCTCCGCTGTATGTATTCTGCAAAGACGGAGTATATGCGATGTTTGTGGACGAGACAGGCGAGATGACCTATACCAACTCGCGTATCATAGCCCGTGATGTCTGCAACAATGCAAGGTCGGTTACGCCCATTGATTCGGGCGTGGTATTCACCGCCGACCGCGGACTGATGGAGATAGCGGGCGAACAGGTGGAGGAGATAGGGCAGCCTTTGGAGGGCGACTGGGTGAAATATACCACACCGAAGCATATTGATTTTTCCAAGATAGCCAAGAACGCCTACTATATGAAGCGTATCGCCGCACTCCCCAACGAGACCACATCCGCCGAGGATAGTATGACACAGGTGGATTTCTTGCAGTACCTCAAAGGCAGTATCATCAACTACAACCACAACGAGCGGGAGTTGATGGTCAGCAACCCCGACTACCATTATACCTATATACTCGACAGAGAGGGCAACTGGTCTCGCAGGGATATACGTGCGGAGCAGTATGTAAACAACTTTCCCACCTCGTACCGAGTAGAGAAAGGCGAATTGTACCAAGTGGACAAAGACAGCGATGCAGACAACGGTTTCTTTGTGATGTCGCACGTGGTCAAGTTGGATAGTATCGGTTTCAAAGAGATACACCGCCTTGTCGCACGAGGCTATTTTGAGACCGTCAGCAAGAAAGAATACAAGACCATAGAGATACCTGAGAGCAAGCAGACGCTTGTCTTATCTCCCGCACAGGCTACAATAGTCGGTTGGAATGAGAAAACGAACACTACTTCGTATCTCAAAACCATACACGAGGAATTGTACCGTTTGGATATTCCCGCACAAGCCCACGAAACAGAACTCCAAGTGGAACTCGCACAAGCACAAACATTGTCTTTAAGATGTGTAGAGGGTTGCCGTATTGATACAGCACAGGATAACAATGTAACTGTCACGTATCAGATTATCCGAACCGACACAGGTGAAATACTTGACGAGGAGACTTTTGATACAGACGATATTACCGAAAGTGAAATAGTCCTATATTGCGGTAAGTTCAGCGATACGGAAACGCTTGAGGATGTCCCGTACAAAATCATAATGACGCTTGACGCACAGATATATCTCATAGGAGATAACGGCACAGCAGTGGCGGAGTTTGAGTTTGAACGTTACCAAGAGGGGGACGGGTTTCCTGCACATCATACCGAGTTCGAGAAAATGACGAAGATAGGCGTAGATTTCTACAAAGCAACAGTCAATTCTCGCCCTGCTTCCACCAAATTTGACCACGGAACGGACAGCAACGCTTATTTTGCGGACGAGGAAACGGATACCGGGTATGACCAAGACAATTACCTTGTTATTCCCGAGGGGTGCAAGGCTCTCTTGGAAATCACCATTCCTCAACAAACTACAAGTTGGGGTACAAGAGCCACGGATAAGAAATGTATCGTTACAGGAATTAGAACATCATCTGAAAGTTCGAATGTTAATGAGAGAGCATACTTCAGTCTATGCAAAGTGGGCGGAGGTACGTATTTTTATCACGCAAGTAGTGCTAATCCGAAAACATCAACAGAAATAACGCCTATACAAACCACCGAAGGGTCATATACAGTATGCGAAGGACGCAGCATTGATATAAGCAGTGCTACTAAGATTGTCGAATTACCTGCGGGTAAGTATTATCAACAAGTACAATTATTGGGGGCAGTCCTTTCCGAGCAACAGACTATCTATGATTTGGAGTTTGATATAAACTATAAATGCACCATTTATAAAGCCAATGCCACTATAACCAAAAGCGAGACTACCACGTATGTAACCGACGGTGTGGCAATGAACAACCACCAAGTAGCAGTTCCCGCAGAGATTATTGCAGACAACGGAGAGACCGGTGCAGCGTATAGTATTAACGCTAATATAACCATTCCGATATTAGAGACAGAGAATACATCTATTGTTAAATACAATACCACAGACGGAACTATTACCTCCTTTACTATCCCAGACGGCTATGCGGCTAAAATGCGTATGAGTTTCTACGGCTCTGATAATGGATTGGAAATGACTGTTACTGGTTACAAAACCGAGGATAATACGATTGCCAAACGTGAAGATAGTATAGTGGGGTATGATAGCACAGCAGGTAATGCTATATTCCGTATCCGCAATGACAAAGGTCAAGTCTTTTGGTTTTCGGAGACAAAGACTGCAATAGCAGAGGACGGACAAGATTGTAGAGCATATTACTATTTGCCCGATGAGTACGATACACTTAACGAGGAGCAGGTTATTGAATTACCCGCAGGCACATACCGAATGGAGTTGGTCGTCAGCGATGCGCTGTTATGTACTGATACGTATAGTGATATTGAGTTTAAGTTCAATATGGATATGGATATTAACGTAACGCTTGAAGTGAGCGGGGTTACTGCCATATCAAATACTTTCGGTATGCAAGAACTTGTGCTACCGAGTATTACCCAGCAACTCGTTTCTACCATTCCCGCCCATACCGAGCAGGTCATAGACCCCGACAAGACCTACGACACCATTCTCGGTCTGTATGTGTTCGGGTCGTATGACGGGCGCAAGTGGGCTTGTCTCGGACATCGGGAGAAGAGCGGGGAGTTTCGGGACATCGGCACACTCGTGGAGCGAACCGACTGCCGTTTCTTCCGCTTTGTCCTCGCAGGGCAAGTCAGCAAAGACTCACGCCTCGACTATTTCGAGGTCAGCAGCAGACAATCCAAATTATCCACTAAAATCAGATAACTATGGCAAAACTAACCAAGAATAACTACAAGCGTTTCACACGCAAGAACCTGCTGCCAAACGCTGACGGCAGCAAACCCTATTCAGCCGCTGCGGAGCATATCTTTCAGCAGAACCTGCAACTGCTTGACCGTTTCCATAAGTACTACGACTGCCTGCAAGACTTTCGTAAGAACAGGGAGCGGTGCAAGAACTACTATTTCGGAGACCAACTTTCCGACAAAGTTACTGACCCGCGGGGCTGCGGTCTTATCTCCGAGGAGGAATTGATGAAACAACAGGGCATCACCCCGATGTCGCTCAATATCATACGCAAGGCGGTTAAGGCTGTTCTCGGCGTATATTGCCAATCCAACTTTGAGCCGTTGGCTATTGCCCGCGACAGAGACGAACAGAAACTCGGAGAGATGATGTCCGTAGCAATGGAGTATGTGTATCAGAACCAAAACCTGCCCGAGATAAACACCCGTGGTTGTGAGGAGTTTCTGCTGTCTGCTATGCCAGGCTTTCGTGTGGGCTTTGATATTAATCAGGAACGCAAAAGCAGCGATGTTGTGGTGTCGTTGATAGACGACAACCGCATCGGCTTTGACCCGAACACCACGGGACAATACTTTGAAAACATCAGTTGCATCGGCTATTTGCACGATATGTCTATCGGTGAGGTTTTGGCAAAGTTCGCCCATACACCCGCGGAGACTATGCAAATACGGCAGATTTATCAAGAGTGCAATGCACAATACCCTATAACGGGGCAAACTTTCAACAAAGACACCCGCCGTAGCCAAATGGATTTCTATCGTCCGCTGCACCCGGAACAATGCCGTGTCATTGAGATTTGGACGAAAGAGCAGTTCGATTCGTTCTATTGCCACGACATAGCCAAAGGCGAGCAGTATTTTGTCAGTACGACAGAGGAGCAGAATATCATTGCCGAAAACAACCGCCGCATATTGGAGATGGTGCAGGCAGGCGGCACTGCGGAAGACGCTGCCCTTATTGATTATAAGTATCGTGTAGAGGAGAAATGGGTAGTGCGCTACCTTACCCCGACAGGTTATGTGCTATTGCAAGAGGAAACGCCTTACGCCCACGGCTCGCACCCGTTTGTCATCGGTGCTTTCCCCCTCGTGGATGGTGAGATACACTCCTTTGTGGAGGACGCTATCAACCCGCAACGTATGACCAACCGCCTTCTGTCTCGTATCGAATACCAGCGTATGAACGACATCAAAGGTTTGTTTGTCGTAAACAAGAAGATACGGGAGAAAAGCGATGTGACATTGAGCGAGATTGCCGCTACTATTACCTCGCCTGCCGGTGTTATTGAGTTAGACTGGGAGGCAGGAGAAGAACCCTTTAAGAATATCCACAGCACAAGCAGCAAGCAGGACGATGTGCAGATGTTAGGGCAGTATATGAGCCTGCTCAATGAAATCACCGGCGCACACGGTGCTATGCGTGGTGAGCAAGCCAAAAGCGGTACTCCGTCTTCGCTCTATGCGCAGGAGACGCAGAACGCCAACAACAATATCGCCGATATGATGCAGTGGTACAATGGTCTTATCCGCAAACGCGACTACAAGATTATGCAGGTCATTCAGCAATACTATACCGACCGCCGTTATCTCAATATCGCAGGCAAAGACTATAGCGAGGAAAGCAAGTGGTACGACCCCGACAAAGTGCGCAACTCGCAGTTTGACCTTGCACTCATCGAGAACCAGTCGCAAGGCGTATTCCGTGCGCAGAACGAGAACTTGCTGATGATGTTGTTACAGAACGGAGCAATTGATGTAGAGACCTACTTGGAGAGCAGCACCTCGCCCTTTGCGGACAAGATGTTGGAGCGTATCAAGCAGAAACAGCAGGAAGCCGCCGAAGCGCAGACTATGCAACAACAGCAGGTACAGGCAACGCAGATGCCGCTCCCGCCTGCACCATAACGCCCGACAACCCACGTGCAACCTATGGTGTTCCGCTATAGGAACACTATAGGAATACTATACAAACTCCATATATGAGCCACACCCATATTCACGCCGAACTGCGTACGTTGAAACGCAACAAAACAACCCCAATACCCAAACCTATGAACGATAAGGAAAAGGTCATAATGCAGGTGTTGCAGTTTGTGGTGGAGGAGACCACAAACAACATCAGCGAGTTCACCAAGATAACCGCCGAGGATATTCTGGGCAAGACGAAGAAAGAAAACGCTACTATGGCACGCTGTATCTTTGTGTCGCAGTTGCGATTTATGGGCTATGCCTGTACCACGATAGCGTCCGTCATCAATCGTGAAGAAAAAGCAATACCCGACATACTCTTTTCGGCGCACGAGTTCAAGAAACGGTCGTGGGCGTACAGGATAGCCGAGGCGAAAGTAACGCTGCGTGTGAGTGAGATATTTGCCAAGTACAAAAGCGAGACCCACGTGGCAAGCCCGACCGAGACAATGGAGCATAAGTTGTTGCCCCAGGGTGAAAAAGCAAGCGGTTGCTCTGAATGAGCAGCCGCTTTATAAGTTGTGATAAGTAATATCTATAGGCTTATTTGGATATATGCTTTATTCAAATGACCATTGGTTTCTATAGACACGACCTTAATTTGTATAGTATGTTTGGTCTTAGAAAAAATACGATTATGGATTTGTTTAACGTAACCCAATTTCTCTCCGTTTTTATACAAGGCTACAGCATATCTGTCTTGAGTATGATTTTCTCGTTTCCATTGCAATATATCTCCTTTTTGAATAATATCGGATCGTAAATGGCTATGAGATAAACCACATATTTCACTGACAAATGAAAGATTTTCGACAGGGTTGTAATCTGCTAAAAATTCAAACATATCTCCTGCTTGTATTCCTTGTGTTTTTGCTAATAAATACAACTTATCTGCCGTTTTATCAGCAGGAATGTTCCAAAGGTCATAATATCTTTGTATATCAGGTCTTTCTGGTCTCATAAGACGTTGTCCAAAGATATCCAACACATTTTGCTGATATACCATATCTATATCAGGAAAACCTGCATAGGGGTTAAAACTATGTTTTTGGGCAAGTTCTTTCCCTTTTTCTGTATAGGAAAATACAACCCCTGTTGATGTCTCTCTAAGGACACCAACCATATTCCTTGCATCTCCTTTTTTTAGTCTCCAAGACAAAAATATATTTCCAAACTCTTTGTGTGCCATATCAAAGGAACTGCTCTAATTTATGAATTCTCCTATTTATCAAATTTATCACAAATTCCTTTCGAGAGGTTGATAAGCCGTAGGTTTTCTTTAAGTCAGGTGGTAAATTATTATCTATATCCATAACAATTTGTGCCACCATATCAGCATCATAATTTCGAATAAATGTTTCGATACTTTTTCGTGTCAACGCTCCGTATGTAGGGTGTTGTAATAAGTATTTTAACATTTCCATATAGGTTATCTTCCGTCCTTCTTCAATCCTTATTTCAGGCTTATATCGGTTTATATAAGCATCAGTTTGTGCATTATCTGTCAACATTTGACGAATGGTAATTTCATCTTTTTCTCTGCCCAAACTGCTTCCGCTATCATAGACTGGTGCTACTTTCGACCCCACCCAATATAGTTTGATGTTTCCTGTATGATTTGTTTCTTTAGGAATGTGTTTCTTAGCCTCTTGTGGCGAAATCAATCCCCAATTCTCTTGATGTCGGTCCTGATTGCCTATTATACAATCAAAAACCAATACATCTATGAACTCTTTGATGTATTTTTCTAATCCGATTGCTTGAAGTGCATTGTACACGAAATCAACTGTGAACTTATCTTTGTCTGTTTCCGGGTTATAGTTATCGCTAAATCCTGCTAGAATATACATCAACTCCACTAAAGCATATCCTTCGTTCTCTGCTACCATATGTTTAGAAATACATCCTACTTTATCCATACGTTTGGCAATGTTGTAATCTAATATATTAAGCCCTAACATTGCACCTATTTTGGACGCTATTATTTCCATCCAAAACTCAGTAGGATAATCTTTATCCCCCTTTTTGATTGAAACTTTGAAAAAGTAGAGTGTATATGTTTTGGAATTTATCAACCAGCATTTTTCTCGAGTTCCACCTGTGGTATATTCTTGTGCTTCTTGCCATTGTGAGACATCCACAAAGGAGGCTGAAAAGTCCTTTTGGCTTTCAACCTCTTTTTTCCGATTTCCACCACGCAGTATAGTAAGAATATCCCACATATCACTATTTCCGCTGCAAAGTTACGGCAAAATTTCCATATATGCAAGCGAGCGGCGGACATTGTGCCGTAAGTTGTCGGTAACTCTACGACAAGTGTGCGTTACCTTTTCTGTAAGTTGGCGGGTATTTTTTTGCCCTTTGTCATATTGTCTGTACTTTTGCAGTGTCGGAACGAGGAGTGTTCCGATACCAATCTCCGAAGGTGTGAGAGGAGGGAAAATTATCAGCGTTATGATGATTAAAGATGAACACGGAGAGATGCACAATGTAGCGTCTAACTCCAAAGCGAATGCGGGTCTGACCACAGGTATTATCGGAACTGCTCTTGGCGGTTTGAGTTGGCTTGGCGGCTTGGGTAACGGCTTGGGTCGCAGTGGTGCGGTAGCGACTGCCGAGGCGGACGAGATTAGCAAACTGCGTATGGAGAATGCCATTCTGCAAGCAGACAACGCCACGGACAAGAAACTCGTGGAGGTGTACAAAGACCTTGCGGGGCGTGATACGGCGGCAAGAGACCGATTGGATGCCGTGCGTGAGGAGTTGAGCGGCAAGATTGCCGAGGAGCGTGAGGCACGCCTTGTAGCAGAGGGTAAGCAGAGTGTGCTGAATGCACAGTTTCAAGCGGGTATTGATGTGCTGTCGAGCCAGCAGAAGTCTATGGCGGCTACCTTGGCGAACATCACGATGACCGTTATCCCGCAAAGCCGTGTGTGCGACACCGGGTGCAACTGCGGCAACAACTAAAACGGACAGGGAGGATTGGTTATGAATTACAGCAATGTGGAGATACTGACCGCTATATTGGTCAAGTGGGGCGAGCCGTTTATATCGTACTTTGCAAGCCACAAACTATCCACGATACCCTTTGTGGGGAACATCGAAGCGTTTGTGCGCAACTCGGGTTGGGTGTCGGGTGATTGGTCTGTCGGTGCGGAGTTGTCTCCGTTTGCGTCGGGTATAGCATCGTCGTTGGTTGCTCCGCTGGTGGGGCAGTATCTGTCGGCGATACCCGACAAGGCAGTACCCCGTATGGCGCATAGTATCGTAGATACCGCCATTGAGAAAGGGGAATGGTCGCTAATGGAGGGAGCGGTAGTGTTTACGAAAGACGACCTGTTGCGGTTGAAGAGGCTGCTGAATGCCAACCTCCCTGTTTCCGATGTCGAACAGATTAAACTGAAAGAGGAGGATGAGATATGCTAAATCTAAATGCAATGAATGTGGTGGCGGTAAGTGCCGCCACGGGAACAGCCGTGCAGCAGTTTGCGGCGATAGTAAAGGAGCGGTTGTGCAGAGCGGTGTGCGTCAATCAGAGTATTCAGCCGACGGCAACTGTACGGTACTCACTCGAAAACCAAACTACCACAGGCACTACTACGTGTGTGGAACTGGTTGCGCAGGGAACGATACAATATGTTCCGAAGGGTGGTTGCGGGTGCAACACCGTAACGCAGCAGTTCGTTGAGCGGACCATGCTTATGTTTGCCAACTCGGCAGCCACGGCAGCACCGACTATCAGTCTGACGCAGGGTGTGAGCGATGGTGTGTTGGCGGACAAGCGGTGCAATGTCGGCAAAGCGTACCAAATCACCACCGATGTGAGTGTGAGTGCGGTGTACGCATAGTATGTACAGAGAGGAGTGGGCTTGTACCATTCCTCTCGTTGTTTTTAAGTGATTCCTAAAACGACCAATGATGTATGAACTACAAGAGTATGATAGAAACCGCCGTTAAGAATGGCGGTGGTGAGAAAGTGATGTGGAAGTCGGTGGAGACGACCAATGCGGCAATGGAGTATATCCGTGCGCAAGACCCCGCCAAGTACCACTCTCTGTTGCGGGACTTGCACGAGGACTTGTGCGGTGCGCACTATGACAAGGAGTTTGCGGAAGCCGATGTGTCTGCGATACACTACACGGACGCAGCAGGCAACGAACACCACGGAGCGCACTGGACTATGGAGCAGGTGGAGACGGCTGTGCAGGGTAAGAAATTTCCAGAGGGGACTACTCCGTGGGACAGGTATGTGGCGTACAACGCTGCCTATGCGGATTTCTGCAAGAAGTTCGACGATGAGCAAGTAATGGATATTGCCTATTTGTTTTTCTTTGCAGACGAGGACTGGAACGGAAAAGGCAAGGCTTGGGAGTATATGTCGCTGAACCGATAATCCGGATATTACATTTTGCCAAATAAATAATCAATCACCTGTCGGTTGGCGGAGTTTGCCCTATCCCAGTTGAAACTGATATAGTATTTTTCTGCCGTACTTTTATCCGAATGTCCGAGTGCTTTGCTGATGACATCGTGCGGTACACCGATATTGTCTGCAAAAGTTGCCCACGTATAGCGTGCCATATAGAAATAGATGTGGCGGTCTATCTGCTTTCCTATATCCTCTAATAATTTGCTCATTTTTCTGCGGAATGTCTCATATTCATACCGCTCTGCAAAGTATAATAAATGCTCTTTGCCTGCATAGCGGTCTATTATCTCCTGTGCTTCGGGTTGGATATGTAGATGTATCGGCATAGGTTCAGTATGCGCTATCTTTTGTCGCACAAAGACAAGATTTCCTTTTTTGTCTGCTTTGGGGAAATGAAACAAATCGGTAGGATTGACACCGCAAAGGTAGAACGATAGCAAAAAGAAATCACGTGCCGTCTTTTGCATACCTTTCAGTTCAAGTGAAAGCAACGCCTGCATATCTGCCAAAGATAAGAACTCCTTTTCCTTATAGGCTTTCTTTATCGTGAATTTGCGGAACGGATAAACACTTGGAGACAACTTGTCTGCTTTGATTGCCGCATTGAATACCGAGCGGATATACCGAAAGATAGCCCCACGGGAATTGATAGACAAACCTCGCTGCTCCAACCACCTATCAAATGCGACCAGTGTCGGGTAGGAGAGTTCATCGAAATAGATAGTGTTTTTCTTCATATATTTCCCAAGCATATCACGTGCATACTCATATCCTTGTCTTGTTTTGTCGGCACGGCACGTAGAGATATACCTATCCATTTCCGATGAGAATGTTGTTTCGTCAATTTCCTCTTGATTGCCTTTGCGTTTTACATAGTCTTTGATACTTGCCGCCGTTGAACGTTGGAGTTTGCCTGCATAGTCCAATTCGGTAATGGCATTCATATATTCAAGATACATCTGTTTTACACGTGCATTGATAGCGGACGCATTGGGGAAACTCTTATCCACCACTTTTTCGGGTGTGCCGACAAATGCTTTTTCCGAGACGAACATTCGTGTGCTTACCGAGGTGGAACTCTCCGCATTACATATTTGTATCTTGATAGGGAACAGTCCCTGTGTATTATGTGTACGCTTGTCTAAAATAATGGTTAGTTTTGCCATAATATCTATAATTTTGATAGGTTAGAAAAAAGTTGCAAGGAAGTTGCAAGGTTTTGTGTGTTTTCATTTGCACCCTAAATGTACCCCAAATGTACCCTGTTTTCCCTTTATTGGTGCGGGATTGAGCGCAAAAGGTCAGCGGATTTTGCCTATAAAGCAAAAATGAGGCATTACAAAATTTGTAAGTACCTCATTTTCAATATATTGCATTTGTGGTCTCAGTAGGGCTTGAACCTACGACCCCCTGATTATGAGTCAGGTGCTACTAACCAACTGAGCTATGAGACCATCGTATCTATTATAAGTATAAGGCGATACGAACCTATTTTTAATGTGTAATGACTAATTTGTAATTTGTAATTTAGTAATTACTTGCTATTGCGCAGTTTTTTGTACAAATCAAGGCATTTGTCCTTGGTGATGGTGCGCTGGGCATCTGTCAATTCGGGTATTACCAAGTGTTTGCCCGCTGTGAGTGCATTCGGATTAGGAATCACTTTCTTGTTGGCTTGGTAGATATATACCCAGCAATGTGTATTCTGATAGTATTTGCGTGCCAGCCGGCTAAGCGTCATATCTTTGGCAACCACCACCTCGTCAATGATGTTATCTGACAGCGTTTCTTGCCGGGCATTACTGCTTGCGGAAGCAGCAGCCATCGAAACCGATGCGTTGTTTGAAGGTTTGTATCCCTCTGCGCATTCGGCTTTGAGTTGTTCAAACTCGTCGCGGGTAACCAGGCGCACTTCTGCACGACGATTGGGGCTGTAAGCGGCTTTGCTGCGCTTGCCTACGATCTTGCCGCGTCCACAAGCCGTGATACGCGCCGCATCAATACCGTACTCTTCTATCAGTTCGTTCATAACCGCCTCTGCACGCGCCTCACCGATGACGTTATTGATACTCTCGGAACCGGTATTGTCGCAGTAACCATTGATAACGGCATAACGCTGTGTTTCACGCTGCAAGCGGGTAGCCACCTGCTGAACGGTAATCAACCCCTCGGACGAAAGTGCCGATTTTCCTGTTTCGAAATAAACGAAATAGTAATCCTCTGACGGAGTAACCGTTGTGGTAGTATTGGAACGCACAACCACCGTATCTTTATGCACGACCACTATTGTGTCCACACGACCGGTACCGGTTGGATTTACTTTGGGTTGCTTTGCCTGCTCGTTGGCGACCAATTGACGCTCAATCACTCGGTCGGACGAGATGTTGCGCACGTGGGTTTTGTACACGGCATCAATCTTGTAGCGAAGATTGAGCGTAACAGAGAATATACCGTCGTTATTCTTGCTGGCAATAGCATTCAAGCCTTGGTAGCCGCGCCCGTCAATGTCGTCCTTGGTAAAATAGGAGTAAGTACCTTTGATACCCAATGCCACACTGCGGCTCAAGTTGAACTCAAAATTTACGCCTCCCATCAGATATGGACGATTGGTATATTTATCCATTGACTTTGCTTCAGCACTTGCTGTATTACCGCGAGAGTCATCGGTGTAATACGTGTTGTTTTTGAACCATCCTGCACCTCCACCTCCGAGAAGTTGGAAACCGAAGATTTTGCGCTCGGCGCGCGGGTAGAAACAATTCATCAGGTCAACCGCCAAATATGCTCCGGCTCTGTGCATCATACCATTGAGCAGGATGTCTGCATTGTGCTCCGACTCCGTATTACCGGTAACCCTGTACATATCAAACATATAGTCAACTCCCAATGCAAGGAACGGGTTGAAAGCATATTCCGCACTCAGCCCTAATGCAGGAGCATATACGGGGTGCTTCATCTCGGAACCGAAATCACCGTCGAATGAATTAAAACCCGCATTGAAAAGGAGCGACCAATGGCTTTCTTCGGTAGCGACAGTCTCGTTGCTTTTCCACGGATGTGCGCCCTTAATATCACTATGTTGTTGTGCATTGACATTCAAAGCCAATGTACAAACCAACAAAGCGATAAGTCCTTTTCTCATAGAGTTGAATCCGATTTCGAAATGCAAAATTACTGCTTTTTTTTGGAATATCAAAAAAAAAGTGTAAAAATCTTCATTTTTGTAGTATTGTATTGCACATCTGCCGATAATTTCTTAATTTTGCAGCACTATAAAAGTGGGAAAATTTTTTGATTATGCATTGTATGCAGCCGATAAACTGCATAAGTGCATAGAAAAAGCCTATTCTTTCTACGTCCTTTCTACGTCTTTTCTACGTAATTGGTACTATGTAGTACGTTGTTGCATAATATGCATAGAAAGATAGAACAACGATAGAATGATAGAAAAATAGAACGATAGAATTATAAAAAAAACACAAAAAAATATATTATGGACATTCTACAAAAAATGCGCGAGCGTGCGCAGGCTAATCTGCAACGTATCGTATTGCCAGAGGGGGATGAACCGCGTACCCTTGAGGCTGCAAACATCATCCTGAAAGACAAAATTGCGAACCTGATTCTCGTCGGTAATCCCGAAACCATCCGCAAAATGGCAGAGGAGAACGGGTATGAGTATATCAAAAACGCGACCATCGTCGATCCGCTGCACGATGAAAAGATGCCGGTGTATGCGAATCTGCTCTACGAACTGCGCAAAGCAAAGGGCATGACTCCCGAAGAGGCGACAAAGAAAGCACAAGATCCGTTGTATCTGGGCTGCCTGATGATCAAGAACGGCGATGCAGACGGCGAGTTGGCCGGTGCACGCGGCACGACGGCGGATACTATCCGTCCTGCATTCCAGATACTGAAGACCAAACCCGGCGTATCGATTGTATCGGGTGCATTCTTGATGTTTACCCCTGCGAAGCAGTTGGGTGAGAACGGAGTTTTGGTATTTGCAGACTGCGCTGTAAATCCGAACCCCGACGCACAACAATTGGCACAGATTGCCATCTCGAGTGCAGAGACGGCACGCACGCTTGGCGGTTTCGAACCGAGAGTGGCTATGCTGTCGTTCTCGACGAAGGGTTCGGCAAAACACGAGTTGGTGGACAAAGTAACGGAGGCTACCCGTATCGCCAAAGAGTTGGCACCGGACTTGGCTATTGATGGGGAACTGCAGGCAGATGCGGCTTTGGTGGAGCGTGTGGCAGCGACGAAAGCGCCGGGTTCGCCTGTGGCAGGCAAAGCCAACGTGCTGATATTCCCGGACTTGCAGGCCGGTAATATAGGGTACAAGTTGGTGGAGCGTTTCTCGGGTGCAGACGCAGTGGGTCCGATTTTGCAGGGTATTGCTGCTCCTGTGAATGATTTGAGCCGCGGGTGCAAGGTACAGGATATTGTACAAATGGTGATTATTACCGCCAACCAGGCTATAAAATAAGGTGTAAGGGAGGTCGTCTTGGAGACAGGCGACCTCTTTTAGCGTTTTTTTATTAGAAGAACTAGAATAACTAGGGGAACTAGAAGAACTAGGGGAGACAGAACGAAATAAAACAACAATACAGATATGAAGATATTAGTTTTGAACTGCGGTAGCAGCAGTATAAAGTATAAACTCTTCGATATGGAGGGCAAGACCGTGATGGCACAAGGCGGTGTAGAGAAAATCGGTTTGGCAGATTCGTTCCTGCAGGTGAAACTGCCGAATGGAGAAAAAGTGAGAATCGAGAAGAATATGCCCGAACATACGGTGGGTATTCAGTTGATACTGGATACACTGGTGGACGAGAAAATCGGCTGCATCAAAGATCTGAAAGAGATAGGAGCCGTAGGACACCGCGTGGTGCATGGCGGCGAGAAATTCAACAAGTCGGTACTGATCACCCCTGAGGTGAAAGAGATGATTATCAAGTGTGCAGAGTTGGCTCCGTTGCACAACCCTGCCAACCTGAAAGGTATCGAGGCTATCGAAAAGACGCTGCCGGGCGTACCGCAAGTGGCTGTCTTTGATACGGCTTTTCATCAGACGATGCCCGACTATGCGTATATGTATGCACTACCGTATGAATTATATGAGAAATATGCCATTCGCCGCTATGGTTTCCACGGCACGAGCCACCGCTATGTGTCGGCACGCGTGTGCGAGTACCTCGGCGTAAACCCGCGGGGCAAGAAAATCGTTACCGCCCATATCGGCAACGGCGGTTCGTGTGCGGCGGTGATGGACGGCAAGTCGGTGGATACGTCGATGGGTCTGACCCCTGTGGAGGGATTGATGATGGGCACCCGCTCGGGCGATCTTGACCTGGGTGCGGCAACCTATATTATGGATAAGGAGCATCTGACGACAGCCGAGTTTAACAACTTGGTAAACAAGAAGTCGGGTCTGCTTGGCGTGAGCGGTGTGTCGAGCGATGCACGCGATATTGATGCGGCTATCAAAGCGGGTAACGAGCGTGCCGATCTGGCCCGCAAGATGTTTATCTACCGCGTGAAGAAATATATAGGTGCATACGCTGCCGCTATGAACGGCGTGGATATAATTGTGTTCACAGGCGGTATTGGTGAGAATGATGCGTATATCCGCGGGGAGATTGCCAAAGGTTTTACCTATCTCGGTGCGGAATTGGACGAGCAGAAAAATGCGGGTATCCGCGGCGAAGAGGCTGTTATCTCCACTCCCGAGAGCAAGGTGGCGATGTGCGTTATCCCGACCGACGAGGAGTTGATGATTGCCAGCGATACGCAGGCGCTTGTTTAATGCTGCGTTGATATCAGTTGTGAATATAAATTGATTTTTCTCCTTTGCCGCAGAGCGGCAAGAAATCTAAATAAACCTTGGGCGTGGCATTACAAATTGCTATAAATCTTATTGCCTACGGCGGCATAAATATATTCAAACTGTATCAACTATAATGCGTAATTGTTCGCAAAACACGAACCGATTGACTTTTCAGGTATCGTGGGTTTGTATTTTGGCACAGTATTCGTAATGTGCTATGTATAACCAAAATTCAAACAACGTGAAACCGATTATTTATCAACTATTGCCCCGCCTTTTCGGCAACTATAATGAAACGCGCAAGCATAATGGCACGCGCGAGGAGAACGGTTGCGGCAGATTTGCGGATATAACGCCCAGAGCACTCAAGTCGATTGCAGACTTGGGTGCTACCCATGTTTGGTACACGGGTGTTATCCGCCACGCCACTGCCGAACATAATACAGCGGCGATTGTCAAAGGTTTGGCGGGTAGTCCGTATGCTATAACCGATTACTACGATGTAGATCCCGACTTGGCAACGGACGAGCAGAAGCGTATGCAGGAGTTTGAGGCGCTGGTGGCACGCACGCACAAGGCGGGGCTGAAAGTGGTGATTGACTTTGTGCCGAACCATGTGGCGCGTGAGTATCACTCGGTGTGCAAGCCTGCCGGGGTGCGCGACCTTGGCGAGGACGACAATCCGAACTGGGCTTTTTCACCGCTGAACAATTTTTATTATATCCCCGGAGAGAAATTTCAGCCCGATTTTGATATACAGGGGTATAATGAATATCCTGCACGTGCGACGGGCAACGACTGCTTTACGGCACACCCCTCGCGCAACGACTGGTACGAGACTGTGAAACTGAATTACGGCGTGTTTTACCAAGGCGGCGGCGAGAAGCAGTTTGAGCCGATACCCAATACGTGGGAGAAGATGCGCGACATTCTGCTATTCTGGGCAGGCAAGCAGGTGGATATGTTCCGTGTGGATATGGCGGAGATGGTGCCGGTGGAGTTCTTTGCGTGGGCAATTCCGCAAGTGAAACAAGCCTATCCCGAGGTGCAGTTTATGGGTGAGTGCTACAATCCGGGGCTGTATCGTTCGTACCTGAATGCAGGGTTTGATTACCTGTATGACAAAGTGGGGATGTATGACTATCTGCGCGGTGTAACGAGCAGGAATTGGGCGGCAGAGGGAATAACGATGCAATGGATGGCGCAAGGGGACATACTTGACAATATGGTCTATTTCCTTGAGAACCACGACGAGCAACGTATTGCCAGCGGTTTTTTCTGCGGGCGTGGGGCGTGTGCCGAGCCTGCTATGATAACCGTAGCCACACTATATAAGAACCCTGTATTAGTGTATGCAGGGCAGGAATTGGGCGAGCGGGGTATGGATATGGAGGGTTTCTCGGGAATGGACGGTCGCACAACGATATTTGACTATTGGGGTGTGAAATCGCTGCAAGCATGGGCAAACCGCGGGAAATTCGATGGTGCGGGCTTGGACGACGAGCAACAGCAGTTGCGCGGGTTCTACCAACGTCTACTGACTCTTGCGCGTGATAACAAAGCCATCAACAGTGGCAAGATGTATGATCTGGAGTATGCACAAAACGGCGGTTTCAACAAGCACGAGCAGTATGCTTACCTGCGCAAGGCAGGCGATGAAGTGCTGCTGGTTGCGCTGAATTTCGATGATCGGCAGGTGGATATGCATATCAACATCCCTGCCGATGCGTTTGTTTATATGGAGCAAGAGGAGATACAGCGTGCCGATGCGGTGGATTTGCTGACTGATACGGTCTATACGAACCTGACTTTTACCGCTTCGGAACCGACGTGTATTACCCTGCCGGCATGGAAGGGGGCTATCTTGCGTATTACGCCGAAAATGGCACACAAGACTACCACAAACAAAAACAGGAAGACGTGCAAAAAATAGGAGATATTCTGCGACTTGTCCGCTATCAAAACCTGATCTTTGTTGCCATACTGCTGTGGGTGATGGAGAAATGGGTGGCGGTGCCGATACTGGACAGCCAACTCTACGGTGAGCAACTGCCGTGGTACGTGCTGCTTTTGCTCATAGCGGCAACCGTCTGTGTGGCTGCAGGAGGATATGTGGTGAACGACTATTTCGATGTGAAGATAGACCGTATCAACCGTCCTGACAAACTGATTGTAACCAACACCATAAGCAAAACCGCTGCCGTGCGGATTGGCTGGGCATTGAGCGGAGTAGGGATTGTGTGCGGATTGGCGGCGGCTTGGCTGGTGCGCAGTTGGTCGCTGGCTATTATTTATGTGTTTGTGCCGGGGCTGTTGTGGTTTTATTCGTCGAGTTACAAACGGCGTTTTTTGATTGGCAATATAGTGGTGGCTTTTGTGGCTGCACTGACGCCTATGGTGATTGCGTTTGCCAATGTGGGGTTGCTGCGCAGCCGGTATGGGGTGTTGTTGGAATACACCCCGCTGGAGCGTGATCTGTATGTTTGGTTGGGCGGTTTTGCACTGTTTGCTTTTCTCTGTACGCTGATACGCGAGATTATCAAGGATATGCAGGACAAACAGGGCGATTGTGAGTTGGAATGCCGCACGCTGCCCATCCGCCTCGGGGAGACGTGGACAAAAGTGATTGTAACCCTGTTGATTGTACTGACGATGGGACTGATTGGGTATGTGTGGTATGCGTTGCTGCCGTTTCCGCACGTATGGCAATCGCTTTCCACGCGCTATATGGTGTTCGGGCTACAGATACCCTTTGTGTGCGAACTGTGGCTGCTGTGGGCAGCGCGTATTCCATCGGACTATCGAGGGGCGCAAGGACTGATGAAACTGATTATGTTTCTCGGAATGTTGTTCAGTTTTGTGGTTATGCGGCAGTTGTAAAATTTGGTTAATTTGTTATAGGATACGCATAGGATAGATAATGTGTAGTGAGGCTATCCACCCGTCATCCACCTGACTTTTTATTATTCCAATGCGTTTAATTCTCGGTTCACAATCTCCCCGCCGCCGCAGTCTGCTGGCGGGGCTGGATATACCCTTTGAGACTGTTACTATTGATACGGACGAACATTTCCCTGCAGAGTTGCAAGCAGGGGATATTCCCCTATTTATATCGCGCGAGAAAGCGCAGGCATATACCGGTTTGCGCCCCGATGAACTACTTATTACTGCCGATACGATCGTTTGGCTCAACGGGCGAATGCTCGGCAAACCGCATAGTTTGGAGGAAGCCAAACAGATGCTACACAGCCTGAGCGGGCATACTCACCAGGTCTATACGGGGGTCAGTCTGACTACCACCACCTTGCAGGAGTCGTTTGTCGATTGCACGGACGTAACATTCCGCAGGTTGACGGAAGAGGAAATTGACTATTACGTAGAGCGTTACCGTCCGTTGGACAAAGCGGGGGCATACGGGGTGCAGGAATATATCGGCTATATCGGTGTGGAAAAGATGGTGGGCAGTTATTTCAATGTGATGGGGTTTCCTATTGACCGCGTTTATCTGGCTTTGAAAAAGTACGGATTTTGAGACGGCTTTGTGTTGTAGCGAATGGGTAATTTGGGTAGGCTCGTTGTGGAAAAGAGTCTGTGTGCGACCTTATTTTGGCGTGGTTGTAGGAAAAATGGAAAAGAATGTTGCAAGAATGGAAAAAGTTTTGTAATTTTGCAGCGCAAAAGATAGGGCATTGTATGCGCGATATAAAAACGGGCAAAAACGGTTCTACGAATTGCCAAAGATGAATATATTAACAAAACTCAAATTTATACGTATGAAAAAAGGTTTATTTTTGTCGATCATTGCTGTAGCAATGCTGGCATCTTGCAGCAAGACTCTGCCGAAACCGGAAGAGATTACTGTTAATCCAAACCCGCTTACCGTAGTCGGGGATAAGGTAAATGCGGACATTACGGGTACGTTCCCTGTGAAGAAATTTGCCAAAAAAGGCGTTTTGACCGTTACTCCGGTGCTGAAATATGCCGGTCAGGAGTCGGTGGGCGAAGCCGTAACCTATGTAGGTGAGAAAGTGAAAGAAAACGGCAAGAAAGTAAATTATAAGAATGGCGGTACTTACAGCCAATCTTGCAGTTTTGATTACGTTCCCGCAATGGATAAATCGGAACTCTACTTGCGCTTTACTGCAAAAGTTGGCAAGAAAGAGATTGAGATTCCTGATTTGAAGATAGCAGACGGTTTGATGGCTACCGCAAAGTTGGCAAAAGCCAGCGACAACAAGGCGGCTATCACGCCCGATAAGTTCCAGCGTGTTATCCAAGAGATGCAAGAGGCAGATATCAAATTCCTTATCCAACAGTCGAATCTCCGCAGTTCGGAGACCGGCAGCCAGGAGATGAAGGATTTGCGTGCGGCTATCAAGGAGGCTGATGAGAATGAGAAAAAGGCTATCAACAAATTGGAAGTAAGCGGTTATGCCAGCCCCGAAGGCGGTTTGGCTTTGAATACACAATTGGCTACCGACCGTCAGAAGAATGCACAGAAATTCTTGCAGAAACAACTGAAGAAAGACAAGGTTAAAACCGACATCGCTTCGGAGATTACCGCAGAGGACTGGGCAGGTTTCCAAACCGCTATGGAGAATAGCAATATGCAGGACAAAGACTTGGTTTTGCGTGTGTTGAGTATGTATAGCGATCCCGAGGAACGCGAGGCACAAATCAAGAACTTGAGCAGTGTGTATAAGACTATTGCTGAGGAGATTCTGCCTGAGTTGCGCCGCAGCCGCTTGATTCTGACTACCGACCTGATCGGAAAATCAGACGATGAGATCAAGGAGTTGGCAAAGAACGACCCCGCACAACTGAACGTAGAGGAGTTGCTCTATGCTGCTACGCTGACCAATGACAATGCAGAGAAAATCGCTATCTATCAGAAAGCGGCTTCGCAGTTCGGCGACTACCGTGCATACAACAATATGGGTATGATCTATTTTGAGCAGGGTAACATCGCCGAGGCTCGCCGCGCTTACGGCAAGGCATTGGAGATTGCTCCGAACAATGCAGACGTGAACTACAATGCAGGTTTGGCTGCAATGGCTGACAACGACCTGAAAAAAGCAGAGGAATACCTCGGCAAGGCAGCCGGTACACAAGGTAACTTGGCTGCTGCTATGGGTACGTTCTATACAATGAAGGGCGACTACAAGGCTGCCAAGTCGGCTTATGGCAATGCGGCTACCAACAATGCTGCTGTTCAGCAGATTCTGAACGAGGATTATGCTGCCGCTCGTCAGACTTTGGCTAATGTGAAAGAGCCGAATGCTACGACTGCTTACCTGACCGCTGTGGTGGCTGCCCGCACCAACGACCGCGATGCTGTTTACAGCAATATGAAAGTGGCTGTCGCCAAAGACGCTTCGCTCAAGGCTAAGGCACAGAAAGATATCGAGTTCGCCAAGTATGCAGAGGATGCTACATTCCAGGCAATCGTAAAGTAAGTTTACTCTCATAAAAGGGTTTGCCTGACGAATAGTCGGGCAGACCCTTTTTGTTTGTTGTTCGGGAGTGTGGAAAAAAGGCAATAAGGTTATTAAAGATATTAAAGTCCTTAAGTCATTAGTGATCTTAGAGATTGCTCTGCGGATTAATAGTTCATTCTTAATTGTTCATTGAATATGTCTGTGCTTTTTCCCAAAGTACCCAAGCCCCGCGAATGGGATTATCGTCCTATCTACTACGATAAAGACAAGGAGGAACGCAAGGAGCGCAGGGAGCACCTCCATCGCGGGTCTTTTCGTGAGGAACACGAGAAGAATATGACACAACTGCGGCAGCGCAAGAAATCGAAACTGGCTTTTTGGATTGCATTGCTGGCAATGTTGATTATTGCATTTTATGTAATCCTGTAGTCTAACTGCAGGATATGGGCTGTTGAATATGGATATTATTCATCTTTTACCGGATAGTGTTGCCAATCAGATAGCGGCAGGCGAGGTGATACAACGCCCCGCCTCGTGCTTGAAAGAGTTGGTGGAGAACAGTTTGGATGCGGGGGCAACCCATATCCAAGTGATTGTGCGTGATGCAGGGAGGACACTATTGCAGGTGGTGGATGACGGTTCGGGTATGAGCGAGACCGATGCACGTATGGCTTTTGAGCGGCACGCTACATCGAAGATACAAACAGCATCGGATTTGTTTTCTCTTCGCACGATGGGCTTCCGCGGAGAGGCATTGGCAAGTATTTGTGCGGTGGCGCAGATAGAGTTGTTGACACGCCGTGTGCAAGACGAGATGGGAACACGGCTTGAGATTGCCGGTTCGGAGGTGCTTTCGCAAGAGCCATGCCAATGCCCTGTTGGGACAAATTTCAAGGTAAAAAACCTGTTTTATAATGTACCTGTGCGGCGGAAGTTCTTGAAGACCGACCAGACCGAACTGCGTAACCTGCTGACCGATTTCTATCGTATTGTATTGGTTTATCCGAAGGTGCAGTTTACGTTTGTAAACAATGACGAGATAATGCTCGAACTGCCTGCCGGGACGGAAAAACAGCGTATAGAGGCAGTGTTTGGCAAGGGGACGGGGCGGAACTACACATCCGGATTGGTGGATGTAAAGACTGACACAGATCTAGTGTCCATCCGCGGGTTTGTCAGCAAACCCGAAACGGCAGGCAAGAATGCGCAGCAGTATTTCTTTGTGAACGGGCGGTATATGCGTCATCCGTATTTCCAGAAAGCGGTGCAAACGGCGTACTCGGGTATGCTGCCGGGGGATTATCAGCCGTCGTTCTTTATCTATTTCGATATTGCACCCGAGGCGATAGATGTCAATATCCACCCGACGAAAACCGAGATTAAGTTTGCCGACGAGCAGACGATTTTTCAGATACTGCTGGCCTCGGTGCGTGAGGCGTTGGGTAAGTTTACACTTGCGCCGACCATTGATTTCAACAGGGACGGGGAGATAGATATGCCGGTGCCGACAGATGATGTGCGTCCCGCAGCAGCACCGAAAGTATTGTTTGACCCGACATACAACCCGTTTAAGACCCGCAACACGTTTGTTTCGGCAGAGAAATCGTCGGTGAACGGTTGGGAAAAACTATTTCCTATGCAACCGGGCAGGGCTGCACAGGAATGGAAACCGCAGCCGCAAGCAGAGATGCCAACGCTGTTTGATATAGATATGACCACACTGATGCCATGGCAGTATGCGGGCAAATATATTCTACTATCCGTTCCACAGGGATTGCTGTTGATCAACCAATATCGCGCACACGTGTGCGTACTATATAATCAGTATATACACGAGTGGCAGAACGCCAAAGCCCCGGTGCAACAGTTGCTTTTCCCAGAGATATTGGATCTGACGCCCGATGATATGTTGCTTATCGCACCCGTATTGGACGACTTGCGGGCGATAGGATTCGATATGGAGCAGTTTGGCAAGACATCATATAGTATCAACGGTGTGCCTGCACAAATCGGGCAGCAGAACGCCTTGCCGATACTGCAACATATCTTGCAGGTGGTGCGCGAGACGGGGACGAATGCACAGGACGAGTGGCGGCATAAGATTGCACTCTCGTTGGCAAATGATACGGCTATCCCTTATGGGAAAACGCTGACCGTGGAGGAGATGCGCGACCTGCTGACGCACTTGTTTGCGCTCCCCGCCTATCAGCGTACGCCTGACGGGAAACGGGTGATTGCCGTAATGACCGACGAGGAGATAAACAAACGTTTTTGAGTGGTTGGCTCCTTTGTTGCCCGGTGGGCAAGAGAAATAGAAGAAATTGAGAAAATATAATACCATAATATTCCTGTTTATGAAAAAGATTTTACCGCTATTGTTATCGCTGTGCCTGCTGACGGGATGCTCCGAGAAGGCAACGACGCTGACTATTCTGCACACCAATGATACTCATTCGCAGATAGAACCGAAAGCCGACGGACGCGGCGGCTATGCACGCCGTATGGGATTGATAGCCGCAGAACGGAAACAAGATCCGAACTTGCTGCTGGTAGATGCCGGCGATTTTTGTCAGGGAACGCCCTATTTCAATTTCTATCACGGGCGGGTGGAGATTGAGGCACTCAACCGAATGGGTTATGATGCAGCCACACTCGGCAATCATGAGTTTGACTATGGTTTGGATACGCTGGCGATGATCCTGAAAAAAGCGAATTTCCCGATTGTTTGTGCCAACTATGATGTAAAAGGTACGCCGCTGGAGGGTGTGGTAAAACCTTATACGATTGTACACAAAGACGGGCTGAAGATAGGTATTTTCGGTTTGGGCGTACAACCGAAAGGGCTGATTGCTGATAAGAACTTCGAACCGATTGTGTATAATCCCCCGTACCCGATTGCGCAAGAGTTGGCAACGATGTTGCGCAACGAGAAAAAATGCGATGTGGTGGTTTGTTTGAGTCATCTCGGTACCTACCCTGCAACGGAGCAGGACTATTGCGATGTAGAGTTGGCAGCAGAGACGCACGATATAGATGTGATTATCGGCGGGCATACGCACAAGGTTTATGATGATTTGCGTATCCGTAATTTGGATGGCATTGAGGTGCCGGTGGTGCAGATGGGGAAAAGCGGCGTGAATGTGGGCAAGATAGTGTTGACTTTGCAGGAGAAAAGATGATTTCGGACAAAAAACGGGGCAGGTTTGCAATTTTGGAAAAAAAGCAGTAACTTTGCAAACAATTATTGGAATATAACAATATGAAAGCATTTCTCAAATACTTAGGCGTCATCCTCCTGTTGATTGGCGTGGTTTTCTTTGTGGTGTACCAGTTTGCCGTACAACAAAACTGGCTGCTCGTTTGCGGTTTGGCTTTTGAGGTAGTGGGTATTCTGACCTATATCATTCTGAACAAACGCATAGACTGATGGCTACCGACCTGCAATACGGATTGCAGGTACATAGATACAGCCTATCCTCAGACTAACCCCGAGGATAGGGTTTATCGTATATATAATGCACATATGTAACACGGACAACAATGCGAAAGGCACACCAATATGAAAGACGACGAATTGGAAGAGAAAGACAGCACTAATCTCGGGGAAGAAACAGGGTTCCCGCAGGGAAAAGAGACTGAAGAGGAAATAATCGGAGATGCGGCAGCCGCTCCGCAGGCGCACTCTACCTATAAACCGGAATCTTTCAACGACTCTGTCAAATACCATCTGACGGGTATGTACCAGGACTGGTTCTTGGACTATGCCTCGTATGTGATACTGGAACGTGCAGTGCCTGCCATTGAGGACGGACTGAAGCCTGTGCAGCGCCGTATCCTTCATGCTATGAAGTGTGTGGACGACGGCAAGATGAACAAGGTGGCGAACATCGTTGGGCAGACTATGCAATATCACCCCCACGGCGATGCCAGTATAGGCGATGCGCTGGTACAACTCGGGCAAAAAGATTTGCTGATTGACTGTCAGGGAAACTGGGGAAATATCCTGACAGGCGACGGGGCTGCGGCTCCCCGATATATCGAAGCACGGTTGAGCAAGTTCGCTCTCGAGGCGGTATTTAACCCGAAGACTACTCATTGGATGCTGTCGTACGACGGGCGCAAGAAAGAACCTGTGCATCTCCCTATTAAGTTCCCGCTTCTTTTGGCGCAGGGCGTAGAGGGCATTGCAGTTGGTTTGAACTCGAAGATTTTACCGCATAACTTTTGCGAACTATGCGATGCCTCGCTGGCATATCTGCGCGGTGAGGAGTTTCAATTGTACCCCGATTTTCCGACGGGTGGCGAGATAGATGTGAGCCGGTACAACGACGGCGAGCGCAGTGGTATGATTAAGATACGTGCCAAAATACAAAAAGCGGATGACAACAAGACGCTGATTATTACCGAGATACCTTTCGGCACAACCACGTCGAAGATTATTGAAACCGTTTTGCGTGCGAACCAGAAAGGCAAAATCAAGGTGCGCAAAGTGGACGATTTTACCGCCGAAAGTGCGCGTATCGTCGTGCAGTTGGCACCGGGCAGTTCGTCGGACAAGGCGATTGATGCACTGTATGCGTTTACCGATTGTGAGATCAATGTATCGCCCAACTGCTGCGTGATAGAGAACAAGAAACCGATTTTTACCAACGTGAGCAACCTGCTGCGACTCTCGACAGAGAATACCAAGTCGCTGCTCAAATGGGAGTTGGAGATAGAGAAAGCCGAACTCGAAGAACGCTATTTCTATACCTCGCTGGAAAAAATCTTTATAGAGAACCGTATATATAAGGAGTCTGGCTATGAGACAGCACCCAACAAGGAGAAATTGATTGCTTTTGTGGATAAGGCACTGACGCCATGGAAACCGCAGTTGATTCGTGAGGTAAAGACCGAAGATATAGAGAAACTCTTTGATATACGTATGATCCGTATTACGAAGTTCGACTCGAAAAAAGCCGATGAACTGATGCGCGACCTCGACCGCAAGATCAAAGAGACTGCCAAGAACCTGAACCACCTGACCGACTATACTATCGCTTGGTTTGAGTCGCTCAAGCAGAAGTACGGAGCCAACTACCCGCGCCGCACCGAGGTGCGCAACTTTGCGAATATCAACGTGAAGACCGTGGTGGAGGCAAACGAAAAACTCTATATTAACCGAGAAGAGGGCTTTATTGGTACGGGGCTGAAAAAGGACGAGTTCCTTTGCAACTGCTCGGATATCGATGATGTGATAGTATTCCACAAGGACGGCAAATACAAGATTATGCGTGTGGCGGAGAAACTCTTTATCGGCACGGATATTCTGCATATTGCCATTTTTAAGAAGAATGACGACCGCACGGTCTATAATGTGGTCTATCGCGACGGAAAGGGCGGTGTCTATTATATGAAACGCTTTAACGTAATGGGCGTTTCGCGCGACAAGGAGTACGACCTTACACAGGGCAAACCGGGTTCGAAAGTCATCTATTTCACCGCCAACCCAAACGGTGAGGCGGAAGTGATACGCGTAGCACTCAAACCCGCCTTGCATCTCAAGAAGATGGAGGTGTGTAAAGACCTGAGTGAACTGGCGGTCAAGAGCCGTTCCGCACGTGGCAATGTGCTGACCAAATACGAGGTCAAATCGATTACGCTCAAACAGAAAGGACATTCCACTCTCGGCGGGCGTAAGGTGTGGTTCGACCCGGATGTGCTGCGTATCAACTATGATGCACAAGGAAACTATCTCGGTGAGTTCTGGGACGAAGACCGCATTTTGGTCATTACAACGGCGGGTGAGTACTATCTGACCACGTTTGACCTCACGGCGCATTTCGACCGGAATATCCTGCGTATCGAGAAATTTGACCCCGACAAGGTATGGTCGCTGGCTCTTTGGAATGCCGACCAGAAATACTACTATGCCAAACGTTTCTCGCTGGCGGACGATGCCGGTTTCAAGCCGCAGAGTATGGTGGGCGACAACAAGGATTCGCATATTGTGCTGCTTTCCGACCGCGAAGAAGCCACGTTCCGTGTGCGGTTTGCCGACGAGACACGCGAACCAATGGATGTGGTGATGGCGGACTTTATCGATGCCAAATCGCCGAAGGCAAAAGGCAAACGCCTGACCACGCTGGAGGTGGCGAAAATAGAGGATATTACGCCCGAACCTGTAGCAGACCCCGCCGAGGAAATACCCGTTGAAGAGACAGCGGCAGAGAAACCGGGCGGCAATGCAGCCGCAACAGAGGTCGAAGGTGTGCCGTTTATCATTACCAACGAACAGTCCGAAGACACATCGGCGCATAAAGAATCCTCAGAAGATGATCAGTTGAGCCTGTTTTAGCATAAAAATTATAGTGTCCATTTAGAAACGCAATTTTGGGGTACACTTTTGCCCCCTGTCAGCCCCTGTTGAGGGTACCGAAACAGGGGCTGACAGGGGGCGCCCCAAAGAACCGTCCAAGGCAGATGCAATACAAAAGAATTAAAAAACAGGAGAGGATTTGCACCTCTCCCGGAAATCAGTTAATTTTGTATTGTCATGAGCAAACAACTAACTTCGGAACAAAGGTACGCCATTTATTTGGGATTGAAAAGAAAACAGCCTAAAAAAAGTATCGCCCAAGAAATTGGCGTCCATCCCTCGACTATTACGCGCGAGGTGCAACGCAATTCCAATCGCGACAATCAGTATGTGTTCACTGTTGCCCAACGGAAATGCGAGAGTCGCAAACACACAACTTTAGGCAATCACCGCAAGGACGAGGCGTTGTGGTGGCGTGTGGAACAGATGATAAAAGATGAGGATTGGTCTCCACGCCAGATAAGCGGTGTGCTAGCCAAAGAGGGCATTCACATCGGTCGCCAAACCATTTATAATCATGTCCATGCAGATACGAAAGGAGAATTGGCAAAGCATATGCCCCATGAGTTGCATTACCGTCGTAAAGAGAAGAAACAGTATGTGACCAAAGCCACCAATATCCCCAACAGGACAAGCATTCATGACCGACCCGAAGAAGCCAATGGCAGACGTTTCGGCGATTGGGAGATGGACTTGATTGTGGACGGCAAACAGCATGTGATACTGACACTTGTGGAACGTAGTACCAATATGCTCATTATGCAACGCATACCTACGGGCAAAAAGGCGGAACCTATTGCTCAAATGGTGGTAAAAAAACTATTTCCCTATCGCGGATCTATCAAGACCATCACTACGGACAATGGCAGTGAATTTGCCGCCCATCAATTGATAACCAAAGGGTTGTATATGAAAGGAAAAGAAGATGTGAAGGTGTACTTTACGGACGCTTATTCCTCATGGCAGAAAGGCTGCATCGAAAATACCAATAAACTTATACGGAAATACATCCCCAAGGGGGCTGATTTTACACAGTTCTCTGACTTGAAAATTATGAACATTCAGAAAAAACTCAACAGAAGACCACGAGAAAAATTGAACTTTTCAACCCCGAAAGATTGCTTCTTCAATTATTTTCGCTAACTTTGCACAAAATTGCATTTGTTATTGGACAGTACA